>CAZCBS010000181.1:0-8537 GCA_964496965.1 uncultured Bacteriovoracaceae bacterium
TTAAATCTTGCCTTGGTAAAATTTGCTGGAGGTTTACACGAGTTCCCTCTTAGTCTGTAAGTATGGATCAAGAAACGAGATTCAAGGTATTCTTTGGTGCTTGGGTTCTTCTGGGTTTGGGGTCGTTATTATTGTTTCGGTCCAAAATTGATCCGAAGGTCAAACGACGGTGGGTCATTTTAATTAACGCGCTTGCGCCGATCCTATTTTGTGGATTTGTCTTTTGGACGATTAATCAGCGGGAAAGCCTGGTCTTCGTAGCGCCAGCCGCCGCGTTGATAGCTTTTCTTAATGTCCGAATGATGAGGGTCTGCAGTAATTGTGGTGCGGTCCAGTTTAGACGTTCATTCTTTTTTCAGCCGGCAAAGTTCTGCTCCAAATGCGGTAAGCCGTTATAAAACGGTCATCTGAAAGGCTTAAGAGCAGGACCATCTTGAGACTGGGGCTGAGCGGGCCTGTTGTTAAGTGTGTAGGGCCAATTTCATTCCAAGTCGCCGCATTAATTCAAAAGTATCAATGTGGGGTACGTCAAAGGCTCGGCAAACGTTAGGAATAGGTACTTTGCGTTTAATATTTGGGTCGAATACTTCGTGAGTTACCAGCGTTGCCTTTTTCGTGAGTGCATAAGCAATGATCCAGCCGTCCACGCCGTTGGCGAACTCAGCCTTAGCGTGAGGTAGGAATTGAGGCTGAGTTTGAACCCAGTTCATCAATTTTCCGAAGTTTTGGGCGACTGCCGCGTCGTCTGTGGACGCGCAATGTGGGCGAAAATGCTTCTTTCCCCAATCACAAAGGTCGTCTTTTCCTCGCTCTAGCTCTTCAGCTACGCGATCAATACTGACCAGCTTTCCGAGTTTGGCTTGTTCAATCAAGCCAACCCAGAAGCCCTTGGCAATATCAAAGGCGTAATAGCGGCGTGCCGCTTCGATAAATACATTGGCATCCAGGATATAGCTTGGATTGCTCATGCTCCAGGCTCCCAGTATCCTTGAGATTCCGCAAATTTCTTGAATGAAGCTCCATGTAGTCCGGTAAGTCGATATGCCTCGGAATAGAGTAGGGTGCCCTCTCTCACGGCTCTGGCAACAGTTTCGCCGAATCTGCGGCCTACTCTTAGATTTTGGCTGGCGTAGAAGTCTCCGCCAGACGAAGCTCTGGCTTTTGCCCGGTCTTCATCGTTTAAATAGGCTTTATAGAAGTCGTAAAATTCATCTCGCGTAATTAAGCCAATGTCTAGGCCTCTTCTTGCGGCTACAATTGCACTGACTTTAAAGTTTCGTGCGACAGCTTGGAATGGTTCGGGATTACCTTTAACACTTGGCCAGAATGCTCGTAAGTCACGCTCAGGCACAAGAAATTCTGCTGCTACCTTGTTACAAGCCTGTTCAATTGGGTCACTCGCGGCCTGCATGTCTCTTAGGTCAAAAGCTGCGCTACTTCCCAAGAACACATGGGCAAGTTCGTGGGCTAATGTAAACATCTGAGCCGCTTTTCCATCTGCGCCGTTAATAAAAACTAGTGGAGCATAGGTATCTACCAATACAAAGCCACGGAATTCTTCAACGGCAAGCTTTCGATGAGTATTATTTCCAACAATACCATTTACGAAAACGAGAATTCCCGCATCTTCCATTGCTTCTCTAAGGGCCTGAAGAGCCTCAGACCAGTTCCGATGTTTTGCGGCCCAATTAGTCTCTAATTTGAGGGATTGCCTAATTCGCGCTGCGATTTCGGTAGGGCTGCTATTCGTGCTAGATTTGCCAACAAACCCGACTGGTTCTTCTCCATGCTTTACGAGATATTCGCGCAACCAGTCTTGCCGCTGTTGCATTTGTTGAATGGTGTCTAATAACTCAAGGCTTGGGCCATGTGGTCTTTTGTCGTCTTGAGTTCTGAAGTGTGGAATCGGGAGAGTTTCGGCAGGCGGAGTGTCTAAGAAAAAGTAGCCGAAAGGTGTATTTGTTAACTTTGCGAGAGTTTCGACTTGCTTAAGGGTTGGGTTAGAAGATCCTTCGACCCATTCTTGGATTTTGGGAAATTTAGGGCGGAGCTTTGCAATCGTCAGCCCTCGGCGACGAAGTGCCCATTCCAGAACTGCTTTGCTGAGCGCAATGCGGCTCATTGCTACCTAGATCTCCTGTTTTGTCCCTTTTAACTTTTTAACCTTTCAGAAGTATATGCGGGATCTTTAAATAAAAAAACCTCCGAGACTTCAGCGTGTTGCTGGAATCTCGGAGGTTAAAGAATGGTAGCGGGGGCAGGATTTACGCGTGCCGCGTGTGCTGAACCTACGACCTTTGGGTTATGAGCGCGACAATGCAGTTTTTGTATATTCTTGGAATTGTTGCAATTCTTTAATTAAACCAAGGTGTTCCATCGCATTTTGAGTTCGGTCGAGGGCGGGCTGAAACGGGTGATTTCTAGGTGTCGTGCGACATGGGTGCGACATCGAAGGGCTTCTGATCGGTAGTGTTTTGGGTAAAATTTGACTGAGACTGTGGTATATTATATAGTTATACCAACTATTGCCGATAAGTAAAAACGATCAGACAGAATCGGGTGCCTCAAGTGAAGCCAAAAGAGATGTTAAAAGAGTTCGATCAGTATCTCGTCACTCGAGGGCTCGAGTTTGAGGCGGTGGTCATTGGTGGAGCAGCGCTTGCGCTCTTGGGTGTTGTCACGCGTGAGACACAGGACTGTGATGTTTTGGATCCAAGTATTCCTGAATCTGTCGCACTTGCCGCGCTGGAGTTTGGCCGCGAAGCTATAAAAAATGGACACGACCTAAAAGAACCTTGGCTCAATAACGGGCCCGAAAGTTTGAAAGACGTGCTCCCCAAAGGTTGGCGCTCAAGATTGGAAAAGCTCTATTTCGGGAAGGCGCTTTCGTTACATACGCTGGGTCGATCCGATTTGCTTAAGTCCAAGCTCTTTGCTTATTGCGATCGCGGACAGGATTTAAAAGATTGCATCGCGATGAAACCATCGAAAGATGAGGTTCTCGAAGCTTTGGACTGGCTTAATGTGCAAGACGCGAATCCCGGCCGGCCTGCTCACGTCGAAGCAATGATTGCACAACTTCTTTCGAGGCTAGGCTATGGCACATAAGCGCATATTGATGCCTTCGGAGTTTGCGACCGGTGAAGCTTTGACCGCCGACATGATAGCCATCGGAATGCGATTTGCCGCTAAAGCGTCGCGAAAAGAGCCCAATATCGAAGACACGCTTGTGAGCGCATCGATCGAAGGCGTTGTTCATGAAGACTTTCGCGTTTTGTCACTTCTGGTGGATTGGTTCGGTATTCACTTCGAGAGAGTCAATGCGGATCGACTGATCAAGCTCGTGCATCTTATCAAAGAAGATCGAGTGAAGTTTTTCTGGGCGGCGATCGCGCAATGGCAGAAGCAAGACTGGAGATTCAAAAAGCTCCAAAAAGTCCAAACCAAGTCGAGGCTCGAGTTGCTAGGGGTGGGGACCTCATTTCAAATCGAGCGACACGGTGAAGACGAACGATTTGTCGGAACGGCTTTGCGTGTTCCTGCCAAACTTTTGCGTCATCGTCCTGAAGATATTTTGTCGCCAGCGGAACTCGCCAAGCGACACCATGCGTACCGCTACCGGGTGATGATGGGCCCTAGCTATCGAGCGGATATGTGGGCGTTGATAGAACGCGATCCTGAACTTACCGCCGCTGAGCTTGCTCGTCGCACTTACGGCTCATTTCCTACTGCGTGGGAAGTGAAAAAGGACTGGATGATGCTGAGCGGATCTGCGGCGTAAAGATCCCGGCTCCGCCGGCGGAGTGACTTTTGGGGACGCGCGCTAAAAACCTTCGCGCTATTTGTGCTGATAAAACAAAAACGGACAGTCCATTGGACTGTCCGTTTTATTTTTTGCTTTAAATGGTAGCGGGGAGAGTAGTTGTACATTTCCATCGGAAATTAACGAAAGCGCCCTTCCTGGGGATCAATTCCCAGTGAGCGTTTGTTAATTAGGTTTCAGTTGAAGGTGTCGCTGATTAGTGACGCTGAATTTTGGACGCTCTATGAGATATATCACGGAGCATTTTTGGCCAGTGTGTTGTAGGAGGCAGGCCGATGTGGGATTTCAGATATTCTTTGCCACGCTAGAAGCGTCTTCGGGCACGCGCGTTGAAAGCACCGTATTGCTGGAACCTATGAGGTTGGGGCGATCGATTCTGGACTTGAAGGGCTGGCTGGCTCTGCCCGCGCGAAAGGTAACGTGAGATCAGATCGCTAACGTCCCTCACGTATTCATCGAATCCATATTCTCTATCTCCCGTCTCGCCACGCAGAAGCCCGACGAACGCGATATATGGAAGCGCTGCCAGAAGTGCTGCGCTACCAGGCCTCTTTGGAAGAAGACACCAAAGCACTGAATCTCTGGATTTATTAATTCCATCGAAATCAAAGAAAACGGGAGCACGGCAATCGCTCCATTCTTTTAGCAATTCACACTTTTCCAATGAAACGGTCAGAACCAACGGATTCGCATTGATGGGTGTACCTAACTTCAACGCAGCAGAAAATTGAGATCTACTCTTCTTTAGTCTGGTTCCATCTACGACCCAAACTAACTTCGGATAAAAGTTATCGCGGGCTCGACGTTCGTCGGGTTTGAGGTGTGAATGTTGGAACTCAATTACCCAGCCCTTATCAGTTTTCACATCTGAGATGTGTACTTCACCGTTTTCGGCTGGATGGCGAATCTCCTGCCAATCTTCGGGAAAGTGATCTTTCCAAAGACGGTGCCATGGTTTTTCGGACTCCCACCAGCTGTCGCAGGTGCGCTTCACTCGATGAGCCCAATGCCAGATTCTCTTTTCTCCACACTTTGCTACCATTGGAGCACGGCAGCCTAGGCATTCACCCGAAAGATCGGGCTGAGCCTCTTGACGTTGTTCACTCACGAGCGCGTATTTCATATTCAATAGTACCCAACCGTCAGTCGTCCTTGCTCATGCGGTAGTCAACGCAATCGTCGCATTCGACATAACTATCTTCATCTTCGTTAATTCTCGGACCGCCACATCTAGGACAATAAGTTATGGTAGCGCGTGAGTTGCAAAAGTAGCAGCGACAGTCTCCATCTTTCTCTGGAGTTGGAGAGAGTGTTTCTTCTCCGCATTCAGGGCATTCGAGCAGATTCCAGTCCGAGCCATCGTAGTCCACTGGGCCTGTTTCATTTGCGCTTTCCTTGGCCCTCTCAAGACGTTCTTCGTAGGAATAGACCGCTTTTTGAAGCGCGATGTACTTATCTTTATCGAGGTTGTCTTTCAGGCTGATCGAAAGCTCCTCTTCAAGGAATTGCTCCAAGAACCGCATGGCCTTACCGACGTAGTTCTGGGCTTGTTCTAAACTAAAAGAGATTTTGTGGTGCTCGATGCGATTACGGACGATCCGCAATTGCTTCAAATCTTCATGCTCTTCTTCGTCGAGCTGAACCGAAGCTGCCGCTAGTCTTCCGATGAGCGTATCGAAGTCCACGGTCTTCGGATCGTGCTTATGGGCTTCTTCTGGCTTTTGAAAAATCAGCGACGGATGTGCCTTGGCGAGTCTTGCTTTAAGATAAAGTTCCGTCGCATGAAACGTGTGAAGGATCGTATATTTGAGATGCGAAGGATCACCTGACTCCTGGGCTTCAATGAAATGATCGACGCCATGAGAAAGTGAGTCCTCGGCATTTGCTTCTAAGTCGAAATGAAAGTCATCGCCTTCAGGAGTTGTTCGCCTCATTAGATACCTGTCAGGTCGAATGAGGAAACGAAATTTGCGTCGAGTTTGTCATCTTATTCATTCCCATCAGATCATTGAACTCGTTTGCATAGATGCCAATTCGAGAAGCTAGGTGTTCGATCGATACACCCTCGGCTAAAAGAGAGCGCACTGCCTCTGGGATGATCGTTAGATTTTCAGGACTTGGCTCATCGGGTTCAGCGGTTCTCCAGCCAAAACGATTGATATCAATACAAGCCCTGCGGTAACTCGCCTCCGTAATGCATCTTAAATCTTTTGCACGACGAACCAGAGCAGCCAAAGATACATGCCATCTCTTCTTAAGCTCTCTAAAGTGATCCCAGTCAATTCGATTTGGGCACTCCCTTATAAAAGTTTCGCGAGGAAGCAAGAAGGCAGAAGCAAAACGATCTGCCTCAACTTCAAGGTCGTGCGCTCCTGGATTTGCATCAACGTGCATCACCAGATGTCCAAGTTCATGAGCGATATCAAAAATGGTCCGACTCCACGCTTTATTAGAACGCAGAAACAACATCGGACGCCCTTTGTACCAAGCTGAAAAAGCATCAACAGCAGTGGAATCATCAGGAATAAAAGAGAGCAGAACCCCTTGGCTCTCTAGGAGTCGTGCGATACTTTGAATTGGACCAAGCTTAAGACCCCATGCAGCTCGAACAGCGGCTGCTTTCTCTTCAATGTCTAAAATTCTGTATTCGGCTGATGAAAACTGGCTAACCGTCTCTTCAGGCAGATCAAACAGATCATTCAAAACATCAGCAAAATCTCGAACGACTGAACCATGAGCCAAAGCTTTTCGTCGCTCACGCTGACGAGCAGAACGCAGACTCCTGAAATTACAAACCTCTACTGAAAGAGCCCCGCCTGGAACTGGCAGAGCAAAGAACCCCACCGATACTCGAAGAGCAAGAGCAAGCATTCCGATTGTTTTGCCATCTGGATTTGCGTGACCGCTTTCAAATTGAGTGATCGCACTTGGAGTCTTTCCAACTTTGTCCGCGAGCTGCTGCTTAGTCAGCCCTCGAAGCTCACGAGCAATCGTAAGGCGCTCACGAATGAACATCCGTGCCGCTGTATGAATATCGTTTTTTCCTAGAATTGGTCTTTCTGAATCATCCATTTCCTTGCTCTTCGTCCTTCCTTGGTTTTCGACGAATAATTGGAGTTCTTACTGTTTCCGCAGGAGCTTCTGGTGCAGAAGCAATTACAGGAGCAGACTCGGTTGTAGCTTCTGCGCGTTTCCATAATTCGTGTGCAAAGGCCCATTCCACGACACTTCCATTTTCGTAGCGTTTTGGAGCACACAAATAGAGGGCGCAAAAGCCATCCTCAGAATTTCCGAAATGTGCCAGCACCAGTTTGGGTAATGCCATCGGCTCCATTCCAGGAAGCCAAAGTTGATCATTGTTAAGCGTTTGGATTCCGCTGTCGTTCTGTGGGAACGAGGTCCAAATATTGTCTCGCTCACTCTTACCCGCGCGATAGCACCCCATCTCGAAAGCTCCAGTAAAGAACCGAAAGGTTCCTCCTTGGCTCGCTAGTCTGAACGGTGCTCCAGCTGTCTCAATCTCTGAGGTCAGCTCATAAGTGCAGTATCCTGCCAGGTTAAAGCCGAACATTTGCTCATTGAAGCCGCGCTCTGCGGGAGCTTGGAATTCAAAGGCCGTGTCATAAGCGCGGCGGATCGCACTAAAAAGGCGCCCATTGACATCGGGAGTAAATGTTTGGAAAAATTCAGGACCTGGGTCAATCGTGTTCACAGCTAAAGCTCCTTCTGCATGTATGGCCAGGAACTTCAGCCGTATGCGCATTAATTGCTTAAAAATTAAGCAACGAAGACGCTTTCGTCAAATAAAATCTTATGGGTCATTGCGTCAGTCAGGATTGAGGCCCGCCTTGCTTCGTCTGGGCTCGGTCCACTATGGGAACGGGCATTTCACCCTCCGCGCATCGACACTCTTCAGTGATGCCGACCAATAAGGTGTCGGGAACGGCCTTTTCGCCCCTCGCGCACGAATCTTATAGCCATGATCAGATTATTTTTCATGAATGACGCTCTCCCAATTCAACAGCCAGACGCCGTACACTTCGTTAATAAAAAAGTGGTCGAGCGCAGGAGCAAGCATCAGGACGCAATCCTGGACTTGCTTAGAAACATTCCGCGAGATCGACTATCGAGAGATCAATTACAGAAATGCGTCAGGATTCGTCGTCGAGACTTTATTAAGGCGCTCAAGGGCCTTGAGAGGAAGAATCTCGTGCTTAGAGGCGGTATTGGCGTGAAAGGATCACCGTATTGGTATCAAATCGGACCAGATTTCGTTGAATAGCCTGATCTGCGAGGCTCCCACTTTTCGTTAATTCTCCGATTTAAAGGGAATGAATTCCCACGTTGAATCGGGCTGGCCAACCCAAACTCCAGAAAGGTCCACAGGAAGTCTGAGCTGTGCGGCTTTGGGTTTTCTTGCCCTTGGCTTTGGAATTGGCGTTAATTCAAAGAGACGAAGTAGCCATTCCTCCTTATTTTTCGCCTGAGCAAACTCGGCTTGAAAATGTTTCCAAGCCGATTGTGGCAACTTTAAGCTTCCGCATAGAAGCTGTTTTTCCAGTTTATGGAGCTTCTTGTCTTTGGCGAGTTCGCGGCCTTTGCCGCAAGACTGAAGTCTAAAAAGGTTCCAACGAAGGGTAAGCAAGCGCTCCATTTCAGGAGAGACTGGTCCAATGAATTTCAAGAGAATGGCGGGTATTTTGTCCATACCCAG
>CAZCBS010000182.1:0-8527 GCA_964496965.1 uncultured Bacteriovoracaceae bacterium
TTTCTACCTCTACTACACGGGTGGAAAGAACCCCGAAGACATCGAGCAGCATGAAGAAGAAAATCCGGTGTCTCCGATGGCGCACGATAACGCTACGGAGCAACAAGCTCCACGCGAGCCTGCTTCGCAAGGAACGGAACTCGCTCCAGCGACCGCGAAGTACCGCGAAGTCGTAAGCAAGCGAATACAATCAGAGGCAGTAATTCCATCAATTAAAACTCGATGGGGTTGCTGCCTCCGTCTTTTTTCTCTAGATTGAACTTCATGGCCTTCAGAACGTCATCTTTTGCCGTCACGCTATCCGCTATTGTGTCGCTGCTGATCGTCTCGTCTTGCGCGAGCGTGCCACCGCGAAGAGTAACGGTGAGCGAGCGAATCGAGTTTGATCGGGCGATCGGCACTGAGCTTGCGCAACAGATGACGCCGCAACTTAGCATTAAGAAAGACACTCATATTCAGGCCTATCTTGGACAGGTGGCGCAAAGGCTTGCCAACAAAAATTCGGAGCTGCATTTTTCCGAGCTCAGCATTTTTCTTTTGAAGGATACGACCCGTCAGTACCGATCTTACTCGTTGCCGGGCGGCCGAATCTATCTTTCGTCCGGAATGCTGAAGACCGTCGAGTTCGAGAGCGAAGTCGCCGCGGCGATCGCGATCGAGTTCGGGCATCTTTTGAACGAGCATATCCAGAACTACCTGCGAAGAAACCCCTCCGGCCTGCGAATGCGCGATGCCGCCGCCTTGCCCGAGGTATTGCCTCTCAAAACTTTAGCCACCCCGGAAGACATCGATTTTTTCAGCAAGGACGGGATGTTCGCATTTAGCGCCAAGAGCGACGACGAGGCGATTGGTTCGGCGGTTAATTTTCTCTACGATGCTGGCTACGATCCTCGGGGACTGCTCACTCTTCTTCAACGAATGATGGATAATTCTGCCCACTCGCCTTGGGATCAGGCGGAGCTCGGACGCATTCTCGATCAAGCACGAAAGGACATCGCGCTCCTGACTCCGCTTCGGAACCCCATTGTTCAAACGGACGACTTCGTGTTGATTCGCGGAAAGCTTCAAAAGTTCTAAAACCATTGACATTATTTTGAGTTCAGCAATCCTATTGAAGTGACATCCACAAGCCCGCAGACTCGCAAAATGCTGGAGGAATTCAGTCAAATGTTCGAAAGCCAAACCGGCCAGACCGGAATTGAAGAAGATTTTTCGGAATGGGCCAGCAAGTCCGTTGCAGTCAGTTCGATCACCAAAATTCCAGGCGATGCAAGTACGCGACGTTATTATCGAGTGACTGCGCGTCCCGGATCGCCTGTCGCAAGCTTCATCTTGGCGCGAGTGGAACCTTTTCAGGAACAAAAGGATAGTTATCCGTTTCTCGTGGTGCGCGAGCATTTAGAGAAATCCGGCGTTGATGTTCCGAAAGTCTACGATGCCGATGCTGAGAAGGGTCTCGTTCTTCAGGAAGATCTAGGCGATGTGACGCTTCTTCGCAGGCTTCAAGAAGTCTGCACGGTCGATGTCGAACGTCATCTTTATCAGAAGGTCCTCGATAATTTGATTCAGCTTCAGCTCAAGGCATCTCCATCTCGTGGAGCGCCTGACCTTCAGGCCTTCAAGCTCTTCTTTGATCACGAAAAACTGATGTGGGAAGTGAACTTCACCATCGAGCACTTCTATCAGAAGCATCTCGGTCGCCAGATTCGCGACGAAGACATGAAGACCATGCAGAATGGCTTCAGCGAGATTTGCCACTTCTTGGCGGCGCAACCGACCGTTCTCACTCATCGCGATTTCCATTCACGCAACGTGATGGTCACTCCGAACGGTAAAGCTGGTGATGAGCGTCTTGTCATGATCGATTTCCAAGACGCGCGAATGGGTCCAGCTCAGTACGATCTCGTCTCGCTTCTTCGCGATAGCTATTACCAGCTTGAAGAATCGCAGATCGCGACTTTGTTGGATTATTACATCGTTCGTTGGGAAGCGCTTTCAGGCAAGCGTCTCAATCGCCGCGATTTTATTTATGCGTTCGATATGATGGCGCTTCAGCGCAACTTCAAGGCGATCGGAAGCTTTGCTTCGTTCCTGAATCGCCGTGGTAATCCGACGTATCTGAAATACATCGGCAACACGTTCGAGAACATTCGTCGCACGCTGCTGAAGTATCCGAAATACTCGGCGTTGCGCGAAGTGCTGTTCCACTACTACTACTTCTGATCGCATGCCCGTCACTCGCGCAATGCTCATGGCTGCAGGGCTTGGAACACGGCTCAGGCCGTTTACCGAACTCGTGCCCAAAGCGCTGATGCCGGTGATGGGTGTTCCTGTCGCTCAGTTTGCGCTGGATTCGATCGCGCAGGCAGGTGTTACCAAAACTGTCGTGAACATTCATCATCATGCGGAGCGCGCACGCGCGGGTTTTCTGAGTCTCGAGCGCGGTGGAGCGGATCGTGCGATGGATCTTGTGATCAGCGACGAGAGCTCTCAGCTTTTGGGAAGCGCGGGGGGCCTTCGCAAGGCGCTGCCTGAGTTGGACGGCGAGCCTTTCTTTTTGGTCAACGCCGATGTTCTTTGCGACATCGATCTTGGCGCTTTGGCACGAAAGCATGAAGAGCTTCGCAATCGCTGGAATGTTGCGCTCACGTTAGCTGTTTTTCCGGAGCCTCCGACGACGGGTAAGTATCGCGAGATTTATCTCGATCCTGAGAGCGGACTGGTCACGGGTTTCAGTCCTGACTTACGAACGGGTCGTCCATTTTTTATTGGCTCTGCGGTTCTCGAGCATGATGCTCTTCGAGATGTTCCGATGAGCGGGCCGTCAGAGTTTGTGCCGACGATTCTTGAGCCGATGATTCGCGAAAAGCGAGTGGGCTTTCACTTGGTTCGGGGGGCTTGGAAAGATATCGGTTCGCCCGAGCTCTGGCTCGATGCTCATCTTTATCTGATTCGCGCGATGGAGACAGGTCGGCTCTCCGAGAGATGGCGCCGGCGAGTGGAGAGCGCTAATCACCGCGTTGCGAATGAGATTTGGATTTCGCGCTTGGCTCGTGGTGCGCGCCCTTCGAATTGGGCTGGGCCTTGTTATTTTTCTGGTTCGCGCGCGCCTTTGAATTTTGGTCCTTCGGCTGTGCTCTATGGCGACGCTCCGAATGGTGCCGAGCTTTCATGTGGAATTGGGCTCGGTGGTCAGTGGGTTTCGGTTGAGTCGTGAACTCGTCGCGCGACGAGTTTCCCGACGGCATTAGTCAGCTAGCGGTGATCCTGACCTGAGCCTATCGTTGAGCCGATATGATGACAGTTGTCACGTTCTTGGTTTTTGAAGGGACGATCTTTGGATCGTCCCTTTCTTTCGTATCCAACCACTCGTTTTAAAAAAATCGTACATACTATCATCACTGCGAGAAGCGAGATATTCTCGCTTGGCCCATTAAGAAAGCGCGTTATTTGAAAGGAGAGGCATTGAAGTCAGTCGTTTCTCCATCTGGAAGTTTAAGGCCAGATTCGTAAGTACCATCCGATTTCATACTCTTAAATACCCAGTTTGTGACTTTTGCTTCAGCGGGGAATACGACGTTGTCGTTGACCTGCGCGCCAGGAAGAGTTTTTATATTTTTAAGGACATTTTGGACGACTTGCTGATTACAAACATAGAAAGCACCCCAAAAATTCATTTGAGGTTGACGTTTTTCGGCCTTGGCCTTTTCCGCTCTAGTTTTCCAGTCTCCAACTGAATAAAGCGTCGTCAATATTTCAGGGCTGCCACTGACATTGAAGCCCGCTTTCATATATTCGTCTTGCGCCGCTCGAAGAGTCGCAGCTGCGTATAAAATCGAAGTGCTATCCGGATGATTATCGAATTCCTTCTTGATCTCATCCGGCTTTCGCGTTGTTCGGCCCTCCCAAATGTGCGCAACGGGCTCAACCTTTTGAGCGGTCCGTTCGTCGATACGAGCGATTCCTTGATAGGGTTCTCTGAGGCCAGAGATTGATTCTATAAACTTCATCACACTCGGTGGTATAATATTTCCTCCTCGATCGATCGGGCTGATATTAATCGTCCTTGCCATCAATATAGAGCCCACCAACGCGCGAGGATCAATTCTGTAAAACATCGCCGCGTGCATGATTTCTGGAAGAAACTGCTGCACTTTTTGTATGTTCTTAATTGAAGGACCTTGCTTTGCCTCTGGACATCCATACGATCCACAAGCGACTTTAATAGCAGAGGCACAGGATGCGTCTCCCCGATTACCAACCTCTCCACCTCGTGATTCACTCGCATAAGAGAAAGAATGAGTCATCGCCAGAGTGACTATTAAAGCCGAGCGTACGAAAAGCAAAAAGGTCTTTGTAATAGAAGTCATAAATGTCTCCTGCTTGATCTCATTATCGGCACTACCTCGAAAAAGATAAAGCAGGTCAGGAATGCTTAAGGAAATACTGTGCAAGGTTGTCCGCGCGAGTATGAACACCATTTTGGACGGAGTTCTTGCAAATATATTAAATTTCATATCTTGTTTTTATGCGATGAAAACGGCACATCCTTCGCTTCCCGATATTCTGATCCGAGATTTTCAACGAAAGAAAAAGCGCAATCGGAATTATTCCGTTAGAGCATACGCGCGCTATTTAAATATTTCGGCTTCGACATTGCTCAACCTCATGAAAGGAAAAAGCAGTGGCTCAAAAGAAGTCATACGACGATTTTCGCGAAAGCTCTCGCTTACCGAAAATGATTGCGTTTACCTTTTGAAATCTGCGGAGCTCAACCGCACCAAGAATGTGCGGAAGCGCAAGGCTCTTCGTAATGAAGTTCTGCAGCTGGACACTAGCTTCAATCGGATCTCGGAGGAGACTTTCCAACATCTTGGGTTTTGGCAATGCTTCGCTGTTATGGAATTGATCAAAATCAAAGGAGCGCGACTTGATCCTGCTTGGATCGCAGAAAGACTGTGCATACCGGAAGCTCAGGCTACAGCCGCTTTGAATGCACTCGTTGGTGCAAAAGTGATTGAGATCAGTGAAAGTGGTAAATTAACGATTCTAACCGATTTCATCACGCTACCTTCTGGTAAGCGACTTGATCTAGCTCGGAACTTTCACGGCGAGCTGATTAAGAAAGGGCGGGAGGCGCTTTTCAATCAATCAGAAAACGATCGAAATATTTCGTCTCTGATCCTACGGTTTAATAGTTCACGGATGAACGAGGTCGATGAGTTCATTCGCGAGTTTCGAAGAAAATTCAGCGCGGCTTTTGAAGAGGGAGACGATCACGATGCGGTCTGTGGCCTTGGAATTCAGTTCTTTCGCTTAGACCAAGTTGGCAGTCAGCGGGTTCTGGTTGAAGCGCGGTCACCGTGCCTACATGTGTCCCCAAAGACACAGAGTCCAAGCAAGAACCGCTCATCGTAACCCCGCAAAACCAAAGCCCTTTGGATTGGCCCCCCAGCTGCAATCTCTAGGGGCATGACGATCAAGATTGGAACGATTCAAGAAATCACTGGCAATGGATACGAGATCTTAGTGGATAGCGAAACGCGAAGCTACGTGCTGGCTAAGTTCTACGATGGCAATCTCGTTGAAACTGCGGACGCGGACGTCTCGGCAAACACTCACAGCAACAGCGGCGAAAGAACTCTCATCGCCCAAGTTCAATAAGTCGTGATCATCGAGAGAACATCCACCCAGTTTTCACCCGGCGTGATTTGGCCGGGAGGAGCAAAGCCCTGAGCGCCAGTCCAAGCGCCGCTGACAGGCTGGCCCAAAAGACTGAGAAAGCCGAAGTACGCAAAAGCTTGCGACTCAACGAGCTGCGGATCAAATCCAGCGTCTTCTAAAGTCGATACCTGAATCGGAGCAAGATAGTTTCGCAGCCCGTCCATCAGCGCCGGATTTTTGGCGCCGCCCCCTGTGATGTAGATCGCTTTGAGCGGTAGGCGCTTTTTGAGAATGAAGTTCTCATAAGCTTGCGCGATCGATTCGGCCGTTACAGCGGTCGCCGTGGCGACAAGATCGGCTCCGCGGGCGCGGGTCTTGGATTTAAACAATTCAAATGGAAAGTCGTCGCGGCCCGTGGACTTGGGGGGAGCTTTTTTGAAGAAAGCGTTCTTCAATACGGCATCGACGGCCGAAGCGTCGACGTCGCCCTGGCGCGCCAGCTTTCCGTCGCGATCGAACTTGGACTTTCCGCGAGTCGCGATTTCTGTCGCGGCATCGATCCAGCAATTGCCTGGACCGGTGTCAAAGGCGATGACCTCGGAGCCGATATAAGTCAGATTGCTGATGCCGCCGATATTGTGAATCGCGATTCCAAGCTGAGTTGGGTCCAGCACGGACGCCAGCAAGAGGTGAAATCCAGGCGCGAGCGGAGCGCCTTCACCGCCTGCGGCCATGTCGCCGTTGCGAAAACCCGAGACGACCGTCAAGCCGGTGGCGCGCGCGATGCGGGTCGAGTCGCCGAGTTGCCAAGTCATTCCTTGGCGTTTGGATGCAGGGAAGTGAGCCACGGTTTGTCCGTGGTTCGCGATGACGTGCGGGCGTTCGCCAGGGGCGCGTTTTTTAATCGCTGTTGAAAGAGCGGAGGCGTACCATTCGCCGAGGTCCCGCTCGAGCGCGAGCCAGTCGCGGGAGGTCAGCTTGGTTCCTGGTTTTTGCGCATCGAGAACGCGCTTTCTCAGCGCGGCGGGGTAAGAAACAGTGGCGGACCAAAGAGGCTCCCAGCCGTCCGGATCGATCGAGATGCACGCGGCGTCCAAGCCGTCGCACGAGGTTCCAGTCATCACGCCTAGGATCCGAATCGGGGTGGTTTCCATGTCTTTTTAGAGTACGGGAACCGGCAGACACGCGCAAGGATCACCCTTTGCAATCTGAGCGGTGGCGTGAGAAATTTAAGGGTATGCAGATGGTTTACATGCCTCGCGGCCTGAAGAGGGCTGTCCAGGCTCTCGCACTTTGCGTTCCGCTTGCCGCGTTTGAGGTGATTCTAGTCAAACGCGCTCCCTGGTGGCGACTTCCGTATCAACAGATCGGAATGGTCTGCGCTCCTGTCGCGGTGCTTTGCCTGATTCTCTCGGTTTTGCTTTTGAGAGGCAGAAAAGTCGGGCTCTATTTGACGGCATTCTTTGGATCGATTTGGTTTTTATCGAATGGCTGGATGGCGCTCAGGCTTCATTACCCAAGCCTGGGAATCTTCGCTCTCATGCTGGGAGGCCTTTCGTTTGCGTACCTGGCTTGGCTTAAGCTCGAGCTGAGTCGATCCTACGTCGATCCTCAAATGCACTGGTTTGAAGGATTGCCTCAGCCTGTGCCAGGATTGGCTTGTGAGATCCGCGCCGACGATCAGCGAAGCGAATTTCGCGTGGCTCGTCTGGATCGTGAAGGTGTATTTATTTTTCGCGACAACTCTCGAGGAGAGCGAGCGCCCGCGCGGAAATTCACGCAGGCCGACAATCATGAGCTTTTTCTTTCGTTTCGCGACCGCCATGTCCGTTGCGTCGGAGTGCCTGTTCGTATTTTCAGCCGAATGGGGACCGAAAGCATTATTGGTTTTAAATTTCGGGATATGAGTGCCGATTCTCGAAAGCTTTTGGGCGACTTTGTCGAGGCACTTAAGGGAGAAGGGTATGTATCGTAAAGTCATTCTTGCCGTGTCGTTGGCGCTGATTGCATCGGCTTGTTCGAGAAACGGCGATGTTCCGAACGACCCAAAGAAAGTCTTGAGCGCGTACATCTCGAAAAGTTTCTCCGTTAAAGGAGCCGCGGACCGAGTCGAGCTGGTCAGCCTGTTGACCCGCGAAGCAAAAACCCGGCTCTCGGCTTGGAGCGACGAACAATTCAGGCAAGCTTTTATCGACAATAAGCGGGAGTTCGTGAAACTGGTTTTTACGGAGGCTAAAAACTCCTCGCCGACAGAAACCAATATTACTTATGAGCTGACCTATGTGGATCAGTCCAAAGGCAGCGGCGCTAAGATCACGCAAAAGAAAATGGCGCAACTGGTTCAAGACCAGGGCAAATGGATGATCGCCGACGTTCAAAGCATCAAAGAATTGGTCGAATACAAAAACGAGATGGCGCTTCCTTAAGACGTCTATTGAAGCGTCGCGACCGAGTAGTCCGTGTTCGTCGAGGTTGAGCGAATCGTCACGGCAGTGAAAGTGATCCCTGAAGCCGCGCTGAATGAGTAATTTTTGTTTCCGGATGAAACTGTCAGTGGAATCGTAGCCACTGTCGATCCATTGCCCGTGACCACCGCGGCAAGATTGCTGACGCCAGGTCCGCTATAGCTGACAAGCCTCAGGACATAGCTCCCGTTTTGACCGTACATCACAGCGCTACCGCTGACAGAGGAACCGCTAAAAGACCCCGAGGCCAGCAAAGGCATATTGGGCGCGGTATCGTTGGTGCTTGTCCCGAGATGGATATCTCCGCAATTTTGCAGCAGAATTCCAAGAACCAATAAATATCTAAACATTAAAGAAATCGTCTCATAACACCGAAAAGAACACCAGAGCCAGAGGAG
>CAZCBS010000183.1:0-8499 GCA_964496965.1 uncultured Bacteriovoracaceae bacterium
AAGGGATGTCCCCAACCGACGGCCAAAAGATTTTGGGCCATTCGGGCTGCCCTTCTCAGGTTTCTTATCCTTATGCTTCGCTAGCCCCCCCCGGTGGCGGCGGAAGCGAATACTATAACGCATCAAAGGCAAAGCCTTCGTACGATGATTATCTCGACGCGCTCAAAAAACGCATCGACGATGGCGGCAATCCGCTCTTATTTCAGGTCACAGACTGGAGCTCGATTAATCACGTCCGAACGCTTGTCGCCAACGGACAGATCGTCAGCGTAACCATTCAAGTCGCGGATCAGTTTGTATCTTTCTATCCTCATCCAAACGGAAACATCCTGAACGCTGGAAGTGGGGCATCGTTTTCGGACGCTTTCTCCGGCTCGGCTGCAAGCGCAAACAACGGCGTAATTACCGACGATACGACGGGACGTCGTGGTGGTCACGAAGTCACGATCGTAGGTTTTGACGACAACAAGGTCTATAAAGACTCAGCAGGAAACTTGCACCAAGGCGCATTTTTGCTCGCAAACCAATGGAGCAGCTATTTTGGTTGTCCAAACTCTATCGGAAAAGACTGTGATGCTTCAACCACTGACATGCCGAAGGGATATTTCTGGTACGGCTACGACCACTTGGTCCAAACTAATCCGCTCTACCTGTTAGCGGCGCCTATCAATCCCGCTATCAAGTCAGCCCCAACGATCCTAGGCGTGACTGACCAAATGAGCAAAAGCGACTCTATTTACTTAGACAATGGCAGCTGGTCAGGCAGTACAGGAAAAATCGAGTCCTTCGATAGCGACGGCGTCATTCACGGATGGGCACAGGATGTGGAAGCGAAGGGGCCATTAACAGCCTGGGTGACTGTAATTAGTCCTAAAGTAGAGCTGCTTTATATGCAGCAAATTGATGTGAAAGAGCCTCGTCCTGATCTCGATGCCTTATATAAGACGGCGGGACACTTTGGTTACAGTTACAAAATCCCCTCTAGCTCTCTCATTGCTGCTCGCAATTATATTTACGTAACACCAACCAGCGCATCTTTTATCAATGGGCCCTCGACCTACATTCAAATTCCGCCCTCGCTCGTCGTTCCGCAAAGTGGAGTGTTTCCGCCAATTCCGCTTCCGGAACTGATCATGCTCAGCAAATCCTCTTACCCGAGCGGAACGTTCTTCAAGATTCCGTTCGATCTCAGCTCTGTCATTGATCCATCCACAGGAAGCTCGACCGTAAAACTCTTGACGAGAAGCCCTGCACTGGACTCCGGACATTTCCAAATCGTCAACTATGGCAAATACACAGTCACGCCGTCCGATGGTCCTGCGGGCTATGGAGCAACCTCGCATTCGATCTCAGTCGATCTCAGCTCTCATATCGATCCGAACGCAAATCCTACTCCAACTCCAAGTTCGACTCCGTCACCTATCGTGACGCCTACACCTTCGCCTACACCTTCGCCAACGCCAACGCCAACGCCAACTCCAACGCCTAGTCCGTCACCCACTGTGACGCCTACGCCTACGCTCACACCAACGCCTACTCCATCACCGACAGTCACGGCTCCGCCTAAGCTGGTCTTGGAATCGATCAGTCTAGATGGTTTTGTCACAGGTTGGGCATATTCTCCTGCATCTCCAACCGCTCCAATATCGATCACCCTGAACTTGTACAATGGTGCGAATGAAATCTTTGCAACTTATTCGACTATCGCTAGCGTCTCGAGACCGGATCTCAATTCCAGTCAGGGTATCAGCGGAAATCATGGATTTAGCATCCAGGTTGGCGATTTCGACCTCATCTCGGGTGTCAAAATCGTTCTTCAGTCTTCTCAAGGACTTTCGGTCACCGGAAAATTTCCAAACTTCGCAACATCTCCGAAAGATGAGTGGATTCGCTCCCTCTACTTCAACGGTCTAAACCGTGCTCCAGATAAAGCCGGTTTGAATTTCTGGAACACTGTTGCAGCCGCTTCAAACGAAGTCGCTCTCTGCAAAAAGATTCTACATGACATGTGGACTGGTCCCGAGTTCTTAGTTCGTCTCAACTCGAGCAGCACCTCTCAAGCTGTTCTGATCGGCTATCTGGCAATCTTGAGACGTCCGATTTCCAATATCTCCGCAGCTGAAACGAGTTATTGGACTGATCTGATCGAAAAAGGCACGTTAACTCGTAGCCAAGTCATCAGCGCAATCATCGACTCAAGCGAGACCGATCAGGTTTGTAAAAATGCTGGATTTACGACCTCTCCTCCAGCGCCAACTCCGACACCTACGCCAACTCCGACACCTACGCCAACTCCGACACCTACGCCAACTCCGAGTCCGTCACCGAGCACGACACCTACCCCAACGCCTCCAGCTCCGGCACCAGAGCCTGCACCAGTGAAGACTCCAAGTCCTACGCCGACTCCATCACCGACTGTCACGGCTCCGCCTAAGTTGGTATTGGATTCAATGGACAAAAACGGATTGATTTCGGGATGGGCTTACGCTCCAGGAGCTCCTACTAAAACGCTTCCTGTGACTTTGATGTTGTACAATAGCGCGAACGCTGTCTACGCGACTTATAAGCTCGACGCTAATTTCCCACGGCCGGATTTGAACTCCAGTCAAGGATTGATAGGAGACCACGGTTTCCGCTTCCAGCTTGCTGTGATCGACATGTATTCGGAAGCGAAATATGTCATGCAACTTTCCGAAAACATTTCCATTACCGGAAAACTGCCGAACTTCGCGACATCTCCGAAAGATGAATGGATTCGATCCCTCTACTTCAACGGCCTAGACCGCGCTCCCGATACACGCGGCCTGAACTTCTGGAATAACGTTGCAGCCGCTTCGAACGAGGTCACTCTCTGCAAATCCATCCTAAGAGATTTCATAAAGGATTCAGAGTTTCTCGTTCAACTCGGTTCTGGCGATTCTGCCCAAGCCGTACAACTTGGATACCGCACGATCTTGAGACGCACGGCCTCAGGCATCGCTCCAGCTGAAATCAGCTATTGGGTCGATTTGATCGACAAGGGCACGCTCACTCGTGACCAAGCCCTAAGCACTATGATCGACGCGGCGGAGACCGATGTGGTCTGTAAAAATGCGGGATTTACGATTCAGGCATCGCCCGCTCCCGCTCCGGCACCTCCGGCTGCGCCAACTCCTGCGCCCGCTCCAACTCCGACCCCAAGTCCGTCCACTGCGCTTGCGCCAAAAGTGACACCTACGCCTGCGCCGACTCCGACTCCGACTCCGACTCCGACACCCACGCCTACACCCACTTCAGCTCCTGCGAAGATCACCACGTCCACGTTGACACTAGAATCCATCAGCAGCAGCGGTGTCATCACCGGATGGGTGTACAATCCAGCAGCGGCGTCCACTTCGATGCCTGTCTATCTCTATGTCTTGAGCAACTCGAAGGTCATTTACTCCGACTATTCGACGGTCGCGAATCTCTCGAGACCGGATCTCAACTCGAGCCAAGGATTGATTGGAAATCACGGCTTCAGCATCCAGCTTCCGGCATCCGCCAAAGTGTCCGGAGCGACTGTACTGCTGCAATCCACGGGCGGAATTTCCGCACAAGGAACCTATAAATAACTATTAAAAACTCTCCGCTTTTGCCGCCGCCCACGGACGGGAATAGGCCTTTGGCGCCTCGGACTGCAAAAGAGCATTGGGTTCGAGATACGGATAAATCTCGCCATAGTGCTTCACTTCCCAAGCGCTCACGCGGCGTTGGATATGCCAAGGCCTGAGCTCACTCGGATGCGAAAGCCCAGCCGCCGCAATGACCTCTAAAAAGCTATGAATCGTCGCATGATGAAAGTTCTTCACTCGCTGCGACTTATCTCCGACATCCAACCCTTTGACCAAATCGGGGTCTTGCGTTGCCACCCCGGTAGGGCAAGTGTTGTTGTTACAACGTAAAGCTTGAATGCAACCGATCGCGAACATCATTCCGCGCGCCGAATTGCAGAGATCCGCGCCCAAAGCCAGTTTAGACGCGATCGCAAAGCCCGTCGTGATTTTTCCTGAACAGATGATCCGAACCTGATCGCGCACTCCGATTCCGACCAAGGAATTATGAATGAAAATCAAGCCATCGTTGAGCGGTGTCCCGACTGAGTCGGCGAACTCCATCGGCGCGGCCCCCGTACCGCCCTCACCTCCGTCCACCGTGATAAAGTCCGGCAAAATCCCCGTTTCCAGCATGGCTTTGCAGATACTGAGAAACTCGCGATGCTTACCTAAACACAGTTTAAAACCGATCGGCTTTCCGCCCGAAAGCTCGCGCAATTTTGCCACGAACTCAAGAAGGCCGCGAGGAGTCGAGAATGCCGTATGCGCCGGCGGAGAAATCACGTCTTTACCCTGAGCGACTCCGCGAATCGCGGCGATCTCAGCCGTTACTTTCGCGGCCGGCAAGATTCCGCCATGGCCGGGCTTCGCGCCTTGAGACAGCTTGATCTCGACCATCTTGACTTGGGGAAGGGTCGCGCGTTTACGAAAGTTCTCAGCGTCGAAAAATCCTTTGGTATCCCGGCAACCGAAATACCCTGTTCCGATCTGCCAAACGATATCACCGCCGTTCTCCAAGTGATACGGGCTCAAGCCCCCCTCACCCGTATTGTGGTAAAATCCGCCCATTTTCGCGCCTTTGTTCAGCGCACGAACTGCGTTATTACTCAACGAGCCGTAGCTCATTGCCGAAACATTGAAAATGGAGGCGAGATAAGACTGCTTACAATCTTTGCCTCCAACCCTAACGCGCGGTCCTTCTTTCAAGACTCCCTTAGGGACCAGCGAATGATTGATCCATTCGTAGCCCGTGTCGTAAACATCCGATTGCGTCCCAAACGGGACCGTATCGGTCACGCCTTTCGCTCTTTGATAAACCACCGAACGTTTGGATCGATTGAATGGCATCCCGTCCCAGTTCGACTCGATGAAATACTGATTGATCTCCGGACGAATATGCTCGAGCAGATAGCGACCGTGTCCAATCAGTGGGAAGTTTCTTCGAATGGAATGCTTCGTCTGAAGAATGTCCCAGACTCCCAAAAGAAAGAGCGGAATCAAGATCACGAGCGCCCAAAGGACAGGAGTCCAAAAATAAGCAATCGACCCAACCGCCGCAAACACAGCCGCCGAGATGGCGAAGAAAAGAGTGCGCATCATTTAAAGCTAGAGCACTTGCCCACCGTATGCAACTTTGGGAATGAACTCATGACTTCGACAGTTTCTTGACGCCTGGTAGAAAAAGTCTATAAATCACATTGGCTAGACAACGGTGTTCTCATAAAATAAAGGTCACTATGAGCGCTCCCTCGATAAAAATCCTTCCCACGAAAAAATTCAAAGGCCGTCCGCTGATTCCTGGAGATAAATCCATCTCGCATCGCGGTCTCATTTTCGGTGCCCTTGCCGAAGGTCGAACTGAAGTCATCGACATTCTCGAAAGCGGCGACGTTCAGTCCACCGCGCGTTGCTTGCAACAGCTGGGCGTTAAAATCACAAAGAGCGGAAACCGCACTTTCGTCGAGGGTGTGGGACTACGCGGATTCAAAGCGCCTCATGACATCCTCGATTGCGGCAACTCGGGAACAACGATTCGTCTCCTCATGGGCGTGCTTTCAGGCCAAAGCTTCGAAGCCCGAATGACAGGAGACTCGTCGCTCGTCAAACGCCCCATGAAACGCGTAGCAGAGCCTCTTTGCAAAATGGGCGCACGATTCGAGCTGACAAAAGAAGACTATGCTCCGCTTACGGTAAAAGGCACTTCGCTTCAGGGTGTCCATTACGAACTCAAAGTCGCGAGCGCTCAAATTAAAACCGCCATCACTCTTGCTGGACTTCTCGCTCAAGGAACGACGACGATCACCGGCGAGATCCATAGTCGCGATCACACGGAGCGCCTGCTCAAGCACTTTGGCGTGCATCTCGACGTCAAGCCGGACTCGGTTTCGATCGCGGGTGGACAAAAGATGAAAGCCTGTACCGTCCAAGTCCCAGGAGATCCGTCAACAGCGGCGTTCTGGATGGCTGCAGCCAGTCTGATCCCAGGTGCAGAAGTCGAGCTTCACAACATTGTCTTGAATCCGACTCGCATTGGTTTTCTTCGCGCTCTTCAAAGGATGGGCGCGAATGTCGAAACGCAGATAACCTCCGAAAATCCGGAGCCGATCGGAACGATCCGAGTCAGACCCGGAAAACTACGCGGCATCAAAATCTCGAAAGAAGAAGTTCCGACATTGATCGATGAGCTTCCGCTCCTTGCCGTTCTTGCGACCCAAGCCGAAGGCGTCACGGAAGTCGAGGGAGCCGAAGAGCTCCGAGTCAAGGAAACGGACCGCATCGAAGCGGTCGCCGTTAACCTGCGCGCGATGAAAGCTCAAATCGAAGTTCGCCCTGACGGCTATCGAATCGTAGGACCGCAAGGGGGACCGCAAAAGCTTCATGGCGCGAAAATCAACAGCTTCCATGATCACCGAATCGCGATGGCGTTCAGTATCGCCGGCTTGATTGCGCATGGGGAAACGGAAATCGAACATCCCGATTGCGTGGGAATTTCCTATCCTAACTTTTTTGAAACTCTGAAAGATCTCACGGCAGAGTAATGCGTGAAGCGGCCGTTATTGGAAAGCCGATTTCCCACTCCCTCTCGCCTTCGATCTTCGGTTTCATCTCGCATCGTCTCGGACTCAGCGATTTCGACTATCGAGCGCATGAGGTCGACCCGGCAGATCTGAAGACTTTCATCGATCTATTTCATAAGAACCCGAATGGGGTCGGATTCAATGTTACGATTCCTCATAAAGAGAAGATCTTCGATCTACTCAACGAAATCTCCCCTGAAGCGAAATTGATCGGCGCCGTCAACGTCGTTCATCTCACGAATAACGAGCTCCGAGGCTACAATACCGATGTTTACGGAGTTCTCCAAACCTTCAAAAAACACTCCGTCGTGGTTCGCGACAGAAACGCTCTCTTGATCGGCGCGGGCGGTGCTGCGAGAGCCGTCGCTTACGCCTTAGGCTCCGAAAATGCCGCAAATGTCACGATTCTGACGCCCAACTTGAGTCGAGCTAAAAGCCTGATCTCCGAATTCCAACCTCATTTTAAACAAACTAAGTTTCAAGTTGCAGCTGACTGGAGTCAGCTCGATCCCGTGGAATGGTCATTGATTGCCCAGAGCACTCCCCTCGGCATGAGCTCACAGCCCATGACCCGTGATGGCGTTTCGGCTCTCGATTACTTTTCTGGCCTGAATCAGCTGAAGCTATCTCAAAAAGCCTGGGCGTTTGATTTGATTTATCGCCCTGAATGGACTCCATTTCTCGAGCAAGGGCGTCAATGCGGCCTTGTGCCTATCGGCGGGCTCGACATGCTGATCGAACAAGCGCTCGAAACCTGGCGAATCTGGTTTGGAGAAAGACCTTCTGTCGAGCTCAGCGACTATTTAAGGCACCGTCCCATTTTTCTCACTGGCTTCATGGGGGCAGGAAAATCGACAATCGGACCCTTGCTCGCGCGCAAGCTCGGCTGGAACTTTGTCGAGATCGATCATGCCATCGAAAGCGAAGCAGGCCTTTCTATTCGAGAGCTTTTTAAAACAAAAGGAGAGCCGTTCTTTCGCGATCTCGAGAGAAAAATCATTGCGCGCTTTGCTTTTGAGCCCCGCTCGATCATTTCCTTGGGTGGTGGATCCCTCACTCATCCCCAAACGCGCGAGCTATTAGCTAAAATCGGTCGCCTTGTATTTCTGACGGCCGATCTCGATACCTTAGACAAACGTCTCAAGCTCAATTCAACTAAACGACCGCTTTTGGCCGGTCTGACGGATGCTCAAAGACGACAAAAGATCGAATCCCTTCTCAAGGAACGAGAGGCGTTCTATAATCAAGCAAGCTTTAGACTCGACACCGCATCCATGACAGCGCAGCAGGCCGCCGAGAGAATCAGAGAAAAATTCCTGTGAAAAAACAGAAAAAGAAATTCAAAAAAACGGTCCGAGTCTCTCTGGGAAAGCGTTCCTATGAGATCAGCGTGGGATCAGGAGTCGTCCAGTCGATCGGAAAGCACCTCACCAAGGCTTCTTCTAAACGAGCCTTTATCGTTGCCGATCAAAACCTCCACTCCGCGAGAAAAGCTTTGATCGAAAGCCTTTCTCGAGAGGGATGGGAGACTTTTGAGATTCCTGTGCAGGCGGGAGAATCTCTCAAAGACTTTCAAGCCCTCTACCCTCTCTACGGCGAGCTTTTGAGGCTCAAAGCCAATCGCGATTCCGTTCTCTTCGCGCTGGGCGGAGGATCCGTAGGAGATGCCGCGGGATTTTTGGCCTCGACCTATCTTCGCGGAATCGACTGGGTGGGTGTTCCGACCACGCTTCTTGCTCAAGTCGACAGCTCGATTGGCGGAAGGACCGAGGTCAACCATGCAGCCGGAAAACAGCTTATAGGAACATGTCATCACCCCGGCTTAGTCATTTGACAGCCTTCTTTGT
>CAZCBS010000184.1:0-4828 GCA_964496965.1 uncultured Bacteriovoracaceae bacterium
CCCCGGCGCTGAGACCAGCGGCGGGAACCAGCCGAATCTTCCGATCATTCCGGCCCGGCAAGCCATCGCCGCCGAAGAAGCGGTTCGCGCCGGCGCATCGATTATTCATCTTCATGTTCGTGAGGACGACGGAAAGCCCAGTCAGCGACCCGAGCGTTTCGAAGAAGCGATTCGAGCCATTCGCGCTCGTGTCCCTCAAGTGATTATCCAGATTTCCACCGGAGGCGCGGTAGGCGAGTCGATCGACAATCGCGCTCGTCCTCTCGCTTTGAAGCCCGAGATGGCGTCGTTGAATCTGGGCACGATGAATTTTGGCGATGACGTGTTTATGAATCACCCTCGCGATATCGTCGGCTTGGCGGCAAAGATGCACCAGTACGGCGTGATGCCCGAGCTTGAGATCTACGAAGCCGGAATGCTCGAGAACGGTTTCCGTCTCGCCAAGCAGGGAATTATTCGCGAGCCTTTGCATTTCCAATTTGTCTTGGGTGTTCCGGGCGGAATGTCCGGCGATCCAAGAAATCTGGTCCATCTCGTGACTTTGATGGAATCTCTCTCGGGCCGTCGCGATTTGCATTGGGGCGTGGCCGGGGTGGGGCGCTTTCAACTGCCTCTTGCCGTGCAAGCTCTTGTCATGGGCGGTCATGTGCGCGTTGGTTTTGAAGACAATATTTTCTATAACAAAGGTGAAATTGCTAAGTCCAACGCGCAGCTTGTTGAGCGTGTTGCTCGTATTTCGCGTGAGTTGGGTCGTGAAGTCGCGACTCCTGAAGTAGCGCGGAAGTTGCTTGGGATTTAGTACGCGAAGCTTGCTTCGCGAACAGGATCGCTCTGCGACAGAAGCTTCCAGTGATCCAGCGTGATGAGTTGGTGCGCCGAAGTCTAATCTGTAATTCGGTTAAGCGCTTTTACTTGTTCCGGGGCAGGCAACAGGCAAGGCTGTGATGTGGCTTGCAGCGACTTGAGTAAGCAGTTTTGCGTGGCCGTTTTTTAAAAAAGCGCGAAAAAATATTTTCTAAAAGTGTTGACACGTTTTTAGAGCGACCAACTTCTCGAGGCTTAGCTCCTGTTTAAAACGAAGCCATTTTAGGCTGATTTTGCGTTAGATTGATGATCTTGTCTGCGGATTTTAAAAATTTAAAATGCGATTTTTCTCTTGTCCTAGAGGCATGCAAGGGTCTCGAAAATTATGTGTTATAGCGCTTCAAATGAAAACAAGTTTTAATGTTCTGCACGAAAGAGCTGTTCAAATTTCAAAAACCTACCTGAAAGCAGAAAGCGATCTGATCGCTATCTTGCAAGAAGTCGACGACTGCAAAGGCTTTAGAGAGCTGGGCTTTAAGAGTCTTTTCGATTATGCAACTCAAAGTTTGGGGCTGTCAGAAAGCGTGAGTTTTAATTTCATCACGATCGCCAGAAAATCCAGAGAAGTCCCGAAGCTCCAAGAGATGATTCAAAAGCAAGAAATCTCGGTATCGAATGCCCGGATGATTGCGCCTGTGTTGACTATAGATAATCAAGATCGATGGCTTTCAATAGCAGCGGAGTTATCCAAGCGCGAGCTTGAGAAAGAAATCGCCAAGGAGTTTCCTGAACGACAAGTTCAAGAACATACTCGATATGTCTCCGAAAAACTGATCGAACTGAAAATAGGTATTTCAGAAGACTCGTATGAGCTACTGAAACGCGTTCAGGATTTGGTATCCTCGCAAAGTGGCAATGCGGCCAGTCTTGAAGAGACGTTGCGCGCGGCACTGGAGCTTTATGTTGAGAAGAAAGATCCTGTTGAAAAAGCTAAGAGAGTTCAGGAACGTACTCAGGCAAAAGAGTTTCAGGATACGAAGGCTGTCCCGGGACAGGCAGACGCCAATGCTAATGCCGATACTGATGCAAAGAAAAATCTCAGATTTATTCCAGCAAAATTAGAGCATGCGATTATGCTTCGCGATCAAGGGCAGTGCACTTTTCATAGTGTCGACGGAAAGCGCTGCCTGGAAAAACGATGGCTTGATATTCATCATGTTCAGCCTTTGTCTCAAGGCGGACAAACTACTTTTGAAAATCTGAGATTAGTCTGTCGCGGGCATCACCAGGTTTTGCATCATTGAGAAGAGAACCACTATGCAAAAAATCCAGCCGGAAGCTCGACTCCGTTTTCTTTCAAGCGATCCATGAAAGTCGGCATGAAGCCGGTGCATTTGAATTGTATGCCGTCGGGTGACGCTTGGAAGATGTCTTGAGTCGTAATGACTTCGCCTTCCATGCCGGTGACTTCGCTGATGGCTATCACGCGGCGCTTGCCATCGCGGAAGCGTTTGGTTTGCACCACAAGATCGATCGCTTCGGAGATTTGACGGCGAATCGCGACGACTGGGAGATCGACGCCGGCCAGCATGCACAAGGTTTCCAAGCGCGAAAGGGCGTCTCGAGGCGAGTTGGCGTGGATCGTGGTCATCGAGCCTTCGTGTCCAGTGTTCATGGCTTGAAGCATGTCGAAAGCTTCGCCACGACGACATTCTCCCAAGATGATCCGATCTGGACGCATGCGGAGGGAGTTGGTCACAAGCTCACGCGCGGTCACAGGAGAGGACGCGGGCATTTGGGGCTTGGTCTGGAGCTTGACGCTGTTGACCTGTTGAATGATCAGTTCCGGAGTGTCCTCGATCGTGATGATTCGCTCGACTTTAGGAATCGTCATCGCAAGGGAGTTGAGGAGCGTGGTTTTTCCGCTTCCAGTTCCACCTGAGATGACGAGGTTGAGTCTTCCCAGAGTGCAGGCTTGGAGAAAGTAAGCCATGCGTTTGTCTAGCAGTCCGTTTTGAATGAGATCATCGAGCGCGTAGCGGCGAGTGGGGAATTTTCGAATCGTCAGACAAGGACCGCTTTGCGTCAAAGGTTGGGTGACGATGTTGACGCGGGATCCGTCTGGCAACATCGTGTCGACGTAAGGAGCATCCGGACTGAGGACTCGGCCAGTGATATCCAAAATCGCGCGGGTCAGGCGTTGAAGCTCTTCAATCGTACTGAAGCGGTTGCCGGCTTGATAAATCTGACCGTTTTTTTCGATCATGATGTTTCGAAGGTCGTTCACCATGATTTCAGTAACTTCGGGGTCTTTCATGAAAGGATTCAGGACCCCCATTTCAGGCATTCGAACTGGCGCGGCTGGGGGCAAGTCGAGGCGGGCAGAGCCCGCTACGCTTATAATGATCGATGGATCGGTTTTTTCGTCATTCGAAAAGTCGTTCATGATACTTAAAGTTTATCATGGCTTTAAAAAAGATCTCCTTTCAAACCCGTCATCCCGACGCGGGCAAGCGTCTTGATCAGGTTTTGTCCGAACGATTGCCCGAAATCTTGGGCCAGCCGGTCTCGAAGGGAAAAGTCAGAAAACTGGTGGTTGCCGGGGCCGTGTATTTGAACGGAAAGAGAGTTCGAATCGCGTCGAAGGAGCTCTTAGCCAACGCCAAGATCGATGCTTTTATCGATATCGAAAAGCTGATGAGTGGGGGACCTTCAAAAGACCAGGTCTTTCAAATGAAGCCATCCGATATCTTGTTCGAAGACGAGTATCTGATTGCCGTCAATAAACCGCCGGGGTTGCCGACTCAGCCGACATTGGATGAAGCGCGTGAAAACCTTTTCGCGGCCGTAAAAAAGTTTCTCGCCGAGCGCGATCGAATCGTTCAGCCGTATCTGGGGCTTCATCATCGATTGGACCGAGATACTTCGGGCGTCGTGCTATTCACCAAGAAGACTGAAGCCAACTCGGGCGTCTCCGATCTCTTCACGAAACATATTGCCCAAAAGACCTACCAAGCCGTGACCTTTCGGCCGAAGCCGGATGTGGAAGATTCAAAACTTCCTTCGGAATGGAAGATCGAAAACTATCTAGGTCGTGATAAAAACGCCGGAGGGAAGCAGTCTCGATTTACCGCAGTGCGCTCAGGCGGGGATTTTGCGCATACCGATTTTAGGCTCATCGAGGCGATGCCGGGCGGTCTTTGGGTCGAAGCTAAGCCGCGGACCGGTCGGACGCATCAGATTCGTGTGCATCTGACGGAGCATGGATTGCCGATCATGGGAGATGCCGTGTATCGGCGCCGCGACGCAGGAGGCGCTCCAGCTCAGGCACAAGCAGGACCGCAAGTCGCTCGCTGTTTGCTTCACGCCGTTAACTTGACTTTCCCGCATCCAATCCATAAAAATCTAGTGTCGATTCAAAGCCCTTTACCTGAGGATTTCGTTCAATGCCTGCGGGCGCTCAACAACAGAAGGCTAGTCGGTTGGAGCGCTTCTTAAAGGATAGCGCATACATCCGTCATTATATCTGGAAATACCGCGGCTATGTCGCCGTTGGGATTTTCGCGCTCGTGACGACGGATATGCTGGAGCTCGTTCCACCGTGGTTATTGAAGATTTCGATCGATATTGCCACGGGGAGTCGCGCGATCGACTTATTGAAGTGGGTCGTGACCGGCTATCTCGCGACGGCGGTGCTGCAAGCGATTGGGCGGTATGGATGGAGAATGTATTTGGTGCGAGCCAGTATGTTCTCGGGTCGCGATATCCGAAGATCATTTGCTCAGCATTTATTCGGGCTCTCTCAAAGTTTTTTTGATCGACGCCCCATCGGCGATCTGATGTCGCTCGCGACAAGCGATGTCGAAGCGGTGCGAATGATGCTCGGCGCGGGGCTGCTCACTCTTGCGGATTCGATTTTTTATTTTATGACCGTCCCAGTCGCGATGTTTTTTTTGTCGCCGAAGCCTAATCTTCTCCAGTTTTTGCCGCTTCCAGTTATTCCTTGGAGGGGTATGCTAAACGA
>CAZCBS010000184.1:4838-8455 GCA_964496965.1 uncultured Bacteriovoracaceae bacterium
CTGTCATGTTTACTGTGCAGCCGTTATCGAATTCTAAGCGGACATTTGCTATGTCGGGAGCTTTGCTTACAATAGCAACACCACTCGCGCTGATTCTTTTCACATCGGCATTTACTAAACTGAGAACGATATCTATTTCATGAATCATCAAATTGAGAATAACCGATACATCTTCACGCGGGGCATTAAAATCCTCTAACAGATACCATTCGATAAACATACGTTTTTGATTTTTTTTTTTATGACCGTCCCATTTGGGTTGTTTTTTTTGTCGCCGAAGCTCACGCTTCTCGCGTTTTTGCCGCTTCCAGTGATTCCTTGGCTGGTGATGCGAAACGAGCGCGAGATCCATGCGCGCTACGATCAGGTGCAAGAGCAATTCAGCCAGATTTCCGCCGTCACGCAAGAAAGCTTGAACGGGATTCGTGTTCTCAAGGCCTTTGCGCAAGAAGGTCCGCAGACCGAGCGATTCAAGAAGGAGTGCGATCAATTTTTCGATCTCAATCTCAGGCTCGCTCGAGTGCAGACTTCTTTCGGTCCGACGCTTGATTTTACCATGAGCTTGGGGATGGTCATGTTGCTCTACTTTGGGGGGCGTGAGCTGATTCAAAACGGAAATGCCGCTGGCGCCCTCACGCTTGGGACTTTCGTCGCGTTCCAGCGCTACATTCAGAAAATGGTCTGGCCGATGGCGGCCTTTGGAATGGCTCTGAGCACTTATCAGAGATCCGTCACAAGCGCGCGGCGCTTGGATGATGTTCATCAGAGTAAAACTGATGTTCCGCAAGTAGAGCACGCGCGGATGCCTCAGGAATTTTCACCTACAGGTTGGAAAACGGAAGGTCGAATCGAGATACGAAATCTCAATTTCCAGTTTCCCGGAACCGAGAAAGCCGTTCTTAAAAACATCGGTTTGACGATCGAACCAGGAGAGCGCGTCGCGTTCGTGGGCTCGATCGGATCGGGAAAGTCGGCGCTGCTTTCGCTTTTGCCACGGCTGTATCCTGTCGATGAGGGAATGCTTTTTATCGATGGAATCGATGTTAATCACTGGCGCTTGCAAGATCTGAGGCATCAAGTGGGATATGTGAGCCAGGATGTTTTTCTTTTCAGTGAGACAGTCTTGGAAAACCTGGCGTATTCACTTCATGAGAAAGCGCAAGATTCGAAATCTCTGATTTTCGCGCATACGAAGCTTGCTTGTGTTCATGACGATGCCTTAAGCCTGGTGGAGGGTTATCAGACTCGAGTGGGCGAACGTGGGGTCAATCTCTCAGGCGGTCAGAAGCAGCGACTGACCATTGCGCGCGCAATCGTCAAGCAACCTTCGATTTTGGTCTTGGACGATGCTCTCTCGTCGGTGGATGTTCAGACGGAGGAAAAAATCCTTCGCGGGCTCAAATCTCGTTCAGGTCGAAATACCGAGCTCATCTCGGCGCATCGAATCTCGACGATCCAAGACGCGGATCGAATCGTGGTATTGGAGCGCGGTCAGATCATCCAGCAAGGCAGGCATCAAGAGCTTCTTGCCGATAAAAACGGCCTCTATCATCGGTTTGTCGAACAGCAGCACCTCAAAGACGAGCTTGAGTCCTATGTAGAAACGCTTTCTCCGGAGGTGACGTCGTGAGCCAGGTTACCTCGGGACTGGATGCCTATCTGGATGTCGAAGAGCGAGACGCTCAGAAAATCGGCAAGGGGCATTTTTCCTCACTGATTCGTGAGATCCTTGCTCATCGGCTACCGCTTCTAATCGGTTGTGCGATGATCGTTCTTGGAACGATCGCGACTTTGCTGGAGCCCTATCTTTTTGGATATGCCATCGATCATGCGATCGTTCCGAAGAACTGGGATCTTCTGGTGCGGTTGAGTATGGCCTTCTTCGGGATGATCTCTCTGAGAGTCACGATGATGATCGGTCAAGCGTATGCTTTCGAAGTGCTCGGCCAGAGAGTGACTCGGGATCTCAGGGTTCGGCTCTTTTCGCATCTTCAGCGCTTGCCGATTTCTGTCTACGATCAAACGCCGGCAGGAAGGCTGCTGACTCGAGTGACCAATGATATCTCCTCGATGAGCGAGATGTTTTCCGCGGGATTTGTCTCGATGATCTCCAATTTCCTGATCGTCGCGGGGCTCCTTGCAGGATTATTGATTTTGGATCTCAGGCTGGGCTTGATCACGATCAGCGTTTTTCCGCCCATGATTTTTGCGTCCGTTTATTTCAGTCGACGATTGAAGATTTCGTATCGCGAAGCCCGAAGCAAGCTCTCAGCGCTGAACGCTTTTCTGGCTGAAAATCTCATGGGCATGAAGGTCGTTCATCTCTTTAATCGTCAAAAGCTTCATCTGGAGCGTTTTGAGCGAATCAATCAGTGGTACTCCGACGCGCAAATCGGAACCGTGAAGGTTTTCGCGCTTTTTCAGCCGACGATTACTTTAGCTTCTGGAGTCGCCGTTGCATTGGTGATTGCTTTTGGAGTCGGAGGCGGTCCCGACGGACTGAAAGTCGGCGTGTTGGTGACTTTCTTTTCATATGCTTTAGCGGCTTTTCAGCCGATCCGAGAAATCGCTGATAAATGGAATGTCTTTTTGTCCGGCATGGCATCGGTGGAGCGCGTCTTTTCGATTCTCTCTTGGCCGGTTGAGAAAGAAGAGGACCGAAACGCTGGCGGCTCGGTCGTCCAGCCGCTGCAAAACATCAAAGGTCACATCGTATTTGAGAATGTTTGGTTCGCTTATCAGACGGGCGCGGACGGAGAGCACTGGGTGCTGAAAGATTTCTCGCTGGAAATCCTTCCTGGAACGCGAGTCGGAATCGTTGGCCATACGGGAGCAGGGAAAACGACACTCATCAGCTTGTTGATGCGGTTTTACGAGCCTCAGCGCGGCCGGATCCTTCTTGATGGGAAAGATCTGAGAGATTACGACAAGAGCGCGCTCCGCGCGACGATTGGGATCATTCAGCAGGATGCGTTTTTGTTTTCGGGGTCTTTTGTCGATAACATCACGTTTTGGGATCATCGAAAGCTAAGTCCGGAGAGCGAGCAGCTTCTTAAAAACGCAGGATGCCAGCGCTGGCTTGAGGACGGCGCAAATCTTTTGGAGCGTGGCTCGAACGTATCCATGGGAGAGAGGCAGATCCTTGCGTTCGCGCGCGCGCTCGATAAAAAACCGGCGATTTGGATTCTGGACGAAGCGACGGCCAATATGGATTCAAATTCCGAAGCATTGCTCCAGGCTTCTCTCGAGCAAGCCTCGCGCGACCGCACATCCATTTTGATCGCGCATCGGTTGGCGACGGTTCGTCAGGCGGATCTCATCGTGGTTCTTCACCACGGTACGAGGATCGAGCACGGATCGCACGACGAGCTCATGGCTCGCGATGGGTTGTATGCTCGGCTTTATCGGTTCCAGCGGGCGGAGTGTGATGGTGGGCGTTTGTCGTTAGAGTAAAATTACATTCTGAATTGAATTTACATTGCTTAAGTTAATTTTTATTCTTATCCTCATGTGAGTCGCTGTCACAATTTGAACCTGAGTTTGCTGCGAATTTATCGGCGCACGCACTCAAGATAGGTAGCTATTCGGATGAAGCCAAAGATGGTTTTTTCGTTCAG
>CAZCBS010000185.1:0-8440 GCA_964496965.1 uncultured Bacteriovoracaceae bacterium
GGGGGGCGAATGGAGCGAGGAGGGAGCGACCGAAACGGCGGGCCGACTGCCGAAGAATGACGTCACGCTGGCGGACATGGTCCGGGTGGCTGATGGGGGGGTCGCCATTAAGCGGGCATCCGAAGTAAAGGAGGGTGTTATCGTATTTATTTGCTGCGACCGTGGCGACCGTTATTTTAGCAGTAACCTGGTCGGTTAACGAGTTATTAACACTTTCTTATCCCAAACTGGCTTTTTTTATCAAAGTGTTGATAAAAATAATTAAAAAATATTAAAAAAACCATTGACACAATTCCAGCCAAGCGTCGGTAAATTTTTTAAAACCCCCACAAAACAGCGCTATTTCACGCATAACTGAGCTTTAACAAACCCCACTTAAAAACAAGCCGGCGCGAAACATTTTCTCAAAACAAGCCCGCCATAAGCCATCTGCGCGCATTACAGCGCATGCAAAATTCGATGATATGAAATCACCATCTTATGAAAAATCTTAAAGCTTTATCAAATGAAGCATTACTCTTAAACACCAAGACTCTCGCCACAGAGGAAAGAAAACTGACGACCTCAATCCTGTGGCACCTTCATGAAATCCAAAGCAGAAGACTGCACGCCGAAAAAGGCTACGGGTCATTATTCGAATATGCAGTCAAAGAACTGCAATACTCCGAAGCCGCAGCGGGACGCCGAATCGCCGCAATGAGACTCCTCGTTGAAGTCCCGGAAATCGAGCCTGCTTTAGAAAAAGGACAAGTGAGTCTTTCGACTCTTTCCACAATCCAAAGTTTCATTCAAAGAAAAGAAGAGCCTGTTTCCAGACAAGAAAAGAAAGATCTCGTTTTCGCGCTCCAAGGCAAATCCAGGCGCGAGTGCGAAAAAGAGCTTTCAGCTCTTGATCCTCAAGCCGCCATTCCTCAAGAACAAGAACGAGTAGTCGGCCCAACTCAGACAGAAATTCGATTTGTCGCGGACGACGCTCTGATGGAGATGCTTCAAAAGATTCGCGAGCTCGACGGGCATGTCTCTGGTCACTCTTCTTATCTTGAGCTTTTCCGTCGCATGGCGAGCATCACTCTAAAAAAACTGGATCCATTAGCTACGAAAACCACGCCCGCTTCGCAGGCCGCCTCAGCTCAGCCTGAAAACGCTCCGCCGGCGGAGCCGCTTTCAGCAGAAACGGACTCAGCGTCGACAACGAAAAAGTCCAGCGCAGAGGAACAAAAGCCCGACGCGCAGAAAAAACAATCGGCCGCAAGCAAGAGCAGCAATCCGCGCTACATACCCGCGGCCTTAAAAAGGGAGATCTGGCGCCGCGATCATGAGCAATGTACCTACCAAAGCCCGGACAGGCGAAGAGGGGAATCGAGATTTGAGCTTGAAGCGGATCACACTCAACGGCTAGCACTCGGAGGAGAGACAAAGCTTGAAAATCTGCGGTTGCTTTGTCGCGCTCATAACACTCACCAAGCGATCGAAAAACTCGGGCAGAACCTGATGCAAGCTTATGTTCGATAGTCCGCAACTACTTCGAAGCCGCAGCCGCTACTTGGCCGTCACTTGGAAGACGCCAAAATGGCGGTCATCCGTTGCGATCGCAAGCTTGGCAACGCCAGGAGCCCAGCTTTGAGCGTAGAGAAAGGCGCCCTCGTCGGCATCCACGGATGAGGAAACAGGAAGCCGCCAGAGAAGCGCTCCGGTCTGATCAAGACCCACGACTTCGCTTTGGCGAGAGCCTGCGCTCACTTGCTCCACTCCGACGATCGCTTGCGTGATGTTTGCTGAAGGCTTTTTCGATGACATGTTCGGCAGCGCGCTCACCGTCGATTTCGACTGAGCATCAAGCGCCACGCTCGAAACAAACAGAGTTTGTGTATAGTGAGAGTTGCTCTCCACGCCATGGTGCCAGATTTCTTGAAGCGGCGATCCCTGAAAAAGACCGATGTATTGCCCGCCCCCCGCGTTTCCATAAGCAAAAATAGAAGCAGCATCCGGCGAGAGCGCGATTTGACTGACTTGTTCTTTGGGAGAGGCCTCGGATAAAAGTTTTCCACCCTTCATCGTTGAAGTCAGGGCGATCTTTTGCGGCTTCGCCATTCCTCCCGAATAAGCCACGGCGAGCCTTGGGTCCGGGCCGCTCGAAACATCCAGATCGACGACTTCGCCAGTCACATGCCCCGCCCACTCCACCTCATAATCCGGCCCTAAAACCAGCACATTTCCCTTGGTCAGGGCCATCGCGACATGCTGCTCGTCTTTCGAGATTTTCAAGGCCAGGATGTCGTTCGCGATCGGAAACGACCGCTTGAGCTTTCCATTCCAGTCAAAGACATCAAACGCAACCAGAGGTTCTGCATCGTCATCGTGATAACAAAGGATCTCTTTTCGCGATTCGATCACAAAAGGCATGCAAGTCGCGTGAGCGGTCCAGAGCTTTTCGCCCTTCGAGTTGAAAGCCAGAATCTGATCCTCATGCGTTGTCGCGATCGCAAGAGAGCCGTCGCGAGAAAGCGCTTGGGACTTAACCTGCGTCGGCATGACTTCGGACCAACGGTGGCGCCCGTTACCGTCAAAATATCTCAATAAATTTTTCCTAGCCCCGCCTTCGTGATCGTAATCCGGAAGCGTCGAAACCAAGATCGCGTTTCCCTGCTGCGAGAGACTCAGCTCCGTGATGTAGCCATCAAGCCCCCTGGACCAGGACTTTTGAATGGCCAATCCCGATTTCGAGTTGGAAATCGGACCCAACCAAGAATCTTTCTGAAGATCCGAGGACTTTTGCGCCTGCGGTGAGCTCGAGCACGCATAAAAAGCTCCGGCAATGACCAAAACTGACGCGGCGCAAACTACTTTCTTGAGTTCTTTGATTTCCACGATTCTATTCATGCTATAGAATTTTAAGAAACTATACCAGTATGCGAATAGCCATTCTTTCACGAAACAAGAATCTCCACAGCGTCAGACGTCTTCTTCAAGAAGCGAAGAAGCAACGGCTTCATTGCGACGTAATCAACCCACTCGAATGCCAGCTCGTCGTCGATGGGGCGCAAAGCCGAATCTTGGTCGCGGGAAAAGAGCTTCCTCACTACGACGCGATTCTCCCGCGAATCGGCGCCTCGATCACCGAGTACGGCCTTGCGGTCGTCAAGCATTTCGAAGCGCTGGGAATGTATCCGATCAACAACGCATGGGCGATCGCCGAGAGCCGCAACAAAATGCGGTGCTTGCAAGTCCTGACGGAAGCGGGACTCCTCGTCCCCCCCAGCGTGCTGACCCGAAGTCGCCGCGGGCTTGAGCTCGCTGTTCGGGCCGTGAAAGGACTGCCCGTGATCCTCAAAGTGCTGCAAGGCACGCAGGGCGTGGGCGTCATGCTTTTGCATACGCCGATCGCTTTGGGCTCCGTTCTCGATACGCTTCGCGGCTTGGATCAGGACGTCATCATTCAACAGTTTCTGGCCGAAGCCGCGGGCCGTGACTACCGCGCATTTGTCGTCGGAAACCGTGTCGTAGCCGCCATGATGCGAACGGCGCCCGAAGGTGAGTTTCGCTCCAATATCCATCGCGGAGGTGAAGGAAGATTGGTCAAGCTCAGCAAAGAGTTTGAAAAAGCGGCGATTCAAGCCGCGCAGGTCCTTGGGCTCGAGATCGCGGGCGTCGACCTGATGGACAGCGTCTCAGGGCCGATGATTCTTGAGGTGAACAGCTCTCCTGGCTTTGAGGGAATCGAGCGCGCCACTGGGCTCAATATCGCCGGAACGATCGTTCGCCATCTCAGCCAAAAAGCCCGCCAGCGAAAACGTCCGAAACGGCGAGCGCGAACTGCCAAGCGCTCCAAAAAAGCAGCGAAAAGCCGTCGCAAGCGTCGATAAGTTGACGATGGTATTTACGCGCCGGAGGCGCGTGCCGTGCGGGTTGATCGACGTGGCGAGTTTTTGACGTTTTCCTCGGTTTTCTTCAGGCGCGAATATCGACGATTTGCCTGCTTGCGAGCTGGAACACTCGCCTTTTTCTGGAAATCCTCGATCGTGAGACAGCCATAGATTTTCTTCACCAGCATCGTATTGACCTGGTCCGCAAGCTCTTCGAGCACCGATGCCTCCAGGGACTTCGGAATCACGATATTCAGCTTGGAGAGATGGTTCAGGTAATCCTTCACGATATTCACAATAAATGTCTTGCGGTCCGAGTCAGAATCCTGAAAGTTATAAAGATGCTGCTCAAAAATCGTGTACAGCGGATCAATTTGGTCTTTCATGCAGTACAGCGCCCCCGGTGCGGCTTGATTTCAATAGATGCGTTTCAGTTACTAATGACAGATCGGAATTCGGGAGCGATCGCTTGAGCGGGAAAAAAGAAAGCATTACTCTTTCCAAGTCAAAAGAGTTTATCAAGTTCAGGGAATATCTTGAGCAAGCCAAGCGGGTGTTGATCTCGACCCACCAGCTCCCGGACGGAGACGGATTGGGCGCGGAAGCCGCGATTTTTCACTATTTGAAGCGCGCCCGCAAAGCCTGCCGAGTCTACAATCCCGATGTATTGCCGAAGCGTTATCGCTTTCTCGACCCCAAAGGCCAGATATTGCTGGGGCCGGGCGAAGTCGAGCTCTGGGACACTTGCGATCTCTGGGTCATCGTGGACACAAACGACCCGCGCCGCCTTGGAAAGCTCTGGCAGGAGCTCTCGCTGAGAGCCAAGAAAATCGTCTTTCTGGATCATCATCCTCAGATCACAGGCGCGGCGGAGATCACTTACCCGCCTCACGCCATGGTGGTTTCCGACACCGAATCCAGCAGCATTGGCGAAATGCTTCATCACGTTTTCAACGAGCTCAATCTCACCAAGGTCAATAAAGACGTCGCGCTGGGACTATACGTATCGGTAATGACCGACACCAATAGCTTTCGCTATGCGCGCACCACTCCGCTCGCCCATCAGATCGCGGCCGAGATGATCGAGCTCGGGGTCAATCCCGAAGAAGTGTATCAGGCGATCTATTCATCCAAGGAGCTTTCTCATCTTCAGCTTCTGGGAACCATGCTTCAAAACGTGCGCGTCGGAGCCGGCGGAAAACTCGCATGGCTTGAAATGGGCCTCGATCTGCGCAAAAAGCATCAAGCCTCGGCGGACGATACGCAATCGTTTCTCAATCTACTTTTATTATTGAAAGACGCCGAAGTCGTTTGCCTGTTTCGCGAGGAAGACGACGGTCAGGTCAGGGTTTCGATCAAATCCAAGGGAAAGATCGTCATCAATCGCGTCGCCATGGAGCTAGGCGGCGGCGGGCATGACTATGCTGCAGGCCTTGCGCTCTCGGCTCCCCTCGAAAAAACAGTCGAAGCCGTCACCTCGCGTTTGACGACATTGATTCAGCACTTCGAGAAATTCGGAAAATAACTTAAAGCTGCTGCCTCAAGTTCAAGGCACGGGCTAACGCATCCAATACGCAAGCAAGAGCCGCTGTGCCTTTTGGCAATAACAGCTTTCCATTCGAGGCAACCAGCTTGTATTTTAGCCGGGCGATGTCGCTCTCGATTTCGGAGTCCAGGAGCTTGGCAAACTTTTCTCCTTTGATATGTACTGCTGTCTCCAAGTTGATCTTTTCGGAGCGGGGATCAAAATTATAGCTCATGATGTACGAATCGGCCTCGTCGATTCTCATCGTCTTGGCATGTAGAGTTTGTGAGCTCATGCCCACTGCCTGCATGGGGCCGAAAAACTCCCTCAGCCTTCGAAATTTTTCGCTCAACACGGTCTTTCCTTTTGGCTCTTGGATGGACGATTGGCCCGGATGCTCCCAAATCTCTGCGCCGATCGACGCCAGAAAGCTCCGCGACTTTCCCCATGACATCGCGACTAGTTTCGCGTTCGTGCTTGCGACGGAGTTAGAGATCACGTGAATCTTCACGCCTCGCTTCGCGGCACGCTCAAGAGCTCGCTCCAACGATTCGGGCAGAACGACATAGGCGTTCTCAATAGTGATATGGCTCTTTGCCCGATCGATGGCCTCGATGATATTCTGCTCCATTCCCGGGACTTTGCCCTTTCCCACGACCGGGTCATGAATGAACTCGACGGCGTCGGACTCGAAGACTTTCGTTTTCCAATCAGTCCTTTCGCGAAGCCTGCTTGTCAGCTTCTTGGAGTTGATCAAATCGAACTTATCGCGTTGTAATTTAAGCTCAGCGTAGGAAAGCGCCTTTCCTTTGAAACGCCTGACCTCTCCGCTGGCAATCAACTTCATGATTTGATCTCGAGCATCTCGAGCTGCCTTCCCCTGTACGTAGACATCACGGCTGAGATAAGACTTGTCGCTCAATCCGAAATAGTGGTCACCGACATTGCGATCTCCCGTCACCAAATGCGTTCCGTCCGCGAGGAAGATTTTCCAATGAAACCTTCTCAAGTACTCGAAAGGCTTTTTCCAGTTGAACGGGTTATAGTGGTAAATCTCAACCCCCTCGGAGTCGAGGTAGGCAAGCGCTTCTTTTGACACTCGGGAGGCAAGCGCGTCGAGCACGAGAATCGTGCGCTTACCTTTTCTCGCGGCATCCCGCATCTCCGTCAGCATCGTTAAGCCTGTTCGATCCTCTTCGACTATGAAGTACGCGGCTATGACCTCGCCGTGGGCTTCTTGCGCAAGATTTGAGCGAACATTGGCCGACTCTAAGGCGTCGGATAGAAAGAGGGTGGGATCGGCATTCACCGCTCGAGCGAAAAAAAACGCGAGGAGTAGAATCAGTCTTAGGCGAGCGTCACGCGTCATCGATGACTTATCGGAAGACCCTTTTTTAATCTTGATGTCCGTCGAAACAATGACGCATAGCAACAAATTACCCCGCTCTCTCATGAATTCTTTTTCATCACCTTGACAACGATTTGACTGCGTCAGATTCATAGAGATGAAATGTTGGGAGAAATTGAATGATTCAAGTTTCGCATCTGACTAAAATGTACGGTCCGCGCACTGCCGTGAACGATCTCAGCTTTGAGGTGAAGAAAGGCGAAATCATCGGCTTTCTCGGTCCGAACGGCGCCGGCAAGTCCACAACGATGAAAATTCTTACGGGCTTTATGCCTGCCACGAGCGGCAAAGCATCGATCGCGGGATATGATGTTTTTGAAGAGCCGATCGAAGTGAAACGAAACGTCGGATTCCTGCCTGAAAACCCGCCCGTCTATCCCGAAATGCAAGTCGACGATTACTTGGACTTTACCGCGCGCCTGCACGGAGTGGCAGGAGCTAACGCCGCGAAAGCCGTCGATCTGGCGATAGAAAAAACAGGCTTGGGCGATGTTCGGAAACGCCTGATCGGAAATCTCTCTAAAGGATATCGCCAACGCGTCGGACTTGCTCAAGCTCTTGCGCATAATCCTCAAGTGCTGATTCTGGACGAGCCGACTGTCGGACTCGACCCGAAACAAATCATCGACATCCGCGAGCTCATCAAAGGATTGGCGGGAGACCACACGGTCATCTTGAGCTCTCACATCTTGCCCGAAGTGACCGCCACCTGTCAGCGAATCATCGTCATCTCCAAGGGCCAGATCGTGGCCGAAGATACGATCGATCGCCTGACTACTCGCATGAACAAAGGCTTGATCTATAGCTTGAACGTAAAAAACGCCGCATCGAACGGGATCGAAGCGATCCGCCAGATTCAGGGCGTAAAAGCGGTAACGACGACAGGCGGGAAAATCACCGTCGAAATCGCGTCGGGCACGGGCGAAATCCGCGATCGCATCGTTGAAACCGCCGTCAGCCAAGGCATGGGCGTGCTCGAGTTCAGCGCCGAGCGCGTCAGCCTCGAAGAGATCTTCCTCCAACTGACCACCGTCGAAAACACGGGAGCTTGATTTATGAGAAACGTTTGGACCATCGCTCGTCGCGATTTCAGAATTTATTTCGCGTCCCCGATCGCCTACATCGTCATCGCCCTTTTTCTTTTCATCATGGGGTGGATGTTCTTCAACAGCTTGAACCACTACTTCCTTCAGAATCTGCAGTATCAGCAGTTCAATATGGGAAAAGGAACAAGCATTACGGATGGCATCGTTCGTCCGCTTTACGGCAATATGAACGTCGTTCTGCTGTTCTTGATGCCGTTCATCACGATGCGACTCATCGCTGAAGAGCGCAAACAGCATACGATTGAGCTTCTGCTCACTTCGCCTGTTAGCCTAACTCAAATCATCTTGGGTAAGTTTCTTGCCTCGTTTTGTCTCGTTTTCGTTTTGATCGTCTTCCCGTTTTCGAGGGTGACGATGCGGGCGATTTCTTCGCGCGATTCCTTGAGCAGCCGGAGGAATTCGCCGACGTACCGCTGCCGATCCGCCACCGTCGTCCGCCGCCACGAACGGAATGCTTCGGCGGCTGTGTCAACGGCATCGCGCACGTCATCGACAGTGGACGACTGAAACGCGCCGAGGTTGCTGCCGCGCTGGCCGG
>CAZCBS010000186.1:0-1412 GCA_964496965.1 uncultured Bacteriovoracaceae bacterium
TCGTCTGGCTGATCCTGCTCGTGGCAGAAAGCGAGATTTGCTGCCGAATCGAGCCCGCCCGATAATAAAAGCACCGAGGGCTGCCTCATTTGCGTTCCTTAAGCTCTGTTTTGAGCAATCAGCTTTTGGCTCAAACGCTCAAGGGAACGTTCACCATAATAAGTCGCCGAGCAACGCTCATTCTCCCAAATCGTGACTTTATCAACCCAGGTTTCCGCGCCATCGAGCTGTTTTGCGAGACGCTCATAAGAAAGACGGGCAATCGCTTCGGCGGACGGGTTGATCGTCTTGAAATCTTCGAGAAGATTGAGGTCTTGATGATCCCAGGGAGCGACGAGTTCTTTGGCCGCCCTTTTCAAATCCCTGAAGTCCATCGCCATTCCGATAGAATCGAGTTTCGTTGAGCGCGCGTAAACCTCGAGCACCCAATTATGGCCGTGAGGCCTTGCGCAATCGCCAGGGTAACCTGTCAGATGGTGGGCGGCGGGGAAATCAACCTTGACACGAAGTTCGTACATACTGAATTTTAACCTCTAGGGAATCTAACTGCTTAAGAGGCTGCAAAGGCAGGCCGGCGGTTAGCCCGATAAAGACGGAACTGAGACGTCCCTTGGCGGATCGCTTCAAAATATTTCTTGGTCTTATCAGGTTTGAACGTTTTTTTCGACATCAGCTCGTCAATTCTTGCAGGCCCCATATTATAGGCGGCCAAAACAAAATACGGGTGATGCTCACGATAATGTTCCCGAAGAGACGCTAGGTAAGCCACGCCCAGGGTCAGATTGACCACAGGATCGATCAAGATTTGGCGACTCAGGACGATAAACCGATTTCCGGCTGGCTTGCGGATACTTTCCCAAGTCTTGTTATCCAGGGGCGGGCTCATATCCCGGATCACAACCCCCGCCGTAGCCGGCATCAGCTGCATCAGCCCCACCGCTCCGGCAGGAGAAAGCGCGCTGGGGTTAAAGCCACTCTCGACTTGGATCATCGAAAGAATGAAAGCCGGGTCAAATCGATACCGCTGGCAAAGGAAAATAATATGCTTGGCCAAGCGATCAATCTGCTCTTGCGAAGCCTTCACCATCTTTTCGGAGAGAATCACGGTCACTTCTCGGTAAGACATCCCTGCCACGGACGCCGTTCCGGATAGTGCGCTCACGGGACTCGAAGAATGATGAGCTCCAAAACCAAAGTCATCGGTCGAAGTCTGAGGAAGAGAAACCGCCGACACAAAGGTCGACACTAAACCGATCACAAGGGTAAAGCTCAAAACTTTTTGAGCGAGCTTTCCGCCCTGATTCAAGGCTGCTTGATAAAACTTCATAAGCGGGCGGACCTTATCCAGCCGCTTCTAGACTTGTAAAGCAGGGAATCGTTAAGAAAAACTAAATTAGTCTTCTTTTAGAAAT
>CAZCBS010000186.1:1422-8425 GCA_964496965.1 uncultured Bacteriovoracaceae bacterium
ACACAATGCTCATCGCAAAAGTGAGTAACATGACCTTCTTCATAAGCGGCCGGACCTTATCTAGCCGCTTCCAGACTTGTAAAGCAGGGAATTGTTAAATAAAACTGAAGCGGTCTTCTTTTAGAAATCCAAGACTTTTTCGACGGTCAAATCGAGGAGCATTCCGTAAGCATCTTCACCATTTGAGTAAAAACCTTTTCGGACCGTTTGAATCGTGAAACCGAGCTTCTGATAGAGCTGAATAGCGGCCATATTGGACTTTCGGACGTCCAAAACGACCCTTTTGGCGCCCTTTCGAAGCCCAAAGTCGACCACTTTTCGAATCAATTTCTGGGCAAGACCGATCCCCCGGAAGGGCAAATCCACGGCGACATTGAGGATCTGAATCTCTTCTCCCATGACCCAAAACACGATGTACCCGCCAATCACCTGATCGGTCTCTTCATCGGTCATGAGCCAGGTGTGGCTGTAAGGTTTTTCGAACTCCCCCGTAAACCCTGCATCACTCCAAGGAGCGACATGAACGGCGGACTCGATCCGGACCAGTTCGGCAAGATCATCAGTGGAGGCGTCGCGAGGCGAAAATTCGGGGAGAGACATACGCACCCCTCTTCTCATATCTTAAATCGGGACGCCAATTAGAAGATGCCTTGGCAGGAGTACTGAAAGCGCGGGTCATCGATTTCAGAATTGCTTGCGGACGTTGGACTTGTTTCTCTTACGGGTAAAACTCGAGCCAGTCCTTCTTGAACAGCTTCTTTGAACGCATGCTCTTGAGCACCGATCGTTTCAGTCAAAACGACGTCGTTCCGAAACTGACCCTTCACCCGAATCGATTGAACCTCCCAGACTCCCGAATGGGTACGCGTTCCAGAGTCAGCGGCAAAAAATCCTTGAGGCGGCTTGCAGTCCGGATTCTCGATCGGTTTGACATGGAAGGAATTCCCATCATGGGTCGGGCCCGCGCAGCCTCGAAAAGTCCACGAAGCCGGACCCCCATCTTTACAAGGGCTCACCTTCGACGCAAAAACTCGCCACTCGACCTCGAGAGTCTGCCCCGGCTCGATCCGAACTGGAACGCCGAGACGATTCTGAAAAGTCACCGTCTTGGGATCGCCTTTTGAATCATCCCGAATCACGAGTTTCATCTGATCTAAAGAAGCCTGCGAAAACTGCCGAGGCCCGATCTGAAATCCCGCGTCATCAGTCACCAGCCAATTCTGTTGAGCGCCCCAATTCATCTTCATTCCCAATTGCGTGATCAATCGAAATGAAACCTTCTCGGCCGAGAACCAAAGCAGCAACGGGCGAGAAAGCGGATTCTGATAGCGCTCGGTCAGAACCACCCAACCTTCTGGGTTCGCTGCCGATTGGACCGAAAGCTTGACCCCCTGGGCTGCTTGAGTGAACTGAGGCTCATTCCAAACTTGCGAAACCCGGACCTGCTCTGCCGATGGAAGCTCCCCCGTTACATAGAAACGCACTTCGAAATGAGTCTTCGCCCCATCGTTCCAAGTGAGATCAATATCGAGAATCTGAAGGTCCATCGGGCTGAGCGCTTCCCCTTTTTCACGTTCGAGCTCACGGAACGGAATAAAATACTGATGCTGATCGCGGTCGAAGGAAAGAATCGATGGATGAGAATCACTCTGCGTCGAATTGGACTGGGTTAAAATCTTGTGCTCATACGTCGCATTGGCAACCCGTCTGGCCCCGACCGTATCGGCGAATGTCAGATAAAGGTTGTTTTTCGAAATCGCGACCCGCTTTTTCAGCTGAAGGATATTTCCCTCCTTCGTCGCACCCTCCATCGGCCTTGAGGGATCAGGTCGCTCAAAATCAGGAACCGTTTCTCCGGCACCCGAGAGAACAAACCTCAGTTTCAAATCAGCGGCACCGGGTTCATCCAGCGAAACTTTCTCGCTTCGGGCGGGCTTGCAGGACGAAACACCCATCAAAATACAAATGGCCGTCATGACGGCCGGAAACAAACGACACTTCATAAAGATTTTCCTTTCAAAATATGACCAGGCGCCTAGGCAACCCTTGGGCCAAGCTCGCCATCTCCGTAAGTCATTGATTTCAGGTGTCAGAAAGAGACAGTTTGTGGCGAAATCCCCGCAAACAGGTGATGGCCAGGACCCACAGCCTGTGGTAAAGATTTGAAGTTATGAGCCAAATCCAATCGCCATCTGCTGCACAATCGGTTGAACTTCCAGAAGACTTTCGCGAACCGGAGATCCATTCCGAAGTCGAAACCATGCGCCACTCGGCTGCTCACATCATGGCCCACGCGATTCAGCGCCTTTGGCCGGATGCGAAGTTTGGAATCGGCCCGACGATCGAGAATGGCTTTTATTACGACGTCGACATGACCCATAAGCTGACGCCCGAAGATCTTCCGAAGATCGAAGCGGAAATGAAAAAGGTCATCAAGGCGGGCGCTCCTTTTATTCGCGAAGAGCACTCGATCGCCGAAGCGATTGAGATGTTCAAAAAGCTCAACCAGCCTTTCAAGATCGAGATCATCGAAACGCTTCGCGATAAGATGAAAGCGACGACCGTGAGCACCTATAAGGAAGGCGACTTCATCGACCTTTGCCGCGGCCCGCACGTTCAGAAGGCCAACGAGATCAAGGCGATCAAGCTTCTTTCGGTCGCAGGTGCCTACTGGCGCGGGAGCGAAAAGAACCCGCAGCTTCAACGCATTTACGGCGCGGCCTTTCTCACGCAGGCGGAGCTCGACGAGTACCTGCACCTCTTGGAAGAAGCGAAAAAGCGCGACCATAGAAAGCTGGGAAAAGAGCTCGAGCTTTTCACCTTCCTTCCTGAATCGCCGGCCGCGCCTTTCTTCTACCCCAAAGGCGCCGTCATTTATAACCGCCTCGTTCAATACATCCGCGATCTGTATGTTCCGTACGAATATTCTGAAGTGATCACGCCTCAGATCATGGACGTTCAGCTCTGGAAAACTTCCGGCCATTACGACAACTACGTCGAAAACATGTACTTCACGGAAGTCGAAAATCGCGAGTTCGGCGTCAAGCCCATGAACTGCCCGAGCCACTGCGTTCTTTTCGGCACGCTCAAGCATTCGTATCGCGACTTGCCGCTCCGTTACGCGGATTTCGGACGCCTCCATCGTTTCGAAAAATCCGGAGCCACGCACGGCCTAACGCGCGTTCGCAGCTTCTGCCAAGACGACGCCCACGTGTTTTGCACTCCGGACCAGATCGAAGACGAGATTTTGAAGGTCGTCAAAATGATCTTCCATACGTTCGATCTTTTCGGCTTCACCGATATGCAGATCTTTCTCTCCACTCGTCCGGAAAAACGCGTGGGATCCGATGAAGTCTGGGATAAGGCAGAAGGCGGCCTGAAGAAAACGCTCGACCGGCTCGGACGTCCTTACAAAATCAATCCCGGCGACGGTGCCTTCTACGGCCCAAAGATCGACTTCATCGTGAAAGACGCTCTGAAGCGCCCATGGCAGCTCTCGACGGTTCAACTCGACTTCAACTTGCCGGATCGCTTTGACCTCAACTACACGGCTGCGGATAATTCGCAGCAACGTCCCGTGATGATTCATCGCGCGGTTCTGGGATCGCTTGAGCGTTTCATTGGCGTTCTCACCGAACATGTCGGTGGCGCATTCCCATTCTGGCTTGCGCCGGTTCAAGCTCGCCTGGTTCCGATCAAGGACGCTCACAACGATTACTGCTTTGAGTTCTCACGCGAGCTCAAGTCGATGGGTTTCCGCGTCGATGTCGACGACCGAAACGAATCGATGGGCCTGAAAACTCGCGAAGCGCAGATCGCCAAGATCCCGTTCTCGCTCGTGGCAGGTGATCGCGAGATGCAAAACGGACAGTTCGCCGTGCGCAAGTATGGCGAGCGCGAATCCAAAGTCCTCACCCGCGCCGAGGTTCTTGAGCTTTTCCGTGAACTCAACAGCGTTCCAGCAAAAGTCAAGCAAGGCGACTAAAACGTGAAAGCAACTCACAAGAAGCAGGTCCGAAACAAGCATGTGATTTACGACGTGATGTACGGGTTTATCCCGATCACGGAATGGGAAGAGAAGATCATCAACTCCCCCTTCTTTCAGCGCCTGCGCTGGATCAAGCAGCTGGGATTTGCCAATTATATCTTTCCGGGCGCCGAACATAATCGTTTTGCGCATGTGATTGGCGTCATGCACTCGATGGATCAGATGGTCCGCGGGCTGGGACTTGCCGTTCCGGATTCGCAGCTTTTCGATCCTCAAGCGCAGAGCGAAGAGGCGATGCTCCACAAAAGCCTGCGCATCGCCGCTCTTTTGCATGACATCGGAACATTCCCGTTCTCGCACGCGATCGACAATGCCTATATCCGGCATGGAAACGATCTACGTACGACCCGTAAAGATGAGAAGAAGAGCCTCCCCAACTCGCATGAGCACCTGGGCTCGTTCATCATCAAGAACACACGCTACGATGGCGGCCTCACACAGATTTTGGAGAACTACGGCTTTGACGTCAAAATGATCTCCAAGATCATCAAGGGTGATTCGCCGCATCTAATCGCCAATCAGCTGATGCATTCGGATCTCGATGCGGACCGGATGGATTATCTGCTTCGCGATTCTCACTATACGGGAATCAAATACGGCCAGTTCGACCGCGAGTATATTTTGGCCAACTTGTCGACCTACGACGCCGGCGAGGATCAAGTCGCTTTCGGCGTGCGCGAAAACGCCGCACACGCGGTCGAAGATTTTCTGATCGCTCGCTTCCACTGGTACAGCCAGGTCATCAAGAACCAAGGCTCCGCGAAGTTCGACATCATGGCGACTCATATCGCGCAAGGCCTTCTCGATCTGGGACTGATCCATCAGTTCCATGACCTTCTGGACATGATCGAAGAGCGCGACGAGCGTTTCTTCTTTTTCAACGACATTTATTTCATGAATCGCTGCCAAGAGCTTCGGGTCGAAAAAAAGCTCAAAGACCCTCGGATCGCCGAGCTGATTCATATGCTTCTTTTCCGAAAAGCGCCGAAGACCGTCCATCATCCGATCTTCGCGCATCGGATCCTGAAATCCGGCGGCGACGACACCGAGCGCACCAAGCTTCTCAAGCAGATCCATTCCACGATCGAGGAGTTCAATCACGTTCTCAAGAAGCACGGCAAAGGCAAGGCCTGGATCTTGGCGGACATCCCGGACAAGGACGTTGTCTTTACCCGCGGGCTTACTCACATCGTCAAAAAGCGCGGAAGCGAGAATCTCTATCGCGAACGCGATCCGGTGAAGATCGTTTCCAAGGCCGGCAAGCCTTCGCTGTTGGTCGAGCGCGACAACTCATTGATGAAGCATCTTTCGGGCTTCAGCAATTTCGTTCCGAGCGTTTATGCTAACGACGCGGCGGTGGAGTTGCTGAAGGCGCGGAATTTGATTCCGGGGTGAGCCCCCACCACCTCCCGGTGCGTTAGATTCCTTAATTCCAGCTCAGACTGCCGTCAGATCGAGCTTCAAGTTGGGATAAAGCACTTGCGCGTAGCCGACGAGCCGATCCAAAGTAAATCCTTCAACCTTATAGTGAAGGATCTCGCTCATTCTCGATTCATCAATCCCTAGACGTTGCGCTAAGTCCTTTTGCTTCAGATCATTTTTGCGACGAAACCTGATGATCGCTTCACAAGCTTTAAACTTCGCCCGATCGATCTGTGTCGCCTTTTCAGGCAAAAGGGAGCTTCCAAGAACACGCGAGTCCGACAACTTTCTTCGAATCTCGTCCAATTTACTTCGACTCGAGAACGGGGATTCCATTTTGCTTTTCATTATTCAAAGCTTCCGACAAGTCCGAAACCGAGAGCGCGCTTCAATCTCCAAGTATTCATACAATTCGATTTATTACACATATACAGGATAACAATGAGACATTCAAAGCTAACTTAGATTTCTCAAAAACCTTCCAATCGATCAATGAAATTTTTCAGAAAAATCAACTTTCACTTGACGACATCAAAATCAAAAACAGCCTCTTTTCAAGAGCCGCTGTTTATCTCAAGCTCTAAGCAAGCTCTCTCGCTCACCGTAAAGCCCCTCCTCAAAAAATCTTCTTTTTAATCCCTTTTCAAAAACAGCTCAACATAAGTCAAAAGCGCTTCATATGGAGGGCAGAAAATTCCGTGTTACAAGCGAAGCATGTTTTTGAAAAATCTATCGAACGAAGCCCTTCTCTCCCAAACCAGACACTACGTGCAGCGTGAAAAAGAAATGACGTTGCAGGTTCTGCATCATCTCAAAGAAGTAGAACGTCGCAGACTTTTTGCGTCTCTTAGTTATTCAAGTCTTTTTGAATATGTTACACGCGAGCTTGGCTACTGTCCCGCATCCGCTTGCAGACGGATCGATGCCATGCGGCTTTTGAAGGAAATTCCGGAGCTGGAAGAAAAGATTCAAGATGGCTCGCTAAGTCTCAGTGCAGTAGCAAGAGCGCAAGGCTTTTTCAAAAAAGAACAGAGCGCTAGTCCAGACAAGCCCTTCTCCCAGATCGAAAAAAAAGAAATCAACTTTCTTATTCGAATTTCGCCATTCGCTCTTCGATGTTCATGACGTCGTCAATCGCGTCAGTTGTGCGGTAGTCCGTTCCGGAGGATGTGCTCAATCACTTCCACGAACCGATCCAGCTCATTCAAAGTCGTGTAGACGTTCGGTGTGATGCGGAGACCGTCGATGGCATCGCAGGGGGAATCCTTGTGACCCGGCACTTCGATGGGAGTCGCATAGATGCAATGTTTTTCGGCCAGATGCCGGGCAAGATCGCAGGCCTTGATCCCATCGATTCCAAAAGTGGCGATGCCGCATGATGGCTCGGAGTCGAGGTCTACATAGAACCGAACGCGTTCGTTTTGCAGAAGGGGCCTCGCCCAGCGATCACGCAGGTAGCGCAGGCGCGCCGCTTTCCGTGCCATGCCGATGCTCTCAGTGAACGCCAATGCCTCGGCAATGGCCAGATATGCG
>CAZCBS010000187.1:0-8423 GCA_964496965.1 uncultured Bacteriovoracaceae bacterium
ACCGACTCTTTATCGAGGTCGCTGAGAAGCTCATCGGTGATCTTCTACATTCGAATTTCGGTGTAACGCATAGCTGCCGGCGAGTCGCCGTCCACCGATCCGAAATTTCCTTGGCCATCCACAAGAGGGTAGCGAAGGGAGAAGTCTTGAGCCATACGAACGATCGTGTCGTAAACAGCGACGTCGCCGTGCGGGTGGTATTTACCGATGACATCCCCGACCACACGAGCCGATTTTTTGTAAGGCTTGTTGTGCGTGTTTCCCAAGTCATACATCGCGTAAAGAGCACGACGATGAACCGGCTTCAATCCGTCACGCACATCGGGAAGCGCGCGACCCACGATCACGCTCATCGCATAATCGAGATACGCTCCGCGCATTTCGTCTTCGATATTTACCAAGACGACATTACTTTTTTCGGGTGTTTGGATTTCGCTCATAATTTTTCCTTACCAGCGGTAGAGAGCCGAGGCCCAAGTGAAGCCGGCTCCGAACGCGGCCGAAGCCACAAGCATTCCTGGCTTAAGACGCCCAGCCTTGACCGCTTCGTCAAGACCGATAGGAATCGTGGCGGCAGTCGTGTTGCCGAATTTTTGAATCGTGTTGAAAACCTTGTCTTCCGATACGCCAAGCTGCTTTGCGACCATTTCGTTGATTCGCAAATTGGCTTGGTGAAAAATATAAAGGTCCACGTCGGAAGCTTTGTAGCCATTCGCGTTCAAAGCCGTCATCACGGCTTCTGGCATGCGCTTGGATGCGTGAATAAAAACAGTTTTGCCGTTCATTTTCGGAAAATGATCGCCCTTATCGACCATATCGTGCGTGGTGCGATCGCCAGCGTAAGCCGTTCCAGGCGATTTGATCCAAAGCTCCTGTGCGTATTTTCCATCAGCGTAAAGGTGAGTGGAGAGAATTTTCGATGAAAAACCCTCTTCGGCAGCTCCAATCACAACAGCGCCCGCTCCATCTCCGAAAAGCACGGAGACTTCGCGACCGCGCGTCGTCTTATCGAGCGCTTTAGAATGAACTTCGGCTCCAACGAGAAGAACTTTTTTGTACATTCCCGTCTTGATGAACGAGTCCGCGATCGACATTCCGTAGATAAATCCAGAGCACTGCTGACGAATGTCGAGAGCCGCAATTCCCGGCAAGCCTAGCTTTGCTTGAAGAAAGCAGGCCGAGCCTGGAAAATCATGATCAGGGCTCAAGGTCGCGAAAATGATGAGATCGATTTCTTCCTTCTTAGTCTTTGCCGCTTCAAGAGCTTTCAAAGAAGCTTCAAGCGCAAGATCAGATGCACCGGTGTTCGAGTTGAGATCCACCCAATAGCGCTGCTCAATACCCGTGCGCTGGCGGATCCACTCGTCGGACGTATCCATCAATTTCGAAAGATCGTCGTTCGTCCATACGTTCTTTGGAACGTAAGAACCAACTCCGAGAATGCGAGAACCAGGGATCATATATCGAGGTTCCTTACGCGAAGGGCATTCTCTTCGATGAATTGACGGCGAGGCTCAACGGCATCTCCCATGAGAACCGAGAAAATTCCGTCCGCTTCAACCGCGTCATCAACCGAGACTTGAAGAAGCGTACGGCGCGCCGGATCCATGGTCGTTTCCCAGAGCTGCTCTGGGTTCATTTCTCCGAGACCTTTGTATCGCTGAACGTTCATGCCGGTTTTTGCGATCTCAACGATTCTGGAAGCGAGCTCCTCGCCGGTCGGAACAACTGTTTCGCCCTTGTTTTCAGTAGCAATGGTGAATGGCCCAGTGCCTAAGGTGAGCATGCTTTGATAGAACTTGAGAAGTTCTTCGTACTCCGGAGAATCAAGCGTCGCGACGTTGATCGGCGCTTGTCTCCGAGAGCCGTGAACCACGTTTTGAACTTTCGCATACCAAGCATTGTGCTCGGCGTCCTTCTCGATTGTGTATTCGAACTCAACGTCGTTTGATCGAACTTCCTTCGAGATCTTCGCCATGATTTCCGTGAATTTGGCTTCGTTCTCAAGAGTCGCGGCGTTCACGCCATTCACGACGAGAGCACGCAAGACATCCGGGTGAAGCTTGCGAGCCACGCGCTCAATCGCTTTGCCAAAGCGAGAAGCGGACTTCAGGCCGGAAAGCACTTGGCTTTGAGGAATCATTTTTCCATCGGCCTTGATTTGAATTCCATCCAAGCCGCTGGTGAGCAAATATTCCGAAAGCTCGGCTTCATTCTTAAGATAGCGCTCTTTCGAGCCTTTCTTTGCGCGATAAAGTGGCGGCTGCGCGATGTAAAGATATCCTTTTTCGATCACTTCGCGCATCTGACGATAGAAGAAAGTCAAAAGCAGCGTCCGAATGTGCGAGCCGTCGACATCGGCGTCGGTCATGATCACGATCTTGTGATAGCGGACTTTGTTAATATCGAAATCTTCTTTTCCGATACCTGCGCCAAGCGCGGTAATAAGAACTTTAACTTCTTCAGAAGAAAGCATTTTGTCGAAGCGCGCTTTCTCGACGTTCAAGATCTTGCCCTTCAAAGGCAAGATCGCTTGAGTCCGGCGATCGCGGCCTTGTTTTGCGGATCCGCCTGCGGAATCCCCTTCGACGAGATAAATTTCAGAGAGGGCAGGGTCTTTCTCTTGGCAGTCCGCCATTTTTCCTGGCAAGCCGCCGAGATCGAGAGCTGTCTTACGACGAGTCAGATCACGCGCCTTGCGAGCAGCGATACGCGCAAGAGCCGAGTCGATGCCTTTTTGAATGACCTTTTTCGCAACCGATGGGTTCTGCTCGAAATAATCGGTGAGTTTTTCGTAAACGACGCCGTTCACGAAGCCTTCGATTTCGCTATTACCGAGCTTCGTTTTAGTTTGACCTTCAAACTGCGGCTCAGGCACTTTGGCGCTGATCACGCACGCAAGACCTTCACGAATATCGTCGCCGGTCAGCGTCTCTTTCATGTTTTTCGCGAGACCCGAGTCGGTCGCATATTTGTTCACCACGCGGGTGAGGGCGTTTCTGAAACCAGAAACGTGCGTGCCGCCTTCGATCGTGTTGATGTTGTTGACGTAAGACGAAATCGTCTCGGAGTACGAATCGTTCCACTGCATCGAGATTTCGATGGTTGCGTGATCCTTGCTGCTGGCGATGTAGATGATTTGATCGTGAATCTTGTTCTTGGATTTGTTGATGTACTCAACGAACTGATTGATGCCGCCTTCGTAATGAAAATCTTGAGTCTTCGACGGCTCTTGGCGCTCGTCAGTCAAAGTGATGCGAATGCCGCTATTCAAGAACGCAAGCTCGCGCATGCGGTTGGCCAACGTATCGATATTGAATTCGAGAACGTTGAAAATTTCAGGATCCGGTTTGAAGGTCTGAACCGTTCCGCGTTTTTCCGTAACGCCCACTTCTTTGAGAGGACCTTGAGCAGTGCCGCGCTTAAAGCTGATCTTATAAACTTTGCCGCCTTGGCGAACCTCGGTGTGAAGGCTCTCGGAAAGCGCGTTCACAACGGCCGCGCCAACTCCGTGAAGACCGCCCGAAACTTTGTATGCGCCGCCTTCTTCATTGAACTTACCGCCGGCATGAAGTTTCGTCATGACGAGCTCGACAGCCGAAATGCCGGTGCTATGCATTCCGACCGGGATTCCGCGTCCGTCGTCTTCGACAGTAACGCTGTTATCCACATGGATCGTGACGTTGATCGTCTTGCAGTAGCCTGCAAGAGCTTCGTCGATCGAGTTGTCCACAATTTCGTAAACACAGTGATGCAATCCACGAACAGACGTATCACCGATGTACATGCCGGGACGCTTACGGACCGCTTCAAGACCTTCGAGAACTTTGATTTTGTCGGCAGAGTACTCTGACGTCACTGTCGTCGACTCCATCACTTCGACTTCATTCGTTTCTTGCGATCCGTTTTCGTGATTGTTTTCAGCTGCCATGATTTTCCAATCTTCCGTTTACGACCCAGTAGTGCTTGCCGATGAGAAACGAGTCATCCGTCGTGGTAACGAAGACTTGCAAATCCTTTTCCGCAAGAAAGCCCAACAGGAAATTTCTTCTCTCCCGATCCAGCTCGGATGAAAAATCATCCAACAAAAAGATCGGGCGATGCCCCGTTGCATTCCGAAAAAGCTCAACTTCCGAAAGTTTCAGTGCCAAAAGTGCCGATCGAACTTCGCCTTGAGAGCCATGTCCCTTGAGAACTTGCTCTCCCAGGAAAAACGTCCAATCGTCACGATGAGGACCAACCAGCGAATGTCTGGATTTCCATTCAGCTGTCTCTAGTGAAGCCTGCTTTTTCCAGAAAGCTTGTTCTAAAAGTTCTAATGAAGGCAGAGTCCCATGTCCAGTGAAATGTACTCGCGATAAACCGTTGTTATCTATAGATAAATTTTCAATCTGAGGGACCCAATTCGAGAGGTAAACAAGTCTCAAAAAAGGCTGCCGAGGAGCAATCTGATGCACTGTTTCATTTAAGCGCTGAGCCAGACGGTTAACCCACTCAAGTCGTTTATACGTGAGATAAGCAGCATAACTACTCATCGGTTCCGTGAAACCTTTGAGAAGTTCAGGCGAAGGTCGATCGCTGTCTTTCAAAAGCGCGTTTCTTTGCTCTAGGACGCGTTGATATTTCTGAAGGGCCTTTAGGTATTCGACATCCTCGGCAGCGAGCACTCGGTCAAGATATGCGCGTCGTGTGGCAGGATCTGTTCGGACCAGATCGTGATCAGCAGGGTTGAAAACAACACAGTGAAATCCAAGTTCAAAATTTCCAAACCGCTGGCTGAGGTATTGGGTCGAACTTTTGTAAGGCTTTCCATTGATGAATGCGACTTTGGATGCTCGCTGATGTTGTGGATCAGTAAAAGCAAACGCGACTTTCAACTCAGTGGACCAGTTATCCACAAAGTTATCCACACTATCCACATTTTCTACGTTTTCAAGCCGACAAGAAATTTCAGCTTGTTCGCTTCCCCAACGAATCACTTCAGGGGTTTTTGAGCCTCGAAAGGATCTCAATGTGGATAAGTATCCTAAAGCTTCAAGAAAACTGGTTTTCCCTTGGCCGTTTTTTCCGAGAAGAAAGTTTAAGCTTGGATCTGGATCCAATTCGCTTTCGACGATGTTACGGAAGTTCCGAAGTCTAAGCGTCTTTACTTTCACGTCAAAAACTAAATACGCATCGGCATGATCACGTAAGTGTGATTCAAGCTTCCGGTGCCTCGAAGAATTCCAGGGCTCAAACGATCCTTGATGTGAAGTTCAAGACCTTCAGAGGTCATGACGTTCAAGCAATCGAGAAGATACTTGGAGTTGAATCCGATATCCATCGCATCGCCTGTGTAATCCACATCCAGCTCTTCACGAGCTTCACCCATGTCTGGGTTGCTTGAAGAAATCACAAGAGCGCCATTTTGAAGCGCGAGTTTCACGCCACGGCTTTTTTCGTGAGCAAGAAGGCTGACGCGTTTAAGTGCGTGAGTGAAGATTTCGCGATCCATTTTCACGACGCGATCGGTGGATTTTGGAATCACCAAACGGTAATCCGGATATTCACCATCGATGAGACGAACAAAGAGGTAAGAACCGTTCAAGCGAAGGAAAATATATCCACGCTCAAAAGCGAGTCCGATCGTGGATTCGCCTTGGCTCATCAGTTTCTTGATTTCAGTAAGTCCCTTTTTAGGAACGATGATGCCGCGCTTAAGCTCGGGCATCTTGAGGAAAACTTCTGAGTCAACGAAGGAGAGACGATGACCATCAGTTGCAGTCATTCTCATCACGCCGTTTTCAAGATGTTCAAAGAAAACGCCGTTAAGATGATAGCGAGTCGCATCGGTCGAAACCGCGAACTCAGTGCGAGTGATCATGTCAGTCAAAGCTTCGGTTCTGACATCGAAGTAAGCTTTGTCTTCAAAGGTTGGAAGAGAAGGGTACTCGTCTGCTGAGAGGCTAACGATATTGAATTTAGATTTACCGCAAACGATCTCAACCCAGTTGTTGTCTTTACGAGTGATGTGAAGCGGCTTTTCGGGAAGCTCTTTCACGATATCAAGAAAGTGTTTGGCTGAGAGGGTGATCTTTCCTTCTTGAGAGGCTTCAACTGGAAGGGTGACTTTGATACCGACTTCAAGGTCGGTTGCACAGAGGGAAAGTTCCTGTTTCTGAACAACACAGAGAATGTTTCCTAGAATCTGTACCGTGTTCTTTTTTTCGACAACGGACTGAACCTGTTGGAGAGCATCCAAAAGCGGTTCACGTTGAATTGTAAAATTCATATTCCTTCCCCTCTACAGTCTCTCTATCCCTTATAAGCCTTAAGGCGCGAAGTCCAGAGGCGATATGAAGCTTTAACTGTGACGAGTAAGAGAGGGTCCCCTAAGAGAATACTTATATATATAAATACTAGTAGTCGTAGTAGAGCGTGTGGATATGTGGATAAGTGACCTATCATTTAGAAATTATTAAGAAATCCATGTTGAAAACTGAGTGGATAAGCCGTGTGGATAAGTGGACAACTTTGGGGATAACTTTCAAAAGGGCGCTAAAACAAGGTTATCCACAGGTTTTCCACACAAGAATGTGGATAAAATTTTTAATCCGAGTAGCTCACTCAGTAATTGATGTAAAAAGAGGGCTCTTTCAGGTGAGTTTTCAAAGTTATCCACAAAGACCGACTTCTGTAGCAGGTATTCGTTTTTATCCAAACAGTATAGAAACGTGTGGATAACTGGATAACTTTCTAAATATTTATTTTTAAAAGATTAAGTCGTCTGATTCTTGTGGATAAATCGGTGGAAAACCCTGTGGATAGAGTGGGGATGAAAAAGTTATCCACAAGTTATCCACACACTTATCCACACACTTATCCACATTTTTTTGGATTTTGACTTTGGTAGTCGGTCTTTGGACCGACTTTTTTGAAACTTGGGGGGCGAAGCAAGATGAAGTTTAGAAAATGCAAAATTCGAGTTTTGTATAACGCGGCTAATAAAGAGTCCTTCGAGGACTTTTCGTCGCGGTTTAAAGAGCGGTGGAAGTTGGTTCCTGAGTCGGACGTACTATTGTCTTTAGATAGTATCATTTGATACTATCATAGAATGCGGCCGCCATTTGCTCTGACCTCGAAAATTCTAAATCTAGCATCCGAAATCAGCCTGCTTTTGGGTGAGTACCAAGGGTTGCACGCACCAATTCCACAACCCAAACTTCGCCGCCAAAATCGAGTGCGAACAATCAAAGACAGTCTTTCGATCGAGGGTAATACGTTGAATCTCGATCAGGTGACAGCACTCCTGGAGGGCAAACGTGTTGTAGGTCCGTTAAAAGATATTGTCGAAGTTCAGAACGCGCTTCGGCTTTATGAAATGTTCGATGATTTTGATTCTGCACGTTCGAAAGATCTTTTGATGGCACATCAGATTCTGATGAAAGGTCTTGTGAATGATGCGGGTAAATATCGATCCGGATCGGTTGGAATTCTTAAAGGGCAGAAAGTATCGCATGTGGCTCCGCCCGCCAAGAATGTTCCAGGCTTAATGGAGGATCTCTTTAAGTTTTTAAAAAGCAAAGATGATCTGTCTCCTTTGATTCGTGCCTGTGTTTTTCACTATGAGTTGGAGTTCATTCATCCATTTTCTGATGGAAATGGAAGAATCGGGCGGTTTTGGCAATCTTTGATTTTAAGTCGGCACCATCGAGCGTTTGAATACATTCCCGCTGAGTCCCTTATCAAAGAGCGGCAAGAGTCCTATTATAGTGTTCTTGAAAAATGTGACAAGAAAGGGGACTCGACGGAGTTTATCGAGTTTTCTTTAGAAATTATTCGAGATGCGTTGAAAGACTTCTTGGATCAACTCAGGCCTGTACCAGCTACGCAAGAATCCAGACTGGATCGCGCACGGGTTGAGTTTGGCGAGCGTGAGTTTTCACGTAAGGATTATCTGCGGCTTTTCAAAACGATTTCAACTGCGACCGCTAGTCGGGATTTGGCTGCTGGCGTATCGAGTGGGATTTTGACTAAGGCGGGCGCGCAGGCTACGACGCGATATCGATTTGTTAAATCTACTTAACTCCGCGAAGGAGCGTTGGACCGGATATAGTCCACGACTTCTTGAAGGCCAGCGCCTGGCGTGAAAACCATGTGAACGCCGCAGTTCTTTAGAAGAGGGATGTCCTCGTCCGGAATGATTCCGCCGACGACGAAGAGAGCGTCTTCGAGACCAGCAGTTTTGATTCCCGAGACGATTTCTGGAACGAGGGCGTTATGCGCGCCGGAGAGAATGCTGAGACCGACGACATGAACGTCTTCTTGCATGGCCGCGTTGACGACCATTTCAGGAGTTTGGTGAAGGCCGGTGTAGATCCCCTCAAAGCCTCCTGCGCGAAGGGCGCGCGAAATGACTTTGGCCCGGGGACCTTGGCGCTCTA
>CAZCBS010000188.1:0-1719 GCA_964496965.1 uncultured Bacteriovoracaceae bacterium
CCTGATCCGATCTTCTTTTGCAGCACGCAGTCTCAGGCTGAGACATTACCGCAGAGGATCGAGCTAGTAAGGCCAGAATCGCTCATTCAAAAAAGCAAAAAAATGCTTCTGCTATCGCTAATTTATACCTAATAAATATTAAAAAAAATTCTAAAGTTTCGCTCGCATGACTTCTTATTTTTGTTCAAGCCGGCGTTACTCTGATCCTCTTCAAGAGGTCGACTGGAATCAAAGTCCTGGCGAAATACTTATTCACGCTCAAGACGACAGTCAACGTAAGCGCGCTCAACGCAAAAAAATCCGCCCATCACAGTGCCACCGGTAAAGCAATTCTTGTTACGAATACGCACACTCTTCCTGCTGCTATCATCAAATTCGATGCTTTGAGTCCATGAGTATCGGACACCAAAGATGGGCGATGCAAAAAATGGGACGCCCTGCTCATGAGATTAGCCATGGTTCAAAATAGAAGAATCCGGAACTTTAACATTCAACCCGCTTTCAGGATCCGAGGACAAATCGTAGAAAAAGAACTTACCTTGACTTGCGGACAATTCACCATCGGGAAGAAACATAATCGCTACCCCAGTGCTGACCACCTCATACGAACTCGGAATCGAACGATGAGACCTCCAAACCGAGCAATCAGTCACCTTGTATTTGCCAACGAAATCTTGAATTTGAGCCGGCTGAGCAAAAGCGGTATTCAAAATAGCGACGTTCGAAATGACGAAGAGTAGTGTTTTTAGTTCCAGATTCTGCATTTTCATAAATTCTTTCCATTTTTGAGTTGGAGTCCTTGCGTTTGCCTTAGTCATGCGCAACGCAATGCGCCATCAAGTAACATCCGTCAAAAACCTGACGGTCAAACACAACATCTATTAAAAAATAAATCGCAGAATGTGGAAGCTGTTCAGGCAGGATGCCGAGCGGAACAGTGACAGGATGTCACCGCGCCCACATTCTGCGATTTATTTTTTAATAGATGTTGTGTTTGGACCCGGCAACTACTGCCGATTGGCAACCTCTCGTAGCCTCGTCATACTGATACAAGGACAAGTGTCCCAATCTCGAACAGGAGTTCGAGGACTGATCAGGAGGATCGAAGTTGGGTTTGCGTTTCGACCCCGTTGGCGGGGGCATGTTTAAACAGGCTGTGAAAACAATCATCGACGCCGAGTCGCAGCCTATTCACAAACTCGAAGCCCGCAAGGGTAAGGAAGACGCACGCCTCAAGCTTTTCGGCGATTTCAAAACAAAAGTCGGCGGCCTTGAAAAAGCGGTCGACGACGTCTCCTCCTTTAAAAGACTCCGCGAATTCAAAGTCGATCTCGGCGACGGAGCTTCCCAGATGAGCGTCACGATCGACAAAGACAAGGCAAATCCCGGCACTTACGCAATCAGCATTGATGAGCTTGCGGCGCGCACCTCGGTGATTTCCAATTCATTCAAAGATCCCGATGAGCCTCTCATGGGAATGGGATTCATCACGCTCGATTTACCTAACGGCGACAGCAAAGAGGTGTATGTCGAGGAAGACGCTTCAAGCCTCCGCGGAATCGCACGACTGATCAACGAACAGAGCGAGTTTCCCGTCCGCGCCGCCGTCGTGAAAGACTCGTCGAACGAAGACAAACCTTGGAAACTGATCATGACCGCCAAGAAAGACGGCGAAGTGAATCAGATCAACTTTCCCGACTTTTACTTTCTCGACGGAGA
>CAZCBS010000188.1:1729-8347 GCA_964496965.1 uncultured Bacteriovoracaceae bacterium
TATTATCAGTATCAGCTCCCATGGCGTTCTTGGTATATACTCTTATTCGCGATATCTTAAAATCTGCCAGACACGCGGAGATCAGGAGAACATCCTCGAGAAATGATCCGACGGGTAAATAATACGGCGGATGGCTGATTCCTTACCCGGTGAAAAACCATTTTCTTCGATCTGCTACTCCACGAACTCCCCAAATAACTACAACAGGCATGACAGCCAAGAAAGAAAGCGAAGTGAATCAGATCAACTTTCCCGAATTTTACTTTCTCGACGGAGAAGAAGACTTCTTCCTCGATGATACGCGTGACGCGAAAAACGCGGTCTTGAAGGTCGACGGCTTTCCGATCGAAACCGAAAGCAACGACGTCCAGGATTTCTTGCCGGGCGTGAACCTTCATCTCAAGCAGGCCAAACCCGACCAACCGTTTACGATGAGCATCACCGAGGACTACCAAAAGATCGCGGGCAAGGTCAAAAACCTCGTCGATCAGGTGAACGTCGTCCTCAAATTCATCAATGACCAAAACAAAATCGACAAAGACTCCGATACCAGCACGACCTTCGCGGGCGACAGCGGCCTTCAAACGATCGAATATCGCCTCCGCAACCTGATGCACGAAGGCTTCGGCGTGGGAAATCCAGACGACGAAGACCACTTCAAGGTCTATTTCATGAGCGACCTCGGTATTGAGTTCGACAAGACCGGTACGCTGACCTTCAAAGAAGATAAGTTTCAAAAGGTCATGGAGAAGGACTTCGAGCATCTCGCGGAGATCTTCACGGGTTCATTTGGCATGGGCTTTCAGATGAAAACCTTGCTCAACGGCTACACCCAACGCGGCAATGGCATGCTCGCTCAGCGCGAGAACGCGCTCAAGCAGAGAATTCGAAATATCGACGACCAGATCGATGTGAAACAGAGAAACCTCGAGCGCCGCCAGCAATCGCTGACGGAGCAGTTCTCTCGTCTTGAGGCGTCTTTGGGTGCCATGCAAAGGCAGCAGCAGTACCTGAGCGCCACCCTCCCAGGCGGGGGCGGCGGTAATCTTGTTCAACAACTCCTCGGTGGATAGCGAATAACGGAACTGTAAGGAACTAAGCGATGAGCACAAACTACGGCGCAAACCAATACAAGCAAATGGCAGTCAAAACAGCGAATCGAGGCCAGCTTCTCATCATGCTGTACGAGGCCGCCATCAATAACGTCAAAAAAGCGTCGGAGGCCATTGAACGCAAGGACATTCCCGCCAAAGGAATGGCGATCGGCAAGGCGCACGATATCCTCAACGAGCTCGCCAATACATTAGACTTCGAAATCGGCGGCGATATTGCTCGTAACCTGGAACGGCTCTATAATTTTATGACGGAGACGTTGGTGAAAGCCAACCTCGAGAACAACAAGCAACATCTCGAGACCGTGCAGAAGCTGATGGAAACTCTCCTTTCAGGATGGAAGGAAGCCGTCAAGCAAGTGAACCAAGGCAAGTGACCATAGAACTCAACGGGGAAAGATCGCTCACATGGACGTGATCAAAGTGCTCCAAAGCAAGAATCGCTGCCTCGAGAAACTTCTCGAGCTGTCGGGTGCATTCCTGAATCAGGAAGCTCGGGAGCGCGTCGTCCAAGAAAAATTTCACCAAGAGCTCGATGCCTTCCTTCGCGAGCGAGACTCGATCTTGAAGGTGCTCGACCTTTACGATCGAAAAGTGACCGAAGTCATTCGTTCCCTTTCGCTCGCCGAGCGTACGCCGGAACTGATTTCCCATGTTCAAGCCGTGTTGAACGAGAAGGATCGCCTGATCCAATCGATTATCCTCAAGGACAACGAGCTGACCTCCCTCATCGAAGAGCGAAAAAAGAAACTTCAGGAAGACCTGCTTGCCTCGCGCAAAAGCCATGAACTAGCCGGCAAGTTCAAAAGCACTTGGGTGAATGAGCCAGGGGAAGGGTTCGATACGACGCTATGAAGAATTCCAATCCGTCGGACTTTCTTAAACATACCCTAATTAATAAAGATGATTTCGACATCGTCGACGTGGTTCCGATTCCAATGCACGGCGATCGCATGGTACGGCTCCGTACCTTGGAAGAAGCGCTCAACGACTTCGACCCGACCGGAGGTGCGCTCGGCGATTCGGCCGGATCGCCCATCATGGGATACTTCGTTCAAGTCAAGACTCGAACGACACGCCCTACTCCTCCACAAGAGCCAGTCATAGAAAAAGCATTACCGACTGAAAAGGCTCCGCAAACCGTAGCGGACAGCATTTATCTTTCCGACGGAAAGCTCAACCTTCCCTTCCTGCTTCAATCCGCTGAAGTCCTTTTCTCATCGGGAGACTTTACGCTCGCCAGGAACATTTACAAAGCCATCGGATCCTCTGGCGACAAGACTTCGATCGCGCTGATGGGACTTGCGCGTTGCTACGAAGCCGAAGGAAGACTGGAAGAAGCGAGAATTAACTTCGAAGAATCGATCGCGTATCATCCGACGCCTGAGGCCTATAAAGCGCTCACCTCGCTTTTGATTCGCCAGAAAAAAGATCAGCAAGCCGCGGAAGTCATTGAGCGCGCTCTTCATCATCGCCAGCTCGACACCGCGACTCGCTACGAGTTTCATAAGACCGCCGGAAACTGCTGGAGCCGCCTCAATAGCCTGAAAGAGGCTGAGCGCCATTATCGCAAAGCCCTCGAAACCAAAACGGATGCGGACGAGATTCGCACCAATCTCGGCGCACTCTATCTTCAGAACAACCGGATCCCGGAAGCGGAACGCCATTTCAACGATGCGATCGCCTCCAATCCCAAGAGCCATCAAGCGCTCTGCGGTTTGGGTTCGTGCGCTCTCGCCGAAGGAAACAAGTTCGCCGCTCACGCGTGGTTCGCGCGCTCGCTTCAAATCGAGCTCAAGAACCCGACCGCGATTTTTCATCTCGTGAAATGCGCCTACGAGATCAAGAACTACGGAGTGGCGGCGAAGATCCTGGAGGAATACGTCCAGGTCGCTCCTATTAATATTCATCTTTTGTATAGTCTTGCGGGCCTGCAGTACCATCTCGGACGCGCATCGGACGCGCGTCAGACCTGCATCCGCATTCAACAGCTCGATCCCGAGCATAACGGTGCCCGGGAGCTCCTGCGAAGACTTGAGGAAGGATTCCATCAAGACCCAGCATGAGAACGTGCAACAACAGCCGGAAATCAGGAGGATTAATGGCTACAGACATGAACAGACTTCAGGGAGAGATCGTAGAAAACCCGTGCGCGCCCGCGCTGCAAGGCGATGAGGCCGCGGCCGTGGAAAGACTCATCGTGGGATTTTTGCGAGCCTTGCTCGATGAGCAAAAACCAGCTCCAGCGCCGCTTCCGCTCCCTTCGACTGGAAACGAAGTTCCATCTTTCCTTCAACGCCGCTCTCCACGCACTCAGGAGTCCGTGTGAACAAAACACCTACCAAGCCGATTCGTTGTTTGATCATTCAGCTCACTCGGCTTGGTGACACCTTGCAAAGCCTCATGGCCTTGCGAGCCGCTCAGCAGCTTTACCCGCAGCTTGAGATCCACTTCGTGGTGCGCGAACGCTTCGCCGAAGCCGCGCGCCGCGTTCCGTGGCTGAAGAACGTGGTCGTCCTCCCTTCAGACGAAATCCTAGGCCCGGTATTAAGCGGTAAAGGCACGGAAAAAGAAGCGCTTCAAAAACTCGCCGGCTGGGTGCGCCCATTGGTGCAAGAGCCATGGGACTTGGTTTTGAACTGGTCTTACTCTGAGGCGAGCAGTTATCTCGCCGGCTTGATCCCTTCGCGAGTCAAGCTCGGATATTCTCGCGCTCCGGATGTTTCGCTGTCTTGCAGGGATGGCTGGAGCCACTACATCCAAGCCGTGGTCCAAGGCGGGATTCATCAGAATATCCATCTCACGGACGTTCTGACGACTCAGCTTCTGACTGCTCTACAAATCCACGCCGGAGAGCCCGCCGATAACGGCGATGCGCCCGTGACCTCCAAGAGCTTCTTCACTTTATCCGCTTCATTGAAAGTCGATCAAGATCTCGGAAATCGTTGGCGCGATCGATCCAAGAAATGGATCGCCGTTCAACTAGGCGCGGGCAAAGAAGAAAAAACTTGGGAATCAGAGAACTGGGCTGCGCTCATTTCTCAAATTCTGAAAAATCACCCAGAATACGGCATCTTTCTCTTAGGTGGAAAAGAAGATCAAGAGCGCGCCAATCGCCTGATCCTCACCCTGCAACGCCAGGGCACGCACGCAGCGTCGATTCTCTCGCTAGTGGGTCGCAGTGACTTTGATCTTTGGGCCTCGGCAGTCAGTCGAGCTCAGTGGCTCATCGCTGCGGATACGGCAGCGGTTCATCTGGCCAGCGTTTTGGGAACTCGCGTTCTCAATCTATCGTTTGGCGGAGTTCGTTGGAACGAAACCGGTCCTTACGGAAATGGTCACTATGTCGTCGCTTCCAATCTTCCTTGCGAAGCCTGCGAAACGCCAATGTCGACCGCAAAACATGTCTGCAAAACTCAGCTCTCCGCGGACCTCGTCTACGGAGCCTGGAGTTACGCGATTCAAGACTCTGTCTTTCGTCGGCAGCTCACGTTCGAGCAGCACCTACAAAAGCAGGGTCTCGGAGCTCGGAGCCGAGAAGTTCGCGCCTTCCGTTCCCGCATTCGCGGCTCAAGCGATGGCGGCGGCGTAGTATACGAAGCGATCAGTCCGCATGCATTGAAGCTCAACGATTGGACTTCGATGGTCATGGGCCACATCGCTCGCGCATGGTATTGCGGCTGGGTTCCTCCGCTGGGACAAGAGCTCACTCGCAATGCGATCACGCCTTCTCTGATTCAAAGCTTAAGGCAGCTTCAAGAATCCGCCGAGGTTTTGACCAAGATCTGCGACGAGGCCGCGCGTACCGCGACTCATCTCAATCGTCATTCGTCCAAGCTCAAGTCGCAGAAGATCATGCAGCTTCGCGATCGCGAGCAGATCCAAGACATGTCGAAAAAGCTTCAGGAGCTTGACGCCCTGATCGAGAGACTGGGCAAAACTCACGCTCCTCTCGCCGCATTCTCGCAAATGTCCAAAGTGCTGATGCACAATCTGCTCGGCGAGCAGATTTCGGAGCTCGGTCGCGAAACGGCTGAGTGCTATCGGCAATTGCTTGAAGGCGTGGGAATTCTTCGCGAATGGATCCGCTTCACCTTGACCTTAGCTCGTCCTGTGGCGATTCGTTCGGAGCCGCTGGCATTGGTTTCGCCGCCAACGCCTCCGGCGCATTAAACGCGTCATAAGACGCATTGGGGAGATCGAATATGAAAACTGAACTGACTTTTAGCGTGAACGGAATCCAAAAAGACACTCCTCTCAACGCTGATCGATCGCTCGGCGACATGCTCTCTCTTCTCCGACAAAGATACAACTCGGACACCAGCTGCATTTCTTCGATTCGAATCGATGACCAAGAAATCTCCGAGCGCGAAGAAGCGGCCTACTCGCTCCTTCCTCTCGGCGACTTGCAAAAAATCGAAATCACAACGGTCCATCCGCGCGAGCTTGCCGAAGAAACACTTCAAAGCCTCATCACATTCACAGACCATCTGGCCCGCCTCTCGATCGAGGCCGGCGAGCGCTTCAAAAAAGGCGAACACCCCTCTTTCGAGCTCGCCAAGCTTTTCGACGGAATGCAAACCTTCAGCGACGCCTTCGAAAACTCCAAGCAAGTCATTAAGCCAGGACATATCGAAAGCGTTCACGTGCTCGAAGTCGACCTGCTCTCGCTCATGCAAGATACGATCGACGCCTATCACGAAAACAATCACGCCTACCTAGCAGAGCTGCTCGAAAAACATCTCCCGGAAAATCTCGCTCGCTGGCGCGACAACGGAATCCCAAGCATCATCCGCTCCCGCGACTCCTAGTCAAAAGGTGTCCGGCTACTTTTGGTTAAGAAGCGCGTCAAAGTCCGGCAATCGAACAAACTATTGAGTAAAATTGAGCGGCAGATCATGACGCACTTCTTAACCAAAAGTAGCCGGACACCTTTAATACCTTTAATAATCGCTCTCCTGCTTTCTCTATCCACTTCAATTGCACATGGCGCCTCCGGTGTCAGTTTGCTGACTCAGACCGAGTTTGAGAATCTAGCTCTCGAGCTTTCGAGTAAGGTGAATCTTTTTCGGGACATTTGGCGCGCTGATGCCGAGGCTGAAATCTCAGGCGGAACTGTCCGCGATTATCTTTTCTGGCTGAAAGGAAAATTTCAAAATTTGCGGACTCGCGCCGAGATCGATCGAAAGCTCGTTGAGCTACGAAAAGAATCCATTATCGATTGCGCCGCATTTCTTCTGCCCGATTCCGACGCGGATATCGTGAGCGCTCATACAACCTTACCGTTAAGTCCCGCTCAGTACAATGTGAAGCGAATCGATGTGATCCAGGCTGATCGATTCAATCTCACTACAGACGCCGGTCGATCGGAAGTCAATCAGGGATTTTTACCCTCAGAAAAAATACTCATGAGCCGAAACTCTTTGCGTACTCCGAAGCAGTTCGGAGATGGCTTGGCGGAGATTTATCATGGTCGCTTAAGCGTGACGATTCCGGCTCTTGAGAC
>CAZCBS010000189.1:0-8322 GCA_964496965.1 uncultured Bacteriovoracaceae bacterium
AGGTGAAGTTTTATGCGACCGATGAGTTGCTTCAAGATCTTGAAAAGCTCAAAGGCCTTCTTGCGCATTCTCATCCTGAAATGACGATGGCTGATTTGATTGCTTATCTTGCAAAGCTTGGGTTGAAAGAACTTGATCCTGCTAGGCAAGAGACAAAGCGGTCATCTAACCTAGACACTGCAACGGGTACCACTGTGTCACCGACGCAGACCACTCCGGCGCCGAACGAAGCGGCGCATCAAGACGATCATTCCAGTAGCTCGACAAGATCAAGGTCAAGATATATTCCTCGCGCGCTCGTAAGAGCCGTCTGGAAAAGAGACGAAAGCAAATGTACTTGGGTCGATCCCAAGACGGGCCGAAAATGCGGAGCGACTTACAAGTTGCAGGTTGACCACGTCGAACCCTTTGCGCTGGGCGGAAAAACAGAATTTGAAAACCTAAGACTCCTTTGCGCGCAACATAATCTTTACGAAGCCGAGCGCCACTTCGGTTCATTAAGCGCCAGGTTTTGATGATAATCTCTTACTATCCCGAAAAAGAAGACCGCACAGGATTGACTGCGCGGTCTTCAGGGTTTGGCATTAGTTCAGAAGCTGACTTACTTAGTCTGCGTTGACATCAAGCTTCCTTGAACGAAAGGATTTTCTGCGACGGGAAAGCGCACCACCTCGGAGTTGACACCACCCGCGTAGTAACTGTTGAACCAGCGGACCATCATCATTCCGTCCAGACCGACGAGATAAGCTGGATTTTCTTTAGGAAGCGCATAAATTCCATTTGCTTCTTCATACATATCTTTCTCGGTCGGGATAAACTTTCTGCTGAGATAGTATTCAGCCCTGCCGCCAGCTGTTGACGCGAGATTCTTAAGAGCCGATTCATAATCCGAATCCACTTTCCATAGGCAGAGCTTTCGAACACCCATAAACGTCGGCTTTGACGCGCAAGAATCAAGATCGGACCGATGCTTTTTCTCCGCTTCGAAAAAGCCTTTTAAAAAAGCCGGCCCATATGCGTCCTCAATCCAGTTTTCGCGATATTTCGTCGCAACAGCGTTAGAATCCACTGCTTCCGTGGAAAGCAATGCTTGGACTTCCGAATTCGCGATGCGTATTGAGTTGTTTTGAACCGTCACGTCTTCCGGATAAATGGAATAAGCATTCTCTTTCAGATCGATCGGCATATAACTCAAGAGATGTTTGAAATCGGAGGTAAAAACATCGATTCGATTCACTTTTCCTGGAATCTTTTTCTCATCTTTCCATACCGAGTATCCAACTTCCAGAGCGAAGAACTTTCCGTTCGGCAAAGGAACAAACTCGGCCCAAGAATTTCCAAATGTCGACGCGTAATGAACATCTCGGTCGATTTTTAAAGTTTTTACAGGTTTTCCATCTAAGTCGTAAAAATAGATCGCTCCCTCATTCGAGCCAAACACTCGGTCTGTATACCAAGACACAAGCTCACCATCTGAAGTCTTCACGCTTCTGCAATTGTATTCATCGATTTTGTCACTCTTACATGAATCGACTAGTTTCTGAATGCGATCCCGATCAGCATTCGGATAATTTTCAAACATCTTTTCACAGACGGTCACAGGACAAGAAACCCGCGATCCGTCTGCTTTTCCAGAACTGGAATTGGAAGGCCCATCGCCCCCGGATGAAGGACTGGAAACAGCAAACGAAGATGCGCCTACAAACAACGAACTGACGATTAAACAATGAATCACTGATTTTTTCATGATTGCTCCTGCTAGAAACGAAGTACACGCCTGTGGCAACATCCGGTTTGGTACGAGACCAAGAGGAGCGGCTGCAAAAACTCGACGCACTTACTCACACCCAAAGCCAAAAGCAATGAATATGCCTTCGCTAACAGCCTGAAAACATGATCTCGCCACGCCTAAAACTGTCAAAAGAGTTGACGATCGTTGAATTTCTTTTCAAACTTTGAAAATCAACAAAGGCAATTTCACCCACTCGCCAATTTCCAAGGAGCTAGGAAATGGATTTTCCGGTCGTCTTCAGCTATCGTGATCCCGTTCAATTTCTGCGTGACTATTACTCGGCTCTTCAAAAGAAAGACCCGGAGATAACGGTTCGTCGATGGTCTGAGAGTATGGGCTTGCCTTCTCCTTTGGCACTGGTCGCGATTCTTCGCAAGAGCAAGCCGTTAAGACTAAAGGATTTAAACTTTCTCAAACTAGGGATCGAATTAGAACCATCGGAGCTTCGCTTTCTAGAAGCATTAGTTCTTTCGTCAAGAGCGAGAACTGAAGAAGAAAAAAGCGTTTTCCAACACCTTCTCAGCTCAATTACGCCTCAAGAAACTGTGTCATCTACTAAAAACTTTCTCAAAGAAACCTCTGAAAATGTTTATGAGTCCGAAGACGATGAGCTTTTTTCACACTGGGTCGATGCGGCGGTGATCTCGGCATTAAGACTGAAAGCGACTCGAAACGACCTGGATCTACTGCGAAAGAATCTCCTTTGGGAAAAAGACCGTAGCCAGGTCGATCGTTCGTTCGAAAGGATTCGCCGCATGGGTTTACTTGATAGCCAAACAGATAAGCCAAAGCATAACTCCGTGACCACTCGAACAGAACATCATCACGCCGGAGCGAAATCCTATTTCGCGCAGATCAATCGCATCGCGACCGAAGCCATTAACCTTTCATTGGACGAACGCGAGTTTCAGTGTTTTTCAATTCCGGCTTGCAAAGCCGCGACCCCAGAATTCAAAGAGATGCTCCGTCGATTTCGAAAAGAGATCGCGGCAACCTCAGCTGAAGATGGGGACGTAGTCCTTCAATTTAATCTGGAAATGTTCCCGCTGACTCGTCCCATTCAAACTGATGAATCGGATAGAATGCGCTAACTTGGCCTTACTTACAATCCGACCCATCCACCGAAACGCGCTCGATATCGTAGCGAGGATTTGAATCAAAAACACTGGTCTGAGACGACTGGACAAAGATGCGAGCTAAACCTGGGTGCATTCCGTCTGGATAATAGTGGGCGTTAATCTCGGTGCTGTAGTGGAGCTTTCTGACTTCGGTATCCCTGACGGTTTCCACCGTCGTCCCCATTTCATACAAACCGTATGGAATCACGTATTCGCTGCAATGAGTTTGAAGATATTCGAGCACCATCGATTGAAGCTCGGAAGGCAGCGCGCTCTTTCGTTGAAACATGGATTCCGTGGTATTTGCTTGAGCAGAGACTGCGAGCAAAAGAGCTACAAACGTCATAGTGGTTTTCGATAGAGATTTCATGCGGCCTCTATTAGCAGAGTTTTTTGACTTTCAAAGTCAGGATTTCATTACGACCGCGCAGCGCAGCAAAACTACCTGATTATATTGTTTATTTCACCCAATCGAGGTACGAGGAAAATGTAAAAATGCGAGTTGGAATCACCGGCGCCAACGGATTCATCGGCAATCACCTTCTGAGATCAGCCATTGCGAAAAACCATCGCCCCGTCGTGTTTTTGCAACGAGGCTCCTCAACTCGCGCCATTGAGAATCTCCAGAAAAACGAGGGAGAAAGCTACGATACCGTCTGGGGCGACCTCTTAGACACGGAAAGCCTCGATGCATTTGCTCGCCAATGCGATGTGATTTTCCACTTAGCGGGCTACAACCGCTACTGGTCCGAAAATCCCGGTGTTTTTCTTCAGGTCAATCTCGACGGCGCCCGCAACATCGCGGAAGCTTGCCTTCGCCATGGCATCCAGAAATTGATTCATGTCAGTAGCTGCGTGACTTTAGGAGCCTCGCTCGATCCAACGCCTCGCAACGAAGATTCGCACTTTAATTTGAAGGGCGTGCGCTTTCCGTACGCGGAAACCAAAAAAGCGGGCGAAGATCTCATCAGCGACTACGTCAAAGAGCGCGGCCTTCCTGCCGTGATCGTTCATCCGACTTCCGCGATTGGCGAGCAAGACTTTGGACCGACTCCGATCGGAAAACCCATAGCCGATATCAGCAAAGGCAAATGGCCCGTTTATGTCGCGGGTGGCGCATGTTTTATCGATGTTCACGACGTCGTTCGTGGACTCTGGCTCGCGCTGGAGCACGGGCGCATCGGGGAAAAATACCTTTTTGCGGGCGAAAACCTCACTAACCAACGGTTTATGTCGCTAGTGGCCGAATGCGCAGGCGTTCCAAAACCGAAAATGAAAGTCCCCCTCCCGCTTTTGAAAGGCGTGGCTTGGACCGGCGAGTTCGTTGCCGATCGAATCACTCGAAAAGAACCTGTTCTGACCGTTGGAATGACCGCACTCATTGGTAAATACCTTTACTTTGACGGAAGCAAAGCGGAGCGCGAGCTCGGCTTCAAAGCGGGGCCGGCGGCTCCCGCCATTCAGCGATGCATCGATTGGTTTCTAGCGGAAGAGTCCGCAGCAAAAGCGAAAGCGAGAGCCACTTCATGAGCGAGGCCCAAACCGCCCTCATTACTGGCGCAACCGGATTTATCGGAAGCCATCTCGCCTTAAGACTTCTGAAAGAAGGCCATAAAGTCCGCGTGCTTTGCAGAAAACAAAGCATCAAAAAGCTTCTGCCCGAGATCGCCGACCAAGCCGAGATCGCCATGGGGGATCTCAAAGATCAGAGTTCCTTGGAGAAACCGCTTCAGGGCACGACTCATATCTACCACTGCGCCGGACAAGTCGCTGACTGGGGCTCCGACCAAGAGTTCAGCGCAGCCAATGTGCAAGGGACCGCGTGGCTTTTGGAAAACGCCTCGCGCCACGGCGTGCGTCGCTTCGTGCACCTGAGCTCGATTGCGGTTTTTGGCGTCCCTTCGCCCGAGCAGTTTGATGACGAGTCGCCTTACGGTCCAGGACTCGATCCCTACTCGCGCACCAAAATCGAGGGCGAAAAACTCGCGCTCGCTGCCTATCGCGAAAGAAATCTTCCTGTCACCGTCCTGAGACATGCCGTGGTCTATGGCGCCCGAAGCACTTGGCTCGAAGAACCCCTTCGAATGATCCAAAAAGGAAAAATGTTCCTTTTAGACCGAGGAAACGGATCTTGCCACCCGTGTTACATTGAAAACTTGATCGACGCGATGCTTCTCGTTTCTGAACATCCCGCAGCGGTCGGTCAGGCCTATATCATCGGTGATAACGACCCAATCAGCTTTGCTCGCTATTTTCAAGGAGTTGCAGCTCTTGCAGGCCAGAGTCCCATTCAGCGCTCCATTCCGCTCAGCGTGGCACGAGCCATGGCAACGACTTTTGAGACTGCAGCCCGACTCACTCGATCGAGCTCACGTCCTTTATTGACTCATACGGCGATTGACATGGTATGTACGCGAAGTCAGATGTCGATGGATAAGATCCGCCGTGAACTTGGCTACCGTCCGCGCTACCGCTTTGACCAAGCCATTCAAGAACTTCGCAGCGTCTACAAAACTTCGGATTTGAACGAATTGAACATCAATTGAATTGAGGGAGAGCACAGATGGGAATTCCAGTTAAACAAGCCATGTCTGTTGGCAGTTACGTCATGAAGCAAAAGCTGATGAGAAATAAGCGTTATCCTCTCGTGCTGATGCTCGAGCCACTTTTCAAGTGCAACCTCGCTTGCGGCGGATGCGGAAAGATTCAATATCCAGACGAGATTCTGAAAAAGATGCTCACGCCTGAGCAATGCTTCGCTGCCGCTGAAGAATGCGGCGCGCCTGTCATCAGCATCGCAGGCGGCGAACCGTTGATCCATCCCCAGATGAAAGAAATCGTCGAAGGATTGATTGCTCGCAAGAAGTTCATCTATCTTTGCACCAACGCTCTTTTGCTGAAGCGCAAAATGGACATGTTCACGCCAAGCGACTACCTCACTTTCAGCATCCATCTCGACGGCATCAAGGAACACCACGACAAGTGCGTGGACCGTGAAGGCGTCTACGAAACCGCGATCGAAGCGATCAAAGAAGCCAAGAAGCGCGGCTTCCGCATCACGACCAACACGACGGTTTTCGAAGGCCATCCGCCAGAGCATCTTCATCAGTTCTTCGATAAGATGATGGAGCTCGGCGTGGACGGCATGATGATGTCGCCTGGCTACAGCTACGAGAAAGCTCCGGTTCAAGACAAGTTCCTCAAGCGCGAAAAGACCAAAAATCTTTTCCGCGAGATCTTGGCTCCCATGAACAACGGAAAGAAGAACTGGGTGTTCAACCACTCTCCGTTCTATCTCGACTTCCTCGAAGGCAAGCGCGACTACGAGTGCACGCCTTGGGGCAATCCGAACTACAACGTATTCGGCTGGCAGCGCCCTTGCTATCTTTTCAGCGAAGAAGGTTACGCCAAGACCTTCAAGGAGCTCATGGAAACCACCGATTGGAATAAGTACGGAACGGGTCGCCATCCGAAATGCGAAAACTGCATGGTGCACTGCGGATACGAGCCTACGGCTGTCAACGACAGCATGGCTTCGCCTAAGAACATGCTGACTTCGATGAAGTCGGCCTTCAAAAAGGCTCCGCCATCCCGCTCTCCTGAAATGGGCGCTCAGTAAACCGCTTATGGATCGTAAAGACAGTCACATCTCGATCTGTCTAGAGAAGGATATCGAGCTCTACGCGGAGAACTCCAACGGGTTTTCCGCGTGGAGCTTTGAACACGATGCCCTTCCGGAGATCGATTTTTCGGCCATTTGCCTGGAAACCACCGTTTTAGGCAAAAAGCTTGCGGCTCCTTTGATCATCGGCGCAATGACCGGAGGAACGGAGCGCGCTGGCGAGATCAATCGAAGGCTCGCCCTTGCAGCCGAAAAATGCCAGGTCGGCTTTGCGCTGGGATCTCAGCGCAAGATGATTGGTGAAGGCCGTAGTTCGGCCGTGACTCGGAGCTATGCGATGCGCGATCACGCGCCCGGGATTCCGCTTCTTCTTGGAAATCTCGGCGCCGTTCAGCTCAACACCGGTGTGACGGGATCTCAGATTCGAGCACTGGTGGACAACACCGGCTGTGACGCTTTCAACTTTCATCTCAATCCTCTTCAAGAAGCCGTTCAGCCCGAAGGCGATCGAGATTTTTCAAGTCTTCTTCCCAAGCTTCGGGACATCATTCCCTCTCTGGGCGTCCCAGTTTTAGTCAAGGAAGTCGGATCGGGAATCTCCGTTCGAACCGCTCGTAAACTGAAAACTCTTCCAATCGCAGGAGTCGAAACCGCCGGCGCAGGGGGGACCTCTTGGGCCAAGATCGAAGGCTATCGAAGCACTCGTTCGGATCGCCAGTCTTTGGGAACTCTCTTCGCGCGTTGGGGTGTCCCCACCGCGGACAGCGTCATCGCGTGTCGCAAAGAGCTTCCTGAGATGACCATTATCGCGTCAGGTGGCATCCGGAACGGAATCGAAATCGCGAAATCGCTCGCGCTAGGCGCCGATGCTGCCGCGGCTGCATTGCCGATCTTGAAAGCAGCGGAGCGCTCGGTGGATGATGCAATCTCCGCGATCGATCAATTGATTTTGGAGCTGAGGACGACTCTTTTTGTGACCGGAATGTCCTCGGTCGAGCAGCTCAAACGTGAAGGGCACACATTACTTAAACAAAGGCCAGCTCATGTCTAAAATCGACATCAACGCAACCTCCGCGATTTGCCTGCCTCAAATCGAAGCTGCGCTTGAAGCTTTTCTCAAACGCTCTGAAGCTGAAGGCATTCGCTTCAACTCTGAAATGGCTCGCTATCATTTCGCCAGCGGCGGAAAACGACTTCGGGCCTTGATGCCTTGCTGGGTTTTTGAAGCTTGCGACAAGGATCCGCTTGCGGCCATTCCTATGGGATGCGCGCTGGAAATGGTTCATAACGCGACGCTGGTTCATGATGACCTTCAAGACGGCGATGTGCTTCGTCGCGGCTTTCCGACTGTCTGGAAAAAATGGTCTCCCGCGCAAGCCATCAACTGTGGCGACGTGATGTTCCAGTTCGCGCTTGAGCTTCTTCTCGAACAACCGATGGAAGCCGGCACGGCCAGAAACCTTTCGCGCCGTTTCTTAAAGGGCGTCACTCAAGTCATTGAAGGCCAAGCCCAAGAGTTTTTGCTCAAAGACGAAGAGCTTCCAACGACCGCGCGTTATCTCGAAGTCGTCGAAGGAAAAACCGCGGCTCTGATCGCCACGGCCCTCAGCATTGCCGCTCAAGCTCTCGAAAAAGACGCAGGCGTCGTGGCGGATGTTGAGCGCGCCGGGATGGATTTAGGCATTTTGTTCCAGATGCAAGACGACGTTCTGGACGTTTACGGTTAAAAAGGCCCGGAACCAAAGGCCCATGATAAAGCCGAAAGCCAAAACCAGAACTTTGTCGCGGCA
>CAZCBS010000190.1:0-2609 GCA_964496965.1 uncultured Bacteriovoracaceae bacterium
GACGGAATTGCCATGTGAATCCAGTTGGAGACCAGCTCAAACTCATCGAGAAGTTGCGTATTGGCCTGAGAGCGGACCGGGTGAAGCTCGGAGAGCCAGAGTTGGCAAAGCTGCTGTTCTTCATAGTCCCGTGCATTTTCTGCCTGGATCATCGCTTGGAGATAGATGCGTTCTTGGGTGCTGAGTTGAAAGCCTAATGCGAGTGCGGCTGCGTGCTTGACGCGGAGAGGACGTTTGCCTTGGATGAGCATCACCAGAAGGGTGTGGGAAATCTTCATCCGTTTGGCGAGATTTCGAATCGAGTCACCGCCGGCCGAGTTTTGCCAGCGATTGACTTGATCTAAGAGAAACTGACGTGAGCTTCGGTAGCTGTACACGCTCAGTTCTTGTGTGATCGGACTTGCGGGCCTCATTTCTACATATCCTCTCTTTAATTCCTTGTTCGAGCGCTCTTATATGGGAGAGGATGCTGTGTGTCAATGTATTTGTAATCACGTGGTTACAACTTGTAATCACGCGAAAATGATTCAGAAAGAATTTAAAATTCAAAGATCAGAGGGGATTGATTGGGCTAAATTCGACTGATGAAGCGATAAAAAAGAAGAAGCCCGTTCTGAGCGTGATTCAGACGGGCTTCGAAATGAAGTTTAATATATTTTATTTAATAATGCAGTTCAAAGGATAGTGAGTCACGCGTTGCCAGCCTTGTTCGAACTGAAGGTCTCCGGATAACATTCCCACATAGAATCCTGGCCGACCTACGGGCTTCAGTACCAAAGTGATTACGTTGTGAGAATCCCAGGTGTCAATAAGGGCAATGACGCCTTGTTGTGCGTCTGGATTGTTGTTCAAAATCATTTGTCCTGACTGTTCACCGTGGTGGGGCGACTTGCTGTTTGCATAGTTATAGGGAATGGTGCCGGGACGACGAGTATACTGATGAGCGGGTGCATCGCTAGTAGTGAAAAACACTTTCACGTCCGGTCTGGCATACCGATCGGCGCACTCGATGGATCGAATCGAATCCAAAGAAAATGCCGAAGCAATACCTGGCAACATCATCAAAACGAAAACAACACGATTTAAGGATTTCATCTATTTTTCCTTCCACTCAATCAATGAACTATTGATGAGACAAACAAGAAACAACATCTACGACGATCGAGTTGAGCTGCGAGTTTAATTTTGCAGTCTTTCTTTTGAAGTCTTCGACATTTTCATTCTCGGTGTTTGCCGAGGCCGCCACGTTGGAAAAGAATCCCACAGGAATGTGGACGATTTTCCCTTCGTTTTGCGACCATCCTCCATACCAGCTTGAAAAAACATCCGCAGTGTCTTGCGTCGTGCTGATGGCGGTCTCGTAAAACTTGCTATTGGCGTTTTGAAAGGCCACCAATCGGTCCTTCAGGCCTTTACAATCCACGGCGCCCGAAGGCTCCGCTAGCGCTGAAAGACTGGTCGACATAGCCAATAAAAATAATCCTAGATTCTTTTTCATGATTGATCCTTTCCAGTTTACTTTGAACATTATCGGTTTTGAGTTGCAGCACAGTCTGTGTAGTTGACATTGATCCATCCTGGAGAATCCGGGGGATAATGATCGACCCCGTTATTTGGGACTAGAACTTGAACTTTCGCAAACACCGTATACCCGCGATCTTCGCGTACGCCTGTATCGTAAAGAACCGCTCCCGCCCAATTGTGAGTGAGCGATTCGGCATAACTCGATGGGGCAGTGTAAATCGTTGCGGACGTGGTCGTCCGGCATAATCCGGAAGTATCCGGTCGATGAATTGCCGCGCTTGGAGTCGGTAACGAGTTTGAGCTGTAGTTTACAAAATCATTGCAGAGTCCGATTCCCTTGGATTCCATCGTATCGCTCAGCTGTGACATCAGGGCGGGGAAACCGCTTTTCACTCGAGACAGCGCGTAGGCTTGTTTTGCTGGTGAGGTAATGATTTGTGCTAAACCCATTGTGAAAATCGATCCAAGGATGTCCAGTCCATTTGATCCAACGTAGGTCGAGAGTTCGAGACGATATCGCATCGATGAGCGACTCCCGTCCGGAAAGATGTACGCAAAGGAAGTCCATACTTCGCATGAAGCATTCACTTCAGCGATACCTTCGTGAGATTGGTCGTCGCTTGAGCATTGCTCGTGTTCGATCTTTTCCAGGCAGGAGTATTTTAACGCAGGTGTATGAACCCAGTCGATGCCGCTAACACGAACATTGCTTGGCAAAGGAGTGACTTCAGCATTGGAGGGCTTTACTGCGAGTTTTTTAATCACTTGGTTTTCAAGATAGCCCGAGATCTGATTTGAAACTTGGTAGTCGGAGTCTTCGCCTTTGGAAATTTCGATTCCGGCAAGGCCCGCATATTCGTGATGAACCAATACGTATTGATCGGACTCGCTCGTTCCCATAAAACGTTTTGCATTGCAGACAATTCGTGAGTCGCCGCTTGCGTCGATGAAGTTGATGCAAGTCTTTTCGGCATTTCCGATCTTGACCGCGCTATCCCCGCAGCTTACGGAAGCCTTTGGAATTTAAATCAAGCTTCCTAGTTTTTATTGTACGAGTCTAATGCTAGTTAGAATTTTAAAATGGT
>CAZCBS010000190.1:2619-8304 GCA_964496965.1 uncultured Bacteriovoracaceae bacterium
CAACCTTTTCCAATCCATGATTGGATATCATAACGAATGACCTTGATCCGGTCTTCGAACAGATCCCCGCCATTGACCTTGTCACCGCCCGCAGCGGCGAACGCAGGCATGCTGCCTGTCTGGATGGATATCGTTGCAAATAAAAGAACGTTCCTTGCTATACGCGAGTTCATTTTTCCTCCGAAAGTTTTGTTAAGGGATAAAACTGAAGAGCGATTTGAAAAACCTCGTTGCCATCGAGGTCTTCTGTTTCTGTGACGAATTGTTTTCGAAAACGGCGAATAAATGCTTTTGCTTCGGGAAGCTTTTCTCGAGAAATGAGAAGTGTCGATGAGGAGAAGTCCCTGAGCTCCATTGGTACCGTCTCGAGCTTTTTTAGCCCTATCTCCAAGGTTTCGCGATGAGACTGTTTTAGAGCGGCGGACGAGATATCTTCCGTCGTTCGGATATGATCGACGTTTTTCTTCATCTGTCCGTTGGAAGACTGATTCACCAATCCGCTTTGGATGAGATTAAGAATGCAAACTTCGGCGCGCGTCTTTGTGATTCCAAGTCGATTCGCGATATGATCCGACGAACTCACGAAGTCACTCATATCCATCAATGATAGAATGGCGTAATGTTCCCATTCAGCGATGACTCGATAGTGAGTTTCTTCTTGAAGCAGCTCTCCATCTAACTCCAATGGAGCGCTGTCATCGATACACGCATTTAAGCTTTTCTTCTGCTGCCTCAGGCTTCTTAGAAATTTGGATCGTTCCGAGGGAGAAAGACTCAGTTTTGTGGCGATTCTCTGGCCTTCGTTTTGAGCGAGGTGTCTTTTTCCCTTAAGGACTGCGCCAATGCTTGCAGGTTGAATGTTCAAGAATCGCGCATACGCTCGAAGTGAATAGGCCGGATTTGTCCGCTGACGGGAAGCAAAGTTCTCCAACAGCTTCGCGCGATAATACGGAATAAGTTTGGCCCCCTGTTGCTTCACGGGGCGCTTTATATCGGGGCGACCAACGCGGCGCAATTTGATTTGTTACAAACTGTGGCAAACGCATGTTACAGCGCGATAAGCGTCGAAGCGGCGACTGATTCGCATGGTCCACTCGTTGCATAGCGCTCCCGCGCGTTGCCGTCTTGATGCGAACAGATACTTGGGAGGGCGAATCAAGTGAAAATGCGCCAAAAAAACTCGCACCGAAAGATTCTGGCGGTTTTTTCAATGTTACTGATGCTGGGAATTTCAGGTTGCGCGAGCTCTGAGCTCGACGATAGTTTTTCAGACCGACTCGAAAAGATGTACGTCAGTAAAGTCGATGAAACGCCTGCGGATCGAGTGATCGCAAGAATCGACGGAATGAGTCAGCGTCCGAGTTGGCTCAAAGAGTCGGAACCTTTTCTACTCGATTCAAATAACGTAGTCTCGCTCGGCGTCACCGAAATTCCGGGAGATCATCGAGTCGATGCGGCTTACCGAATCGCCGAGAGCAATGCCGAAGCCGCGATTGCTGGTGCCATTCAAAAGCGACTCGAGTTTCTTTTTCAAAACGCGGAAGAAGGAACGGGGATGGATGAAAGGCAAGTTCGCTATATCGCAGGAGCGACGACTCGGCTCGTGACTTCGTCGCTGAGACCTCGGCATCGCTACTGGGAGAAAGTCGTCAGCGTGAGTGACACGGGAAGAAGGCTCGTTAAGTACCGAGTCTTTGCAACCGTGGAAATGCCGGGAGCGGAATTCCATCAGGCGGTTGTCGAAGCGGTTCGGCGCGCCTCGGGCAAGGCGGGCGTGTCTCGCGACTTCTCGGAAAAAGTGGATCGGCAATGGAAGCGTTTCATCGAGGAACCTTCTTCACCTGCCGCGCAGTCCGCACAACCGCAAGGCGCCGTGACAGAGTCTGACACGGAGACACTTTGATGGTGCGACTCGCTTTGACTGTTCTTCTTGCGCTAGCTTCAGTCGATGTCAGCGCCATGCCTTCATGGGCAACGCAGAACAGTCTGCGCGTGGAGGGGAAGTTACTTCGCATATCCTGTTCCGGGACGGGTCCGACTGCAGGGATTGCTCGCAAGGAAGCGTTGAATGACTGCTGGACTTCAGCAGCGCATATGCTGTCCTCGGACATTAGCGTCAAATCCCTGAGTGCTTCATCTGAACGGCAGGTCATTTATCAACAAGAAGTCGTGAATCGATCGCGTATCAAAGGACTCGGCTGTACGCCGCGAAGAGAAACCATAGAGCGATCTGGGGAAGAGTTGACCGTCTGGCTTCTTTGCGAATTCGACTTAACGAAAGCTAAGCCTATCCATCCTATTCATGACGCGGATGCCGAATTGCCGATTGCAACCGAATCCGTGCAAAACTCCGTCGATTCGGATGACAAAGTGGTTGTGACCTTAGCGACGGTTCCTAAGTGTGACGATGTCATTGTCATGGGAAGAGGCCCTGCTCGAATTCTTCCTTGTCATCGAAATCCGATGCCGGTCCTGATCGCACCCGACGATAGCGAGATTAGGGTTCGAGCCAAGGATCATTTCCCAAAGTCTGTTTTTTTGGGTCCCCGTCGAGAGGCGCGTGGTTATGTTCAAGTCGTGCTTCAATCCAATCACTAAGCGGGCTTTGCGAATTGTGGTCGCGTGGATGGCGGCGATTCAACTTGTTTCATACGCTTATGGGGCATGCGCCTTCGCGGCGGAGCGTTCGTTTTGCCGGGGCTTTCGGCCGATTGCGCCGCTTTCAATGTTTTACTCAGAAAGGCTTGCGCCGATTCCGGACGGTACTGCGCTCGATGCCGCATTTCGAATGGAGCAGCAGCAAGTCGAGGATGCTAGAAAAAAAGCTCGTCTGGCGTTCGTCACGCAACCTCCTACCGAGTTTGCGGCGTTGATGGATCGTTACACTTTTCTAGTTCCTGAATCGGCTCGTGATATGTACGGGACTGGGAAAGTCGTCGGATTTAGCGATATCTCCTCGGCGCTGAAATATCGGAAACAGCTCTGGCGAGTTTTTCTCGAGGAATTCAGTGCGGTTAAAGAAGCTCCTTTGGAAAATCTAGATGTGGTGAGATTTCAAGTGACTCTGGATCTTTCGTATTTTTGTCGATTTAAACAGCGGGTAAGTGACTTGCAGACTTCTGGGGCAAGTGGGCGAACTCACCGAGTGGCATTTTAAATCACGGACTCAAATACGCCATCAAAGCAAAAATCATATCATTCACTGCTGCTAAGAGGTAGGCTGCGCAAGTTCTACCGTCAGTTGCAAGGACTTTCTTTTGCGCTCGGAGATACGCGGAAGTTCCCGCCAGGCTTGGCGCAAAGAAAAGCGTGATCAAAACACAGAGTAATTTGCTCATGAGGGCCTCTTTGGTCCCGGCTATAGCGAAATCATCCGGTCACGACAACGGCAAATTAATGGTCTATATAAATATAGACAAAAATATATATAAAGTCTATTATTATATAGACGATAAGATTTATAATGTCTACCTATAAATGGACGGTGATAAATGAAAAGGAGAGCAAGCCTACGGAGATCTCAGCTTGATCAAAGTTTGGGGCAAGTAAAGCGCCTTAACTTGAAAAGGCCTAGACTCGGTTGGATTAAAGAAATTAGGGAATCTTTGGGAATGTCCATGCAGGACCTTGCGGTTCGAATAGGAACCATTAAACAAAGAGTTGAGCGGATCGAAAAAGATGAACTCCTCGGTAAAGTCACGCTAGAGACGATGAAAAAGACCGCTGAAGCGTTAGAGTGCGAGTTTGTTTACTTTTTGGTTCCTAAAAGCAGCCTTGAGGAAACATTGAAGAATCAGGCTTTGAGGGCCAGTGAAGTGATCTCGAATCAAGTTGGAACCACCATGGAGTTGGAGGCGCAAGGGACTTCGGTCAAAACACGAAAAATGTTGCTTGAGCGATTGGCACAAGAGCTGCTTTTGAAGGGAGATCGAAAAATCTGGAGAACGAAATGAAATTCAAAAATCCTCCTGGGTCGACACCGCTCGCGGAGGAGGATCTTCGAGGGCTTCTTCCAAATTTAACGACCCAAGGTGAACTCAATGAGTTCGAAGAGCAAAATATAGCTGATGCTCTTTTATGGGCCAAACGTAGCCGATCCTTAAGGCGAGATCTTTTATCTGTCAGTGGATTTAAGCTTTTGCATAAAAGAATGTTTGATCAAACTTGGAGATGGGCAGGGGAAATTCGAGAGCGGGAAACTAACATCGGCTCACCACCTGGAAGAATTCAAATGGATCTAGGGATCTTGCTCGGAGATGTTCAATATTGGCTAGAAAATAAAACATTCCCAATGGATCAAATTGCAGTTCGATTGAAACATCGATTGGTTGCGATTCATCCATTTGTAAATGGGAACGGAAGACATTCTCGCTTGGTCGCGGATTTACTTATGGAATACAATGACCTCAATCCCTTCACGTGGGGACGTCAAAGCTTACTGATGGAGTCGCCTCACCGAGAGTCTTATATAACAGCGCTCAGAATTGCTGACAAAGGCGATAAATACGAACTTTTGTTAAAATTTGCGAAAAGTTAGCAGCAACGGGGATTTGAAAAATAGGCACAAAAAAACCCGCTCAAGGCGGGTTCATTTGAAAATCTCGAGGTGAAAAATGGAGCGGGTTAAGGGGTTCGAACCCTCGACCTCCACGTTGGCAACGTGGCGCTCTAGCCAACTGAGCTAAACCCGCACCTCATCGAGAGACCTTTCTTAAAACATGGGTTAGCTATTGGGTCAAGCTTCAATCTTTAAGTTGTTCGTTTTTCCGGACGCGAGCCTCGAGCCGGGCTGCGCGGGCTGCTTTTCTGGCTTCACGGGCCAGCCGGCGCTCTTTTTGGCGATGTTTTCGCTGTTCCCGAATAGCCTTAAAGAAGTCGACGACATAGGATTTTGCAGACCAAAGGCTGATCGCAAGCGAGATATAGAGCAGAACCATGCCGATCGGGTAGAGAGGGAGGTCGAGAAGCCTTCGGTTCTGGTCGCAAGCGATGATGAGGGGAATGGCGACCATTTGAGTGCCGGTCTTCCATTTGCCGCCACCCGAGGCGTCGATGATGACGCCCTCGGCGCTGGCGAGCGCTCGAAGTCCGGTGATGGCGAGCTCTCGACAGATCAAAAGGATGATCACGACCGGGTGGATTCGTCCCAGCTCCTGAAGCATGATCAAAGCCGAAACAACCAAGAATTTATCGGCCAGCGGATCGAGAAGTTTTCCGTAAACCGTGACGACTTTTTGAGTTCGAGCGAGATAGCCGTCAAAATAGTCAGTGATGCTGGCAATCGTAAAGGCGATAGCCGCCATGAGATCGGCGGTCGGCGTGCGAACGAAAAGCAGTCCGACGACGATCGGCACAAACGCGATGCGAATCAGCGTGAGCCAATTCGGCGTCGTATTGAAAGTGAGTTCGTCATGTACCGGTGCTACCGGTGGTACAGGAGATTGAGGCTCCACCATTCCTTATAGTTTTATGAGCGACACCCGTTGTTTGTCCAGTTAGAATTAAATCGATGAGAAGGCGCCCAAAGGTTTTAAAAATCGCAGTCGTCTCCTTGCTGGCAATTTTCGCAAGCGCGGTGAGTCGAGAAAGCCCCCCGGCGATTCAGTCGCTTCTTAAGCCCGAAATCTACCAGCGGGTGATAAAAAATCGTGAGATCGCGACTTACGCCAATCTCAAGGACGCGAC
>CAZCBS010000191.1:0-8283 GCA_964496965.1 uncultured Bacteriovoracaceae bacterium
TGGGGAGAAAAGCCCACATATCCTGCTCAAGCATGAGGTAGTTTCGGCCTTGCTCGCGAGCGGGCTCGACGGTTTTGACCAAGGTTTTGGTATTGCCCGCGAGCGAGACATCGAAAACATAGCGGGTGCTCGAGCTGCCGGAGTCCTGAATCGCGACTCTCATAAAAAAACTCTCCGCGGGGTTCCGGATACTATCGACTTTTTCGATAATCGAAGCGGGGCTTTCACCGGCGAGAGCGCGACCGGCGAACAGGGCGATACAGACGAGAGCGGCGTGTTTTTTCATTTTTTTCTCCCTAGGTAGAGCGAAGCGCCTCGGCAATCGAGAGGCGAACGACTTTCAATGAGGCGATCAAAGTGCCGGACGTCGCGGTGAGCATTTCCCAGCCGCACGAGGTCAGCGCGGTTTTCGGCAATAGCTTCAGCGGGACAATGAAATTGCGAGTGATGCCTGGCGCGGGAGGCATCGTGATTCCGTTTCTCAGCAAGGTGGCGTTCACGATCAGCGCGATGACCAAGCCGATACCGGCTCCTAGGGCTCCGAGGATCGCGCCCTCAGTGACCAAGAGACGAAGGACGTCCATGGATGACTCACCGTTGGCGCGCAAATTTCCGATCTCCTGCTTTCTTTCGAGGATTCCGCTCGAAACCGAATTGAAGATCCCGAGGATAATGATTGAAAGGATGATCGTCTGAATGACGTTGAATTGGGATTCCAGCCAATCCACTGAGTGTTGATAAAACACCTCATCGAGGATCTCAAATGGGGTGGCCTCAAGCTCTTTGAACTCTTCGTTGATGACCTTCGCGACATCCGAAAACGGCGTAGTCGGGCTCAGGCCCAGAGCCAGGGACTCGATCCGATCCGTGTCCAAAAGGGTCTGGGCTTGCTTGAGCGGAATGCGAAAAACGAAGTTATCGAAATCGATATTGCCGGAATGGAAAATTCCGACGACATTGAAGTCGCCGCCGTTCATCGAGCTGTTCACCGTCGTAGTGAGAACGGTGATGCGATCTCCGACTTTAGCGTCGAGTGAGTTCGCAAGTCCTTTGCCCAGGATGATTCCGTCTGGCTCTTGCTCGAGCGTTTTTCCTTCAATGATGTTGAGGGTCGTGAAGAACTTGGCTTCCTCGACGCCATCAATCCCTTCGCCGCTTCCGCTCACGTTGATTTTTCCGTTCGTTAGAAGAGCGAAAAACCGGATTCGAGGGAAGAGGTGCTCGACTCCCGGGACTTTCTGGAGGCGCCCGCTGATCTCGCTGGCGTTGGTCATCCAATGTTCCCAAGGTTTTTCGAATACCTTGCCGCGATATCCCGCTTGGTTGATTTGGCCGTAGCCGTAGCGAGAGTGAATCGTGTTATCGCGATATTGATCCATCAAGCCCCGAATGAAGCCATTGAAGATCCAAAGCGATGTCGAGCCCATGGCGACCGTCAAAAGAATGGCCGAGGTTCGGCGCGAGTTGCGAAGCAGATTTCGAGCGGCAAGTTTTAAAATCATGACACGGTCTCCGCAGAGAGATGCGCGCCTACGGAGAGTTGACCGTCGACGAGTTGGATCTGCCGGGGAAGAAACTGTCGGACCATCGGATCATGGCTGGAAACAATGAAAGTCGCCCCTAGCTTCTCATTCAGCTCCGCAAAGGTCTCCATCAGCTCGCGCCCGGTTTTTTGGTCCAGGCTCGCGGTTGGTTCGTCAGCCAAGATGACTTCCGGTCTCTTAGCAATCGCTCGCGCGACAGCAACCCGTTGGCGTTGTCCTCCGCTCATTTCGAGTGGCTTCTTGAAGCGATGCTTTTCCCAGAGTCCTACCGCCTGAAGCGCTTCTTGAACGCGTACCTTTCGTTCGGCGCGCTCAATGCCTTGTCGCGCGAGGAAATATTCCACGTTCTCTTCGGCGCTCAAAACGGGAAAGAGCTGAAAGGATTGAAAGATGAAACCGATCTGATGGCGGCGGATCTTGTTTTTCTCGGATTCCGATAGACCTTGATAGGAGTTTCCGGCAAGTCGGATATCTCCTTTTTGAATCGGTTCAATCAGACCAAGGACGTTCAGCAGGGTCGTTTTTCCCGAGCCTGAGGGGCCCGTCAAGCAGACGAGCTCTTTTCGCTGGATACTGAAAGATACTCCACGAAGAGCTGCGACGTCTTGTCCTCCGAGCGAATACTCGAATTGCAGATCTTGGACCTGAAAAAGGGGCTGAATCCCATTCGTGTTCATTTAGGAAAATTGTCCACGATGGGTCAGGCCGAGGCAAGGTGAAAATCAACGCTCGAATCGAAGCCCGAAGTAGACCGATGTTCCATTGACGCGAACGTTTTGGTCGCTTCCGGAGAGGTATTTCCCTTCGATCACGAGATAGGAGCGCGAGACTCCCAAGCTACGGTACATGTCGGACGCCTCGCCCGGCGCGAGACGGTTTAAAAGCAGAGAGAAACCACCGCTTCCTCCTGCAACCGTCATTCTACCGGAGCCGCCCTCGTTGATTCGATAACTCAACGATTGGGCTTCATAGCTGACGTAGGGGACTAAAAATTGATCGTCAAAATAATGGAGCTGATATCTTGCTTGGCCACCCACTCCGGTGATCGAGAAAAATCCCGACGTGACTTTCTGGTCAGAGCTCGTTTTTCCAAGCGTCGGATAAGTTCCGACGGATGGCCCGATCGAAAGAATCCCGAAGTGCTGAAAGAAATCGGGTTGGTATTCGAGCTGAACCAGCATCGCGCCGCTTTTCACGTTTTGTTGAGCGGGGGAGATCGTCGATCCGCCGAAAGCACTCACCGAGCCCGTGAGCTGAAGCGCGAAGTTCGGAAGTTCGGCTTTCAACTCCTGATTCGACTCGAGCGGTTTTGAAGTTTGCGAAATTTCCTGCGCGCTCGCGGGGCGGCGAATGTTCTTCAGGCTTGGCGCCTGAGACTGCGAGGAAGGTAGCGCCCGATTGGCCGGGTTCGCTGGGGTGGATTGAGGTGCAATCAACGAAGTGATCGGCACAATTCGAACGTCCACGATTTTGGAATCCTTCGCTGAGCCTGCGCCAAAGGTATCGATCAGATCGCCTACGGTAAGAGTTCCGCCATAGCCGTCGCAGTTGAGTTGATCGACTTTTCCGACTTTGCTGCCGCCGTTCAGCCATTGCAATGAAACATGCGGAAGGCCGTCACCGCTTTCATCCGTCTCGAATCGTCGAAACAAATACGTCGTTTTAGGCTGGATCTTGAGCTGCATCCGCAGATCCGAGTCCGAGCTGGGTCGATAGACGCAATAGTGAGCCAAGCAAGAGAAGTGGCTTCGATCCGGCTCTTTTTGAAACTGGCCCGCTTGAATGCGAATCGATCTGCACCCCGCGGAGTCGAACTTTGGGTCATCCACTTTATTATCGTATGGGAGTGTAAATCCTTCGTTGAAGGTGAATTTCAACACTTGGTCTTCGGCGATGGCCAAGGATTTGTCTTTGTCCGGGTTTTCCGGAGTTGCTGAAGGGGACGGGCTTGGCAATGGAGGTTTGGGCGAGATAGGATTTGATGGCTTTTGCGACGTGGAGACTGCATTTCCGTTGGAAGCCGAGTTGTTTTGGCTCTGAGCTTGAGGCTGATAAGGGGAATGGGTTTCGCCACGGCTTGAGAGCCAGGGATGGCAGGCGCTCAATAGAAGGAGCGATGAGGCGCCGACCGTAACGGAATATCTCTTAAAAGTCTTCATAGGGCTCACTCTGCTTTCTCTCGAAGGACTGTGAATGCAATCGTGAGACCAATCCCTTGATTTTCAGGAAATCGGATTTCAGCGTGATTTTAACGAATTGGAGGCTTTGACTCTGAAGAGGAAACGGGAAAAGCCGATGACGACTGGACGAGTGTCCAAAGTTTAAACAGGGTGCTTAAGCAGGATTTTTAGGCAGGCGAATCACGAAAGACGTGTGTGGGGCATGGATATCGAGCTCGATTCGGCCGCCCTGGGACTCGATAATGCTGCGAGAGATGCTGAGGCCAAGTCCAGTGCCTTTTCCGACTTCTTTCAGCGTAAAGAAAGGTTGGAAAATTTTCTCGCGGTACTTTTCCGCGACTCCCGCGCCGCTGTCGCTGACGCGAATCTCGATGCTTTCAGTGCCCTCGCTCACGCCGATTTGGATCCATTTTTCCTCGACGGTCTCGACCGCGTCGAACGCGTTGTTCAATAAGTTCAGAATCACCTGCGAGAATTGAACGGGACGGCAGTAGACCATGAGTCCCGGAGGCCCGTATGAAATGCGCAGGTCAATCGAGTGATGTTTGAACTTCTGCTGGCAAAAGGTGAGCGTGTCCTCGAGCAAGATTTTGATCTCGGCCTTCTCGATCGGGTCATTTTCTCCATCTCGCGAAAAAGTTCTGAGACCATTGATGATCTTGACGATGCGTTGAGTGGTGTCGCCGATGTTTCGAAACGCTTCTTGCGTTCGGACGGGCTCTGCTTTTCCTTGTTGAAACAAGGATTGCTGCTGCTCGGCAACCAGGTAGATGATGCTAAGAGGATTGTTGATCTCGTGAGCGATTCCGCCGGCCATTTCGCCAAGCGAGGCGAGGCGAGCCGATTCGACGGCGCGGACACGTTGAGCGTCGAGCTCTCGCGTTCTTTCCGTGACCAGGCCTTCAAGATTCACGGTGTATTCGTGCAACCGCTTCGCCATGGCGATCAAGGCGTGCCATGCAGCATGGATTTCCTTGAAACCTCGCACTTCCTGCTTGGACATTTGGCGCCATTTTTCGTAATGCCCTTTTTTGATCATCTGCATGCCTTCGATCAGGCGCTCGATCGGCTCGGCAATCAAAAATGAAATCAGAGTAGCGAGCACGAAGCTCGCGATAATGGCGCCTGTCATGATCATCAGCATCTGTCGCCAGGCGATGCGCTCATCCTGCAGGAGGAAGTCTTGGCTTTGGCTGACGATCACGGTCCATTTCGCGGTCCTCAGATTCAGCGTCTGAGCGGATGCGAACATCGGGCTGCCTTTTTCGTCACGGCCTTGCCGGATTTCGGGTTCAGATCCTAGGACGGGAGAATAAAGATCGACACGGGTGGGTGTGATCGGATCCGAGTGATTGTCCATTCCGCTACCTGCGACGACGACTCCGTCTTGATCGACAACGCGATAGTTCAGGGTCGGCGAGGGTAACATGATTCGGTCAGCGATCTTTTGGATTTCAGCGGGCGCTACACCGCTCCCGACTGTCGCGATGATCTCGTCTTTCTTATAGTTCCACACAGGCGCTGACAGAAAAAACAAGTTTCTCGCGCTCGCTTTGCCTTTTCGGAGAGGAGTGACGACTGCTGTTTTGTACATCAAAATGAGATCGATGTAGCCATGGCTGAGAACATTGACTTTAAAAATTTTGGCGCGGGCTACGGGATCTGGATGATAGTATTCCAGCATCTTGCCATTCATGTCAGACAGACCGACGCTCACGAACCCGAATTTTTCGGCGTAAAATTTCATCAAGGCAGAAAGCTGTGACGGTTTCAGTTGATGCGTTCCCGACTGCAACCGGATTTGTTCTGCTAAGACTTCGAAGGCAGAGAGTCGAATTTCAAAAAGTCGGCGAACTTCGTTAGTCAACGCTTCGGATTTTGTAAGAACGCGTTCTTTCGCGATTCGGGTCGAAGCATCGCGCCAACGCCACGCTTCGAGAAAGCCAAAGCCCAAAATGGGCAGTGAGCTGGCGAGCATCAAAACGATGACTAAGATGAATTTAACGCGAATCGTCTTCAAAGGCTTGGAGTATGGCCGAGGAAGTCGTAATTTGCAAGACTGCTAATTTCGATTGAATAAGTTGAGGTAAGAGCGGTGCTTCTTGTATTCTGTCGAGAATAATAAAATACCGGCAATACCGACTAAGAAGATGGCGATTCCAGAAAATTCCACCACGGAACGAGCAGAAAAACACCGGAAAAGTGCAGGAGCAATGAGAAGGCAGATCAACATGGCGGCGCATTCCATTGTCATTCTAAATCGCACCAATTGGGCAAGTTTTTCGGGAGGGTAGCGCTGTTGGAAAATGTCCAGATGAGCCAGATCGTTCATGGGTCCGCCGACAGCGGAGATGGCCGCGCAGAACATCATGGCGGCCAGGTTTTTAAAAAGTGCCATCGCGACAAATCCGGCACCAATCAAAATAAACCCAAGTCCGATCGCGCGCATCGGCCGTCGAATTTCGAGATTGGTCAGGATCACCGCGCTGGCCAAGTTTCCAATGCCGTAAGCCGCGAGAAGAAATCCATAGGCGCGCACATCACCTGGATAGTCTTGTTGGATCAGGAGCGCGATTCCTAAAGGATAGATCATGCACCAACATCCGCTGATGATCGCTTTTCCATAAATGATGAACTGCATTTCGGGGATGCGTTCGATCATTCGAAAACCGGAGAGTAAAGTCTCAAAGACACTGCTTTTGCGTTTGGAGACGACTTGGGCGGGAAGCTCGCGATGAAGGCTTTTCACCGCCAGCGCCGAAACCGCAAAGCTCAATGAGTCGAGTGTAAAAAAATGAATCGGAGGAATGAGCTCCGTCAACATTCCGACCAGGCCTGGGCCGACGGTCCTGGCGAGGCGGCTGGTCGTTCCCATGAGGCCGTTCGTAGCTTGCATCAGTTCGCGATCTCGCGCCAATCGAGGAATTACCGCTTGAAGCGCAGGCTCGAAAAACGCACTCAGTCCAGAGATGGAAATCGCAACGAAGATCAGAATGCCCAAGTTGAGAGGAAAAAACTGAATCCAGATCACGGGCAGAAGGACGATGAACCCTCGAATCCAATCGACCTGGATCATTGTTTTTCGAGGATCCCAGTGATCCGCCCAGCGCCCTCCCAAGAGGCTGACGACGAGCACCGCTGCGGCTTGGCCAGCATTCAAATATCCCGCGGACGCCCCGATGATTTTTACGGTTAACCAGACTAGGGCGACTTTGTAAATTTCATCGCCGATCGCGGAGAAAGCTTCGCCAGTCCATAGCGTTAGAATGGGTCGATGCGAAAGCGTTTTAAAGATGCGGAGCTGATTGAGCCACATGATCCAGAGTAGCATGAGAATCATTCGCCGCCATTGGAATTTGGACCGGGTTTTGAATATGGGTCCGGAAGATCGGGGGGCCATGAACTTGCGCTTAAAGGAAATCCTGTCGGCGATTCTATTGAGTTTATTTACCTTATTCGGTTCAGAGGCAGTATTTGCTCGGACCTTGGAATGTCAGGCTGAAATGGATCAAGAGCTTCAGCGATCCGGGTTGCCGAGTTTCAATCAAGCGATGGCAAGCTTCGATCAAACGAAAAAGCGGATTGAAAGAAGCGCGTTCAAAAAAAATGACGTCGGACAATATCCAGCGTATTTGCTGGTCGATGATTGGTTTTCGAGGCCGTTGATCGGCGCTTTGACTCAAATGGATTCAGGAGGCGAGGCGCCTGCGGACCAAGTCGTAGCGTTCCGCGATCGTCAATCGCCAAAAATGGTGGTTTTTCTAAAAGGCGCAAGAGTGGTGGGTTATAGCGTGAGTCTTTCAGGCGCTGGGACAAGCGACGGGATAGGGAAATCCGTTCTTCTTGATCGAGAATGCGTCCCTCAAGACGTCAAGCTGAGTTTCTCCTTGCGCGCGGGGTACTCATTTGATCCCGTGATTGATTTGAATCCCTCGGATTGCTCGCGACTCGCGGAGCTGGAGGCGATCGCGAAAACCGTGGAAGTCGGGGAAAACGAGCCGATTTTCGATGCACTTTGCAGGATTCGAGGGGGCTCGCTCAAGTCGACTCGTTTTGATTCGGGGAGTGGAATCGATGACGATCGAGATTGCAAATGCGATTCAGAGACGATTTACCCCGAGCTTGAGCATTGGGAGGGAAGAAAATACACCTGCTTAAGTCCGGCAAGGCCCGCTCAAGCAGATGTTTTTGCGTCCTTGATTTCCGTGAAATCATCCTTCATTAATTATGGATTTCAGACTCTTGTGTCTCAGCTTAAAAGTCCGCATTCGGTCTTCGCTCAACAGTGCGCCGTTTCTTTTCCGAGTCATACCCGATAGATCAGCTCGGCGATTTAAAATTTAAATAGATTTTTAAGCGAGAGCTGTTAGCTATGGGGATATGATCTCTTTCTTGCGTACTTCATTTTTGGTCCTTGGTTTTTTAAGCTTAGTGACGAGCTCGTATGCCGATGGGATCTCATTCCCCATTGAGAGCTTTTACCAAGTTAATGGCGGACTCTATCGTGGAGCTCGTCCTTCTGCATTGGGAATCGATGCTTTGAAGAAAATCGGAGTTCG
>CAZCBS010000192.1:0-8279 GCA_964496965.1 uncultured Bacteriovoracaceae bacterium
GAATTCGGAATTTCGATTCTAGCTCAAGCATGAGTTTGCGGGAAGGGTTCGCGCGAACGAGCGCTATTCGATGCGTGCATTTGCCAATCACCTGGGCATCGATTCGTCTACTCTTTCCCAGATCCTCTCCGGAAAGCGGGCTCTCTCTGAAAAAAAGCTGCAGGAGATTTGCAAAAGAATCGGAATCTCCATGCCGTCATTAGAGAAGGCTGAGTCCGAGTTTTCGACTCTTGACCTGGATGCGTTTGCAGCCGTCTCCGATTGGTATCACTACGCCATTTTGGACCTGACTCTACTCAAGTCGTTTAAATCCGATGTCCATTGGATTGCGCGTAAACTGGGAATTCAGTCGCATGAGGCGAGTGCCGCCACCGAACGCTTGAAGCGTCTCGGAATGCTTGTGGAAAAAAACGGAAAGCTCGTCAAAGCAGAGAGACTTTATACAAACTACTCCGAAGGAGTGACTTCTGCCGCTCTCAAGGAATATCAGCGGCAAGTGATCAAAAAATCGTTGCAGGCCGTAGACGGCTGCCCGCAAGAGCGAAAAGACATCACTTCGATGACGATTGCGGTTGATTCGAAAAAACTGAAGCAAGCCAAAGAGAAATTAAAAAAATTTCGGCGCGAGCTGTGTGCCTTTTTGGAAGACGGAGAAAGAGATTCTGTTTTCCATTTGGCTCTTCAGCTTTATCCGGTCACGGACTTGGACAATTGAAAATAACTGAAATTAGAAGGAGAGAGACAAATGAAAAAAACAATGCTGTTACTGATTTTAACTGCTTTTTCCAGTCATTTTGCTCTGGCGGTAAAGGGAAACGAAGGTGGCGGCGGGGGGAACACTCTCTATGGCAGGCCGATTGAGAGCTATATTGGAGATGTCACGAGCTATTCTTCTTATAAAAAAGTAATCGCGCCGTTACTGAGCAGGCTGAAAGATAAGGTACCTGGCTTCGCGAATCAACTCAAAGACTCCGCTACAAAGAAGAGCTGGTATTTTGTTCCGACAAAGCTCGACAATTTGCCAAACAACGTGACTGGTATTGATTTTAAGTCGGACCAAGTCGTTGTTCAGTCCAGACGATCGGTTTGGATCGATAAAAAAGCGTTCGATACATTAGGCGCTTCTGAATCTGATCAGAGCACTCTTATTTTACATGAACTCGTCATGGGAGCGTTGATGCAGCATAGGAAATCCGATTTGACGGCGGAGGATCACGATGTCGTGCGAGCTCTGACAGTTTATTTACTTCGCAATCAGGAAGTGTCCGCTGATGAATTGAGTGAGCTCTTGAAGGATGATTTCGGCTTCGACTATGCAGTTTTGAGAGAAAATTTGGTTCGTGGCAATAGTCGGTTAGAAAGCTTTTTCAAAATCCTTAAGCTTGCCGAAAAGTCGGACAAAGAAATCTATCATAGTTGCGAGAGTAGCTTTTCCTACGACGAAGCCCGCAAAACGATAGAAGCGAGCATCTCGACAAAAGACGGCTCGATTTTCTTGAACATAGCTCAATTACCGGAGTTCGTTTTGGTGGGTTACAATGGATGGCGAGAAAATTCCGACATTATCGAGTACGCAGCGATGGAAGGTAGTTCATCGGGCAGGGAGGGTGACCTTCGTCGTGGAATCATAATGGATTTGGATAATTGGGGTGTTCTCGGCTACGGAGAGTCTTGGTTCGTCTGTGATAAGTCGCAACCATCGGGACAATGCGCGTGGAGACGTCTGAATGACTTTGAGCTCAAAGATCGTCATCTCGATACCAGTAAGTATTGCGCATTGAACTGGAAAGGGGGGGCAACCCCGATTAATAATTAAATTTTTATAGTAACTAAATGTAAGAAGTCTGTCGTTTCTAAATCCTTTGGAGAATTTATGATTAAGAAAATTATTGGATTGGGTTTTATTTTGTCCTGCATGGGAGTTTCTGCCTATGCCGAAGAACTGAATTTAGTCTGTGTTCATATGACTCCTGCTCAAATGCAGGTCCGCCACGTGATCGCGGGTCGCGGCCATCAAAACCAAATGTTGGAGAGTTCTTACGGAAAAAAGGTCGGTTTTTACGATGGTCAGCCTTATGCAGTAGTGATCGAGCTTGTTCCAGGTGAAGGACGGCAGCCTGCGTTCGAGCGATGGGACGTATTGAATGGTTCCGAGTTTTCAATTAAGAAAATCGACAACTTCCATTGGCAGTTTGTTCAGCACAATGCAAACGATGTCGTATCCTATCAATGTGAGATTAACCGCACTGTCCATGCAAATCCTGCGGTTACGCGTAATAACTAAGAACGAAGCAAACTGCTTACGGAAAGCTCGCAAATCGCTAGAGAAGAACTTAACTTGATGAACGCCCCGGTGGATTATCTGCTGGGGCTTTTTTCTTCACACTCTCCCAACCTTAGCCTTCAAAGACTCCTCGAAATCTTCATAAAAAGTCGCTGGCGAGTCCAACTTTTTCACTCTGAAAAGAGGTGTCTTTAATGCTCGCGGAGTCGGGATCTTAATCAAGGATCCTTTTTTGATTCGATCTTGAGCAATAAACCACGGAACAAGACTATACCCTAAGCCTGCCTCGACCATCGATAGCTGAGCTTCCTGGCTGTTGCTTTGGTATTTTGTCTCGGCCGGAGAAAGACTCAGTTCAGAGAGCAGCGTTTTCGCGGCATAGGGGCCGGAGTATTTCTTGGAAATAGACCCAATCCAGGCGAGGTCTCTCAAGCCTTTGAGAGATGGCTTGGAGCCCGCCAAGCGAGGACTGACGACCAACCAGAACTCAACGGATGCGATCGCTACACAGGCGAGTCCCGGGGTTTTCGATGGATGATAACAGTATCCAACGTCAGCCTCATCGTTCAACACTGCTCGGATGATCTCTTCGGCGGTGCCACTGAACAAATCCAGTGAGGGAGCGTTCTTTGTCTTCGGGGTTTGCGCCAAAACATTTGGAATGAGATGAATGCACAGATTCTCGGAGGCGGCGATTCTCATTCGACGGTTCTTTTCAGGAGTCTTTTTCTTGATCGCTTCGCATTCTCGAAAAATTGTTTGGCATCTCTCATAAACTCTTTGGCCTTCCTCAGTGAGAGATACCCCGCGCGCCATTCTGACAAAGAGCTTTGTGTTCAGCGAACTTTCCAGGTTTTGAACAGTTCTGCTGAGCGAGGGTTGGCTGATTCTGAGAGACGCGGCGGCCCCGGAAAAAGATCCACGCTGTGCGACTTCATAAAAGACGCTGAGATGCTGAAGTTCCATAATGATATGCTTGTAAAGCATAGCTGATATAAAAACTATGTATTTTACGTATGAGTTCTGACTGCCTATAAACCGCGATATGAAAAAACCAACACTTACGTTTATCATGCTTATGTTTGCGGCTTCGGTCTCATTTGCGTCCACTCCGGGGAAAGCTGTTTGGGAGTGCTCCGCCTACGACGTTGAAGGCGCTACGATTACTGAAATCAATGGCCAGTTGTTAGGCGATTTGTCTTGGGATTGTTTTCCCGGCGGCGGAATTTGCAACGCAAAAGCCAACGTGACTGTCGCGCGCGATCGCTCGAATGACCTTGTTTTCCGAGGCCCGTACTTTTGGCTGATCATCCATACTTCAGTCGCCCCGGTGAACGGTGCTTATCAGGCTCATCTCATCGCAAAAGACAAAGTCGATTCCTCTGATATGGGTCGTGACATGCTGTTTAACTCATTTTTGATGTGCAAACCCGGCCGGTAGAAATGAAATAGTCGGTTTGGTCACGGAATACTTTTCGAGATCAAATAAATCCAAGTCTCTTGCAAGCCTCAGTCGTTTCCCCCGAATCAATGAGGGAGTCGATAAACTGACTTCGCGTGATTTTTCCTCGAGTGATCAGATCCGACCCATAGTTGAAACCACTTGAGTCGGTCGATCGTCTCAGTACCGTTTGATAGCCCAGCTGCACGACCTGTGAAGGGGCGGTGCTGTTGAGCTTGGAAATAAACGCGCTGTCTTTGAGAAAGAAATCTCGGACGATCGTCTTGCAATCGCTGACGGACTTTGCTGAGAGCGCGGCGTTTTTCCAGAAAGCAAATCCAGTGGCGTCAGGCTCTCGACCTAGACCATCGATGTAAAGAGCGCGAATCCAGTCTTCTCTCGGTCCCGATGATGATGTGGGAGCAGATGATGGTATTGCCGAAGGATTGAGGATTTGTTGAAAGACATTGCCAAGCTGGCGATCGGGGCGACGAACGAAAAATCCTCTGAGATGAGAGAGGTCGACGTTGGATTGAACTCCATCGCTGACCTTGCAGGCTGGAAGCGTGCACTCATTGTCGTAAAGCGTCCAGAAAAGGACGTAAGGCATCCCTTGGCTGAGTTGTTCGCGAATGATGGATGCGACCAAAGATTGCTGAGTCGCGCTGTAGGACTCAAGCTCCGGAATCCCGATTTCAGAGATCACGACTTGATTGGAGCCGAAAGTCGGACTCGGTCTTGCGACGGAGCGGAGATAATTCAAAGCGGCAGTTAAGGTTTCGCGGCCCTTGGGGTCCAGAGCGCTTTCGTAGGCCGAATAGCCGACGAGATCGCATGCGACTGATGGCAGAACGTCGCGTGCGAGGCTGGGTTGGTTTTGCTCAAGGCTTGGGCGGACGCGAACTACTTCGCAAAGTTGATAGACTTTGACGTCGGAGGGATGATCGCGTCGCGCGTCTTCGATCGCTTTTTGTCGAGCGGACCAATAGCGCTTGTAATTGTCTAAACCCGCTGCCGCTGGAGGGACGATATGCCAATCGCCTTCGTGGTTTTGGATGATGAAGGTGCGATTTTTTCCCTTATATCGATTTAATAATTCTGCGGCGAAGTCGTAAGTATTTCGATAGATCCGATTCTCATCCTCCTGGGACATGGCGACCGATTCCATTTTGTTCCAGATGGCGACATCATCGGTTTCGAAAACGATGGTTTTAAATGGAATGGAGAGCACGGCTTGAAAGACGGGAATATCAAGAGCAGCCTTCGGAGTTGAGATCGAGTGTTCTCTTTCCTCGGCGGAAAGAAAATAAAACGAGGAGTCCTTGAGCTCCGGGCCGTTCCAGATCTTCAGTGTTTGAAAGCCGAGATTATAAGCGTCGATCGCGCCGTCTAAGAACGCGGTTTGGATGGGTCCGAAAGGATTGTAACGAGGTCGCGCGTGAGCGGTTCCAAATCCTGGCGGTAAAGAGTGTTCACGCTTGAGAGGAATGCTGGAATGAAGATTCAACGCTTGCATGGTTTGAAAGAAAAACGTTTCGCCGTCTGTTGCGCCTGTTGTTGGCGGCAATGCAGCGACGGCTCGGGATGGGTTAGGTTTCGCAAGGCGGGCTTTGTGAAGAAGGCTCTGGTGAGCAAAGCCGATCATGACCAAGCAGAGCAGAATCAAGATTCCTAAGTTACGGCCTCTCATAGGGTTCCCCTCATGATATAGGATAATCTGAAGCGGGAGAGAGATGAAGGAAATGTATCCTAAACCAAATGCAGTGGGCGGTCGATTGATTCGAGAGGTGATCGGATTTCTTCGTGAACAGAAAATCGAACTTCCCATTACTTCGCATATCCTCATCGCCGTGTCCGGCGGACCAGACTCGATCGCGCTTGCTCATTTACTACTGAAATACGGGAGACGAATTGCACCCAAGGGGCAGCTATCGCTCTTGCACGTCGATCATGGCTGGCGGGAAAAGTCGGCCGCGGATGCTCGATTTGTCGCTGGGTTTGCGAAAAAATGGAAAGTGCCGATTCAGATCAAAAAGCTGAAAGCGCCCGCCGTCAACGAGATCTATGAAGGCCGCTCTTGGGAAGAAGTCGCTCGGGATGCTCGAAAAAAACTCTTTCCAGAAGCTGCGGAGAAAAAGGTCGCCATTGTTTTGACGGCTCATCAGGCGGATGATTTGGCTGAGACACTGCTGTGGCGGCTTTTTACTGGGAGTGCTCAAACTCATGGCGGCGGGATTGCGGTGCGGCATGGAGTGGAGCTTAGACCATTCTTGAAGCAAAGGAAGGCCATGCTTTTGGCTTATCTTAAGGAAGAGAAACAAGACTTCCGTGAGGACGAGACAAACTTAGACCCTCGGTTCTTGAGGGCGCGGATGAGGGCTGAGCTCATTCCAGTGATTGAAAAGATCTTTCCGCGAGCGGTGGAGCACTTGATCCGACTTGGGCTTTCTGCGCAGAAAGAGGCTTTGAAGGGGAGTGACAAGGTTAGTCATGAAATGACTGGACCAGAAATTCTCTTTAAAGCGGCTGGTATTCGGGGGCGAAGACCGCACTGGGAAGCGCTTCAAGCGGATCTGCCAGGGGGATGGAGATTGACGCGGCAGGTAGTTAAAGAGAATGGCTCGTCGCAGCAGACGTCCGAGCGCTGGACACTTGAAAGAGATTTGAAATAGATTATTTCGAAAATATCATGCTAGGCTAGTTCGTGGAGAGGGTTGGGTTTTTCATACATGAAACCATCACATAAAACCGTTGCTCTGTGGCTTGTTCTGATCCTGCTTTTTGCCAGCCTTTTTAAGGTCTTTGATCCGGGCAGCCGCAATCGCAAAGACATTTCATTCAGCCAGTTCATTCAGTACGTGAAGGATGGAAAAGTTTCCGAAGTCACGTTCAAGTCGGATGACTTGATCACCGGCACTTTCAAGGAAGCCGGTCCGGATGGACGCAAATATTTTGAGGCCAATGGCGATACCGCCAACCCCAAGGTTTTTGAGATTCTGGAAAAGAACAACATCATTCCAAACTACGAAAAGACGGAAAAAACTCCGATCTGGCAGCAGGTGCTGATCTCGTGGTTCCCGATGCTGCTGCTCTTTGTTTTCTTCTTTTTATTTATGCGCCAAATCCAAGTGGGCGGCGGCAAAGCCATGTCCTTTGGAAAGAGCAAAGCGCGGCTTTTGACTGAAAATCAAAACCGCGTGACATTCAAGGATGTCGCAGGCGCTGAAGAAGCCAAGCAAGAGCTCGAAGAAATCATCGCGTTCTTGAAGGACCCTAAGAAGTTTACCCGCTTGGGTGGACGCATTCCAAAGGGCGTTCTCTTGATGGGCCCTCCAGGCACAGGCAAGACCCTTCTTGCTCGCGCAATCGCGGGTGAAGCAGGCGTCCCGTTCTTCTCGATCTCAGGCTCTGACTTCGTTGAAATGTTCGTTGGCGTCGGCGCAAGCCGCGTTCGCGATCTTTTCGAGCAAGGAAAGAAACACGCTCCATGCATCATCTTTATTGATGAAATCGACGCCGTCGGCCGCCATCGGGGCGCAGGCTTAGGCGGTGGACATGATGAGCGCGAACAAACGCTCAATCAGCTTCTCGTTGAAATGGACGGATTTGAATCCAATGAAGGCGTGATCCTGATTGCGGCAACGAACCGCCCAGACGTTTTGGATCCTGCGCTTCTTCGCCCAGGTCGCTTTGACCGCCGTGTCGTGGTCTCCGCTCCTGATGTGAAAGGACGCGAGGCGATTCTCAAAGTTCATACTCGCAAAACGCCGATGGCTGCCAATGTGAACCTGCAAGTGATCGCTCGAGGAACCCCTGGCTTCTCCGGCGCTGATCTTGAAAACTTGGTGAACGAAGCAGCCCTTCTTGCGGCACGCTCCAATAAGAAGTTCCTTGAAATGGCGGATTTCGAACACGCTAAGGACAAGGTCCTCATGGGCGTTGAGCGCAAGAGCATGGTTCTGACTGAAACCGAAAAGCGCACGACGGCTTATCACGAAGCCGGACATACGCTGGTCGGCAAGTTCATGCCGGGCACGGATCCGATTCACAAAGTCACGATCATCCCGCGCGGAATGGCGTTGGGTGTGACGATGACTCTTCCATCTGAAGATCGCATCTCGCTCTCTCGCGAAAAGGCTGAGAACAATATCGCGTTCTTGATGGGGGGCCGTTTGGCTGAAGAGCTTGTGCTCAATCAGAAGACGACCGGCGCCGGAAACGACATCGAGCGTGCCACCGATCTTGCTCGCCGCATGGTTTGTGAATGGGGCATGAGCGATGTGCTGGGACCACTGACTTTCGGCAAGAAAGAACAAGAAATCTTCTTGGGAAGAGATATCGGTCAGCATCGGGATTACTCCGAGCAGACAGCGCAAACGATTGATCGCGAAGTTCGCGACATCGTCGAGCGCAACTATCGGCGGGCTCGCGAGATTCTGGAAACCAAAATCCAGATCCTGCACAATCTGGCTCAAGCTCTTCTCGAGTACGAAACCATTGATGGCGAGGAAGTCGATCGCATCTGCCAGGGCCTCAAGATTGAGCGCCCAGTTC
>CAZCBS010000193.1:0-8258 GCA_964496965.1 uncultured Bacteriovoracaceae bacterium
CTACCGTTAAAGCTGAAAGAACAGAAACTATCGCGAAAATCGTTTTCATAATGGCCTCCTGAGTGAACGACTCATTTAAACCGATATCGCGATTCATCTTTTTTGTAAACGAACAGCCACGATTTTCTATTGCGAGAATTTTTTATCCTCAATAGGGTTTAACTACTGGTAACACACGATAACTCCGGTTCAGCAACTGGCCGGGCATACGATACGAAAGTCAGGTAAATCATGTCTCAATCAAGTCGGCCTCATCGGCATTTCTCCGTCTTTGACTACACTGTCACGCTCACCCGCAAACATCGCTATCTAGTGGTCAGCTCTCCCGAATTCGGAATTCAGATCGCATCCAACTACGTCACTTTGGACGCGCTGTCCCCGGAGGAAATCGGCATGTCGGTTCTCCAACTGATTCGTCAAATGGATATGCGGCTCCATCAGATGCATCTGCGCGGCGAAACCGCTCCGAAGCCTTTACGCGCCAGGGGAGTCCATTCGCTTCTCGATCGAGAATATCTTTCGAGCCGCGAAGCAGCGAAAGCGCTTGGCGTCTCGACGGCAACGCTTCGCAAGATGGTCAAAGCGGGCACGCTTCGGGCGGAAAAAACTCCCGGCGGCCATCTTCGCTTCTCTCTCGACGCGCTCGCGCACTCCTCTGCGGAATCCGTGTGCGAGCTCGACAAGCAGCGCATCGCTTAAAAATATCCAAAATCTCAAAACCCAGACTCAGGAGAAATGATCATGCGCAATACGTGTTTTGTCATCGGAAACATCGGCTCCGACCCCATCGAGAGAGCCCGGAGCGAAAAGTCCGGACCCATCGTTGGATTTTCCGTCGCGGAAAACGTCCAGACTTACGACAAGGAAACGCGCCAGTACAAGACTTTGCACACCAACTGGTTCAACGTCACCGCTTTTGGAAATTTGGCGGAAAGAACCAAAATCAGCATTCGAAAAGGTGATCGCGTCGCGGTTCAAGGTCGAATGAAAATCTCGAAATTCACGGATAAATCCGGTCAAGACCGGACCTCTTTCGAGATTATCGCGGAAGAGATTGCTCATTGGCAGCCCCTTCCGTCAGCGGGCGCGGGCGGGGCCTCTGTCAATGAGCCGTATCGAGAAGACGCTCTTCCGTTCTAAAGATCGAGCTCTTCCGCCTTTCGCTCACCCAACTCTCAATGTTCCGCGCATCACTTGGCCCTGGCCGGGATAAGTGCAAATATACGGATAATCACCGGGTTGATCCGGTGCGCGGAACAAGATGATATCCGTCTCTCCGGAACCGATGAGCTGAGATGCGGCCAAAACATCGTCGGTTTTCGGAATGAAATCTTGTTGAAGACCCACTCGATCCGCCTGCAAAATCACTTCGCCTGCTTTTCCTGGCTTAACCAGCACCCAGCTGAAGCGATAATTGAGCTTCGGATTAGACTCGTTCTTAAATCGAAGATTGATCACATCACCGCGTTTTACATTCAAGACGGATCGATCGAATGCCGGCGTATCGGTCGCTGTTCCGATTTCCAGCTCGCGAGTCACTTGCTCGGGCTTGATTCCTTGTTGCAGCAGAGGAACTTTTCCCTTCGAAACAAGCTCCTCGCCTCCTTCGACGGTCTTCTCGGGCAACGTCTGTTTTCTCACCTCGGGCGGAGAGCCGCTATCGGCGCTTCCGGCGTACTGACTCGGCCCAGGTCCCTTGAGCGTGGACTTTGCGACAAAGAAAATCACAAGCGAAACGACAAACAAAATCGTGACGCTTAGAAGCGCGGTCCACTTTCTCAACCGATTCGATCCGCGACGCATACTTACCTCTGTCGAGCGGATTTTCGCCGGCGCAGCGCTCGCTGTTCTCTTTTAATCATTCCGAGCGGCGGACTGCCAGGAGTGGGAATAGCCTGATCGATAGGACCTCGACGCGATCCCACGAAACCTCCTCCTCCGGCAACGCCTGAGTGTTGAGCTCTGAGCTTAAAAGCGGTCTTGACCGACTTGGCCAAGCCTTTTCTGGCACGTTCCGTCATGCTTACTGATTATGCAGAGACTATTCCATAGCCGACGACAGTCGCCACGCACCGAGCGAAACTGCTGGCGCGCCAATCAGACATTCGCTAAGAAGAGTAGATATGAAAGCTTTAACCTACGTGTTCTTTTCGGCGGTAGCAGGAATCGGCGTTTGCCTGGCGATGACGATCGTCACAGCGATTCATCAGCATCAGGAGAAGAAAGCCGCGGAGTCGGCGCCGATTTCGATTCCTCTTCCTGCGGAAGCACCCCATTCTTAATCGATTTGGCTTAGCTTAACTGATATGGCTCCGATTTCCACTGTGCTCGATACTGAAACGCTTTCAAGTCTTCGGACGCTCGCAACTCCTGATCAGCCAGATTTTTTAAAACAGCTTTTCACGCTCTTTCTCGAAAGCGCGCCTGAGCGAGTTCGTACCATCCAAGCGGCAATGCGATCGGGCGATCTAGCGACGGCCGCGAAAGAGGCCCATATCCTTAAATCCAGCAGCGCCAACATCGGCGCGACTGAGCTCTCGCAAATCTCCCAAAGACTTGAAAAAGCGGCGCGGTCGTCGGATTCCAATGGTGCTGCTTTCGAAGCGAACAAGCTTCAAAACGCACTCGATCTTGTCTTAAGTGAGATCGCGACACTCCCCGAAATGAATCCCTTGAAATAAAGTCACGCGGCGTACCCTTTGCACTTGCGAAGGATATGGCACAGGCAAACGACTCGAGCGACTTAAATTCAATCTCGTCGATCGCGCACGAGATGAGCGACAGCATCAAATCGGTGATTCGCAGCGAGCTTCATCTTGCCAAAGCAGAGCTCAAAGAAACCGGATCACAAGCAACACATTACTCCATCAGACTCGCCATCTTCGGAGTGATCGCTGCGCTTGGCGTCCTTCCGTTTTTATCCTTTTTGGTCATCGGGCTTGGCAAGATCTTGAATCAAAATTACTGGCTCAGCTCGCTGATCGTAGCGCTCATCCTCTTTGCCGTCGGCGGGACCGTCGCTTATGCCATGTATAAGAGAATCAAACAGGTCGACTTCCGATTTGAGAGAACGCGCGACAGCGTCGTCACGCATATGAGAACCGTCGACCGAAAACTTCACGAAGTAACGGATGCCGCCAAAGCAAAATCCACGCTTCATTCTCCAAGGAGAGCAGCTTCATGAGCGAATACGAAATCAATAAGGCAAAGAGCGAAACCCTACAAAGCAATGCAAAGCTCGAGCAGGCGTTGGATCATTTCAAAGACGCCGTCGATACGAAAGCCGAGTCTGTCGAACAGAAAAGACAGGCCGCAAAGGATTTCATCGAAAACACTTTTGAGGGCGCAGAGAGCTTTCTGGATCGTCAGACCGACATGCTTCACCGCACGCTTTCCAACACTCGATCCGAGACCGAAAATTTCTTGAAAGACGTCCAAAAATCCGTCGATGCCTTCACTCTGGATTTGCAAAACTCCGTCTCTCGGATGCTCGGCCGAATGGATGATCGAAGACTCACGACCTTTACTTCTCTCTTCCTCGCGGGATGCCTGGTCGGAAGCTATTTAGGCCGCCGCTATCTCAGCCGCCGCGAGTCGGATCAGACCTCGGACCTCAACCCCGCAACGGCCATCGAAATGAAAAAGATCGCCTAATTTATAAATACACATAGTTTCATATAGTTACATGGAATGACCTAGCGCGCTAAAGAATCAGGCGCAATAACCGATAAGAATAGTATGAAAAGACGCCCGTGGCCAATCGTGATTCTTGCCGCCTTTCAGGCCGTCGTGGAGCCGTTCAATAATCTCTTTTTGAATGCGTGGTTCAGCCATGTCACTGCCCGCGTCTATCTCTCTTACTTCATCGAGAATCGACAATGGCTTTCGCTTTTCTATCTCTTCGTCCTGCCGTCCATCATGGGCATTTCGGCCTATGCGATGAAAAAGTGGAGCTACTGCGTTTTCGTTCTGGGTGCGACCTGGATGCTGCTCCATAATTTCGAGTTGGTGCGAACAGGCAATATCCCTCTTTTTTACGCAATATCGATTTACATTGGCAATGTCGGTTTCGTCTCATACTTCCTGCTTCCGCGCGTGCACGCGCCTTATATGAATCCAAGACTCCGCTGGTGGGAGTCAAAAACACGATTCCTGGTGGATTGGCCTTGCCGCGTTTCAGGCGTTTCCTCGGCGTCTGAATCGAGCACTTTGAGCTGCCGCATTCAAGACTTTTCCGAAGGCGGTGTTTTCATTCTCAGCCCGGACGCGATTGTGACCGATCAAAACATCGAGCTTCGAATGAGCACGCCATCCGACGAGATCATCAGTCTCAAGGCAAAATCTATTTTCAGTCGTCCTGTTCAAAACGGCTTGGGCTACGGGCTTCAATTTGTCGCACTCGACAAGGCGACGAGCAAAAGACTTGCGGTGCTCGCACGCGAGCTGAAAAATAACGGAACGCCTCACCGAAACGGTAAAGACACCGCTTGGACGGCATTTAAGGACTGGGCTTTTCGATTGCTGACTACCGGGCAAGGGCTCCTTCCCGAAGCGGACAGAGCCCCCGTGCGTCCTGTTCGGCCCGCTCAAGAACCTGCGGCTTCGGAAACCCAAAAAGCAAGCTAACTCAGCGAAGTTCGACTCGCGCGGCTCTTCTCTTTTTCGCCGCAAAGACCATCCCCGATGCATTGAGCTCAATATCGAGCTTCAATAGGTTCCAAAACTTCTCGTGAGGGACTCCACCTTGCGCCCGATACTTCCCTTCGAGATAAGCGCGTATTCTCTTTGCGCACTCTTGGGTCAACTCTGCTTCGGGGCGATCGCCTTCCGCGGTTTCCAGTATTTGGCGATAATAAGGCTCGAGCTCATCGAGATACCCGATGAGCTGATTTGCCGCCTCCCGAAGCGAGGTGATTTCGCCGAAATGCGTTAAATAAGCCCGCCGTGCGCCGCTTTCAGCGATCCGCTCAATGCTTTTTCTCGCCTCGAGCGGATCAAAGTCCGTGGGAGAAGTGGACGGAAAAATAAAGAGGCCATGCGATTGCAGATCCGGATAAGCCAATCCGAACGCGTCACCGGTGAATATCTCCTCCGGCCCCGATGAGCTCCGAGTGAGAACGCAAAAGTGATGGTTTGCGTGACCACGAGTGTGCATGAATCGAAGAACCTTTCCTCCGAAACGCAACTCCTCGCCATCTTCCATTATCCTGACCCTTTTCGCATCGATCGGACCGATCTCGCCGTACAGCCGCGCGAACTCCGCATCGCCGTAGACTTTGCGCGCGCTCGCGACCAGCTTGGAAGGATCGATAATATGCGGAGCCGCGCGAGGATGAGCCAAGAGCGTTGCATTGGGGCAAGCATTCATCAATGCCTGACTTCCTCCCGCATGATCCAGATGAACATGAGTAATGATGAGATACCGCACCTGCTCCGGCTTTAAGCCTTGTTTATTTAATTCTGCCAACAACCTCGGAACGGAGTGCGCCGTATTGTTTTCAACAAAGATCGCCTCTCGGCCCTCAACCATCAGAAATGCGGCTGCGAACCGCGGATAAACGTAATCACAATCGATCGTGACGATGCTCATATCCGGGAGTTTGCCACAATGGCCTGATTCTTCCATAGGGACATTGCCATGAAGATGAAAAAGACGATCGTTTCCATGGTCCCTGTCGCGCTCATCGCCCTTTCTAGCCTCGCCGCAAGCGCGGCCGACGCGCCAAAAATGCCGCCCACCGTCGATGCGCTGGGACACACTCTCCATCTCAACGGATCCGGGCTTCGAACCGCCACGATTTTTCACGTGAAAGTGTATGAAGCGGGCCTCTACTTGCCTCAACGCTCCAGCAACCCGCAACAGATCCTCAACTCGAACGATCCTCGCGTGGTGCGATTGACATTTTTACGCGACGTCACAAGCAACCAGGTGAAAGACGCCTGGAACGATGACTTCAAGAAAAACTGCGAACCCAATTGCAAAACGCTCCAGCCCATTTTCGAGCGGCTCGTCTCGTCAATGCCTGATGCGAAATCAGGCGATGTTTTCGCCTACGTCTTTACGTCCAAGGGAATCCATATCGTGAGAAACGGCAAAGAAGTCAATCACGCGGACAACCCAGAATTAGCAAAGGCGATTCTCTCCTTTTGGTTAGGGAAAGAACCGCCTTCGAATGAGCTCAAGCAAGCGATGCTGGGTATGACTTAGAGCGAGCCCATGGTGGCGCTCGTCTTGAGCGCTACCATATCGACGCCGATATTGACTCCTTCTTGGATATAAGGAGACTCAACGTCCTTTGCTTTCTCTTTGCGGTTTTTCTTGCTCTTCTTGTCGGCTTTATTCTCAGCCTCGGCTTTTTTGCGAAGCTCCGCGAGACGGGTCACGCCCTTGTTGCGAGCGATTTCTTCAAGCTCTTTACGAACCTCCGCGAACTTCGGATCCTTGTTCACGCGCTCCGCCGACTTTTCGGCAAGTTTCTTGACGAGAGAATCGTCGATGGGCGTCCATCGCATGGCAAGCTCTGGATCCGCCGCGAGGGCGGTCCCGGAGTTCGGCATTTTAACGTTGGCGTCCGCCGTGACAAATTGAGTGATGCTTTGAGGAGCGAGCGAATAGTCCATTTTCGCTTCGCCGATGTCCTCGCTGTTCAGCAGCGAAGGCAAGCGAACATCGGAGGATACTCCCAAGTGTTGCGTGCTCTTTCCGCCTGGCAGAAAGAACATCCCGATCGTCACTTTCATTCCACCCAAGTCCATCGGAAGACCGGCAAGCTTTTGCACGGTTCCTTTACCAAAGGTATGATCGCCACCGACGATCACAGCGCGATGGTAGTCATGCAGCGCGCCCGCGACAATCTCAGACGCTGATGCCGAGAGATGGCTGGTCAATACAACCAGAGGCCCGCTCCAGACAACATCCTCGTCGTCATCAGCAAGAATCTCGACGTGCCCTTCGAAATCTTTCGTCCCGACGACTCCGCCCTTTCGAATAAACAGACCGACGATCTTTACCGCGTCCTCGAGCAAGCCACCGCCATTGCGCGACAGGTTCAGGACGACGCTATCGACTTTTTCCTTCTTGGCTACAAGCAGGAGACGCTTCACGTCCTCATACGAAGAGTGAGCCCCCTCTCCTCCTCCACCATAAAAAGACGGAAGATCGATCACGCCAACCTTAACCTTGCGATCCCCGACTTTTCGAGTCTCATAGGTAATGCTTGCCAGCTGGTCCTTGATATCGATTTTATCGCGAACGATCGCGACGTCAAAAGTCTCCGACTTCTTGCCCTGGCGCAGAATCGTCAAAGTGACCTTGGTTCCTTTAGGACCGCGAATCAAGCTCACTACATCTCGAAGGTCCATGTCGATGACCGAGACGGCTTTTTGGCGATCTTGCTTCACTGCGATGATCTTGTCCTTAGGCTGAAGAAGCTTGGAACGAGCAGCGCCGCCACCCGGGATCGTATCCTCGACCACGGTGAAGCCGTCTTCGTAACTCAGGGAAGCGCCAATACCTTCGAGCGAAGCATCCATCGAAATCTTGAAATCAGCCAAGGTCTTCGGTGCCATGTAGCTTGAATGAGGATCAAGCGACAAAGCAAACGACTCCGCGAAGGTCGAGATCATATTGCTGGAGCGATCTTCGCGCGCCCGTTTCACCAAAAGCTCGTAGCGATGCGCGAGCTGTTTCTTCGCATCGGCGATCTTCATATCGGCAAGAAGATAGTTGGAGATCTGGAAGTGAATGTATTTCTTAAGAAGCTCCTGCTTTTCCGCATCGCTCTTGGCGTATCCCCGCTTCTCCGGGTCGAGTGTCAGCTCGATCTTCTCATCAAGCTTATATTCCGGGCTGAGAAATATCTTCACGAAGTCAGCGCTCTCCTGGCTTCTTTGGACCAAGAGCTGCGCGGCCGCATCCAACTGAGAGCAATCTCCCGCGCGCATTGAATCAAAAAGCGCCGGCAAGTCTTTCTTCAGCTTGACGACATCGCTTTCGAGAAGAACCGTCTTCGAAGGATCCAAAGCCTTGATGAACTGCTCGATCGTGTGGGCCTTGACCGAATCATTCATCGATTTTACCGAATAGTGAATTTTGAAAAACGCTTCGAAGAGCTGCGGAAGCTGTCGGCACTGCAGTCCCGGCGATGCTTCTGCCGCCATACCTCGCGAGCTCGTCAACATTGGGCTCGAGAAATTATTCAAGTCAATTCCGGCGGCGAGAATCGAAGCCGATGACGAAATTACACTATGAGAGATGA
>CAZCBS010000194.1:0-2399 GCA_964496965.1 uncultured Bacteriovoracaceae bacterium
TTTAACGGGTCCCCAGTCATTTTTCCGAATGTCAAAAGCTACGAGCCATCGGGCACGGGCGAGAGCCCGCTTGCGGCGATCACGGATTGGCTCATGACCCATGATCCGAAAACTAAGAAACCTGCTAAGCGTGAAACCGACACCATGCCCGGTAGCGCGGGCTCGTCTTGGTACTTTCTCCGTTACTGCGATCCGCATAACGACAAAGAGCCGTTTAGCAAAGAAGCCGAAAAGTACTGGATGCCAGTCGATCTTTACTTGGGCGGCCCAGAGCATGCGGTCGGACATCTTCTTTACGCACGTTTTTGGACCAAGGTTCTCTTTGATGCGGGATTGACCACGCATCATGAGCCATTCAAGAAGCTGGTTCATCAGGGAATGATCTTAGGTGAAGACGGCGAGAAAATGTCCAAGTCGCGTGGAAATGTCATCAATCCGGACCACGTGGTGGAAAAATACGGCGCCGACACTTTGCGTATGTACGAAATGTTCATGGGCCCGCTGGATCGCGATAAGCCGTGGTCGATGACCGCGATCGAAGGCGTATATCGTTTCGCGCAGCGTGCTTGGCGCATCTTTGTCGATGACGACAACGATACAGGCGAAAGAAAGTATCTTTTCTCGAACGATGCCCCGACCGCGGAAGATCTCAAGATCACGCATAAGACCATTCAAAAGGTCACGGATGATATTGAAAATCTGCGCTTCAATACCGCGATCAGCCAGATGATGATTTTTGTGAATCATTTCACGAAAGCGGAAAAGCGCCCCATTGCGTGTCTCAAGCCGTTTATCCAACTTCTCAATCCCTATGCGCCGCACTTGGCCGAAGAGCTTTGGGAAATGATCGGCGAGAAATCATATCTCACTTACGAGCCATGGCATGAATTTGATCCAGCGTTGGTTAAAGACGATTTCATTACGATCGCGATCCAAGTCATGGGCAAAACCCGTGGCACGATCGAGATCGAGCCAGGTTCTGATCAAGCCAAGGTTGAAGAAGCCGCGAAGAAAATCTCAACGGTCGCCGGTCAGCTAGAAGGCAAGCAGATCCGCAAGGTGATCTTCGTCAAGGATAAGATTTTGAACTTCGTGGTGGGATAGTCGCCGGAGCCAAGTCAAACTCGATCTGGAAATATGTAGGAATGAGCTGATCCGGAGAAAGTGGGATGGGCTTCCCGTTCTCAACTTTTTGAATCATCAGGCTAGCTAAAGAGTCGTCGATTTCGTTCCTATGATACATAAGCAAAGTTTTTAAAGACAACCATCTGAGGTCTTTGTCATTCATGCGCGTCGCAACGACTTTGTGGCCAGATTGCGTGAGTACCGTTTCAATGTATGAGACGCTGTGGGTCTCGCGAATGGCTTGCAAAAGGACTTCGGTCGGAGGCTGAGTTTTTGGATGCAGGGTCAGCCAGTCCTTCACAGCATGAGATTGAATCAGCTGCAACGAGGTTCGAATATTATTGATCATATTGGTTTGAGCGTGCGCAAGCTCTCCGTATTTGATCCCAAGCTGTTTCATGATTTGAAGAGTCACGAAGGCTTGAGTCGGTATGCCTCTGTCTTTGACTAACGGAATTACCCCAGGAAAATTGAGAAAGCCCGGAGCTTTCGTCGCCGATCTTCCATCTTCTCCGTACAAATTCGCGCCTTCAAAAAAGAGTGTCTTGCTTTGTGGGTCATAACGGCGATGAATCGTGCCTGCGATTTTTCCATTTAAATCAATGTAACCGATGTGTCCTTTTGCTCCCATGTCATAAATCTTGATTTCAACAGGACCCGAGGCAAAATGCGTTTGATTCGGAATGGATTCGTAGAGTCCGGAAACGGGTGCTTCAGTGCGATTGAAAGGTGGACTGGATTGCAGCGCGGGGGAATGCGCATCCATTTTTTCGATACGGTTTACCGCTTCGAAATATGCGCGCAACCTTGGGTCGATGAGATTCTGTGCTACGTGTTGGGTGATGCAGTTCGTGCGTGGAGCAGACGAATGAGACTCATCACCGGCGAGCGCTAGAATAGGCGCGAGCGCTAATATTACGAAGGAAAGAGCTGCGTAAGATAGACGAGTTCTCACGTTGTTTTATCGGAAACCAGAGTTAAAATCTTGACCCTGTGTCCAAATTGACCGCGAAGTTAATATTCCATCGCTTCCACGGATTGCTTGAGCTCCGGGGAGAGCGAGGAACGCAAGGACTTCGCTTTTTCGGAAAGCGCCGAGGGATGAAACTCACCCAGTCGGATCGCATTGATTGCGCAAATCGAGCGCGCTTGTGGGATAGCGTTTTCGTCTCGGACAGCACAATCCTGCAAGCGATCAAATAGCGCGGCAGCAAAAGCGGGAGACGCGATGGCTTTTTACATCAACCCGCCCATTCGCTGTGAAAACTCTCGAA
>CAZCBS010000194.1:2409-8224 GCA_964496965.1 uncultured Bacteriovoracaceae bacterium
CACCGGAGGAAGCCCGCTGCCTTCTTGTTTTTCGAGTGCGATCGCTTGAGCGCGGTAAGTCGCTGGATCGGGCACGCGGAACTCTAGCTCTTTGGGATCGATCGCGGATTGTATCGATGCCGAAGGCGAGGGTGATACGGAAACGGAAGGGGAAACCACGGGGCTCGCTTGGGCTTGCAATGGCGCAGCTTCACCAGCCTGAGAGCCGATCTCTCGATGCGCTCTCAGACGGGTGAGCCCGACAAAAAGAATCAAAGCAATAGCAAGCGCTGCGAGCGCAAGTCGATTTCTTCCCATGAGTAGAGTTCTCACTCAAAAGCTTGCGCTTAGTATCGACGAATCGGACGAGCATCATAGCTCGAGAGATCGGGCGCGGGAGGATTTGGGTTTTGATAGAACGCTTTCAAAAAAGGCGCAAAGCGACTGTAGTCATCCTGAGCACTTGCAAGCGCGTCTTGTTTTTGCTGTTCCGTGCAGTTGACGCAGGCATTGAATACATTCTTCGCAAAAATGAACCCTGCCGAATACGCGCCCCATGGAATCACGTCGCAGGCGAGCTCGCCAGCAAGCGGGTGTCCTTTAGGGCAAGGGATGTGCGCGTAAGTGCAGGCTTGACCTGCCAAAGAGACATAGCCGTCTTCGCCGTGATTGATCAAAGCGAGGTCTTTGGCTGACGGAAGCTTTGGGCAATCCGAGTGGCGAGCTTCGTGCACCCAGGTGTCAATGCGATCGATCTGAGAGGTTCTTGGATCGACGTAGGCGCCGCCGATGCCGACAAAGCCCACGCGAGGGCTTCGCAACACGAGCTGCGTGTTGTTGAATTCCACGACCTGAGGGTGGGCGATGCGATCCCTTAAAATCGCGCCGTGAAAATAGGAGTACAGAAAAGCCGCGCCGAAATTGGCGGCATAAGTGTCCGGCTCAAGCTTCGAGATATCGCCTGAGGACGAGTCGATTCCCACATAGTGCACTCGCTCGGTCAAATAGCGGACGATGTCTTGAGAGCTTGTTCCTCCAAAGAACATCCGGAAATGATTGTCGACCTGAGGTCCAAATTGGAGTTTTTCCAAAGCGTTCAGATCGCCGATGATCATGCTTTGAACGGAGGGTGGAATCCGAACAGTGTCGAAAACAATCGCTGGTTGAGCAACTGGCGCCGCGAACGCTCCAAGAGACAAGCTGAAAGCGAGAACCGAGAAAATGCTGAAATTTTTCATATGGCGAGCGTATTACGACAAGCGGCCTTGCTTTCGCCAGTTCATTTTTTAGCAATTAATATTCATTTCACGCAGCGGATGCGAGGAACGCGGCCTTCAAGTAGTTGCAATACTCGCGCACGGCTTCGCGCTCGGACTCGGATTGAAAGATGAACGCAAGCTCGAGTCGATATTGGAACGCGCGAGCCGACATGATTCCTGGATTGACCGGAGTCTCGCTGCAGAAAACCACTCGACCCTTGATGAAAAAGTTTCTGAGGCTAGGAATATTGAGAGTGAGCTCTTGTTGACTGCCGAAGGGAGCTTCCGAAAACAGATGGATTCCGTCGGGAGTCAATTCGTTCAGAACGAGCATTGCCTGAAAAATCGTCTTAGGGCGACCCACGCCTTCGTCCAAAATCAGCTCGGCCGATGCCTTCTTGAGATGCGCAAACGGGTTATTCTCGCGCTGAAGCTCTGGGAGCTGCCGCTTGAAGGATTTTGTGGCTTTTTTTCGACCGTAAGGACTTCTTCTCATACCTCGAGCGTATCGGTGGAAACGCTAAAAAGGTTGAATTTGACACGTTGCGTTGCGCCTTGAATCCTGATATGAGGTGGGGTATCCCAAATCGAGCATTCATCTAAGGGCAAAGACTCAGAAAGGTTCCGACCATGCGCATGCGAGAATGGGTTGTCTTGACCGGCAACGCCAACCGTCCCCTGGCTCAGAAGATCTGTGAAAAGTTAGGGAAAACTTTGGGACATGCAGAGGTTCGGCGCTTTAGTGACGGCGAGGTTTTTGTCGAAATCGGCGAAAACGTTCGTGGCCGCGATGTCTATGTTATTCAATCGACCTGCCGCCCAGCCAACGACACCTTGATGGAATTGCTGATCATCATCGACGCGCTCAAGAGAGCGAGCGCCAAGGAAATCACGGCCGTCATTCCTTACTACGGTTACGCTCGTCAGGACCGTAAAGTGGCCCCGCGCACCCCGATCAGCGCGAAACTCGTCGCCGATCTTCTGACTTCGGCAGGCGCCACCCGCGTGGTTTCGATGGACCTCCATGCCGGTCAGATCCAAGGCTTCTTCGATATTCCGTTTGATAATCTTTTCTCTTCGCCGGTTCTGATCGATTACCTCAAAAAAGAATTCATGCACGAAGGCGAAATGGTTCTCGTCAGCCCAGATGCCGGCGGCGTCGAGCGCGTTCGCGCGTTCGCAAAGCGCCTCAACGTGTCTGTTGCCATGATCGATAAGCGCCGAACCGGTCCAAACGTCGCTAAAGCGATGAACGTCATCGGTGATGTGAAAGGCAAGAACGCGATCATCGTCGATGACATGATCGATACCGCAGGAACCCTGACTGAAGCCGCTCAAGCGGTTCTCTCTCACGGCGCGAACAAAGTTTACGCCTGCGCGACCCACGGGGTGCTCTCGGGCCCGGCTATCAGCCGAATCATGGATTCGCCGATTCAGCGCGTGATCGTGACCGATACGATTCCGCTTTCGCCAGAAGCGGCGTCCTGTGGGAGAATCGTTCAGCTTTCCGTTGCCGATATCTTGGCCGAAGCCATTTATCGTATTCACAACTACGACAGCGTGAGCAGCCTTTTTATTTGAAGCAGTAGTTAGAAATTACATCGGATGAAAATTATCGCAGGCCTGGGCAACCCGGGACCGAAATACGAAACCACTCGCCACAACGCAGGCTTTCTTGCGATCGATCGGCTGGTGGATGATTGGAAAGCAACGGGTCCGACCTACAATTATCAAGGCGAGATCTGGCAGGCCAATGTGGGGGGCGAGAAAGTTATTCTCGTTAAACCCGAGACTTATATGAACTCCTCGGGCGAGTGCATTGGCCCGCTGATGAAGTTCTATAAATGCCAGCCCTCCGATCTGATCGTGATTTACGACGAGCTGGATCTCAAGCCCATGCAGCTGCGAATGAAAATCGGTGGCGGCGCCGGCGGACATAACGGGATCAAGTCCATCGATCAGCATATCGGGTTTTTGGGACCTAAGGCCCTGGAATACTACCGGGTGCGCCTAGGAATCGGCCACCCAAGCCGGGGCGTTCATGTTTCAGCGCAAAGCAATTACGCCAGAACTGTGGTAGATTACGTTCTTCAGAACTTCACTGACCAAGAGCTGCAGGAGCTGGATCCGCTGCTCGATGACGTCAGAAAAGCGGTCGAGCTGATCATTTCAGGTCAGGGCACGCGCGCGATGAATCTTTATAATCGGGAGAGGGAATAAAAAATGGGTTTTGCATGCGGTATCGTCGGACTTCCAAACGTCGGTAAGTCGACCATCTTCAACGCGCTCACGTCCGCTAAGGCTGAAGCCGCGAATTATCCTTTCTGCACCATCGATCCCAACACCGGAATCGTGAAAGTGCCGGATAAGCGCTTGGCCGATATCGCCAAGTACATTCCTCCTCAAAAACTGGTTCCCGCGAACATGACCTTTGTCGACATCGCGGGTCTGGTGAAAGGCGCATCCAAAGGCGAAGGCCTTGGAAACCAGTTCCTGGGACATATCCGCGAGACCAACGCGATTGCTCACGTGGTTCGCTGTTTCTCCGATCCCAACGTGATTCACGTCGACGGATCGGTCGATCCATTGCGCGATATCTCGGTCATCGACACCGAACTCATTTTCGCTGACCTCGACACGGTCAACAAGCGCTACAACCAGATGGAAAAAGCCGCGCGCGCCGGCACCGACAAGAAAGCCGCCGCCGTGATGGGTGTTCTCACTCCGGTGAAGAACGCGCTTGAGGCTGGAAAGGCAGTTCGTTCGTTGCGTTTGAGCGAAGACGAACTTGAGCTGATTCACGACTTTCATCTGATCACCGCAAAGAAAGTTATGTACGTCGCCAACGTCGACGATGGCGATATCGGCAAATCCGAGCCCAACGAGTACGTGAAGCGCCTTCTCGCTTACGCTGAGAAAGAAGGCAGCCCGGTCGTTCAGATCTGCGGAAAGATCGAGTCCGAGATCGCTGAGCTTTCGGATGAAGAAAAAGTCGGCTTCCTTCAAGAGATGGGAATGGACGAGCCAGGCCTGAACCGCGTGATTCGCGCAGGCTATGATTTGCTTGGCCTTCAAACGTATTTCACCGCCGGCGAAATGGAAGTCAGAGCTTGGACGATTCAAAAAGGCTTTAAGGCTCCGCAAGCCGCGGGCGTGATTCACACCGATTTCGAAAAGGGCTTCATTAAAGCTGAAGTCTATCACTACGACGATCTCATGAAGCACAAGAGCGAGTCCGCGATCCGCGATGCGGGCGCGCTTCGCTTGGAAGGCAAAGAGTACGTCGTCCGTGATGGCGACGTGATGCACTTCCGTTTTGCGGTTTGATGTTTCAGAGTCGAGCCGTCTTCGGGCGGCTTGAGCGTTGTACGCATGGTGCTTGCACGATCCGCTGCGGAGGAAAACTTCCGCATGATCACGCAAAACGACGAAGAGCTCCGAGATCAAAACCGCGAACTCGTGCGCCGCTATTATACGTTGGCGTTTGTTGAACACGATCTGAATCGAGCAGGCACGTTGATGGCGCCTGATTACATCGTGCATGACCCGACGCTAAAGAACGGGCAGCTGACGGGAATTGATGGATGGAAAAAGCTTCAAGGCGATTACTTCAAGCTGATCCCCGATCATAAGCTTTCCATTTTGGATCAGATCGCCGAGAACGACAAAGTCGTGACTCGCTGGGGAGTCAAAGGCACGATGGGCGATCGCAGCTTTGATATCAGCGGAATCACGATCACGCGCGTGCTCGATGGCCAGATTGCCGAAGAATGGCAAGACTGGGACTCGCAAGGGCTATTCAGAAAGACAGCTTAAGCTCTTAAACGCGCACTAGGTCGTGAGGCATGTTTCCACGTGGCGAGCGCAGGTACGCAAACGGCGTGGCATAGCTGAAATTTGAGACGCGCGATGTGTAGATATCCGCGTAGCGCTCCAGCTGAAAAGCGAGATGGCTTTTGTCATTGCCCGTTCTCATCAGCGGTCCCCAGATCTCGTTGCTGAGCTGGGCCGCGGCTTGCGCAAGAGGGCTGATCCGCGCATCGAGCTCATCGAGCTTGAGTCTGAGTCCGGCGAGTTTCTTTTGAATCTCTTCGAGCGTTTCTTTGGATGTCGTCTTGGGAGGCTGCTCTCCGTAGCCCAGCTCTTTTCTTTGAAGCTGGATTCGGACTTCGCAGATCTCGTCTTCCAAAGACTCTTTGGCCTCCATCAAATCTTGGAGCTCGATCTCTTGTGGAGCAAAAGCCATTTGAGCTTCGATCTCGTCTTCGAGCTCTCGAAGAATCAGAGCGGTTCGCCATCTCAGAACGGCCTTCGTGACTTTCACGTCGCCAAACATATGATCGCCGACGTACAGAATCTCATCGCCGCTGAGGCCCAGATGCTTTTCAACATGGCGAGCGCTTCCACCGTAAAATGCGGCGCCCGAGCGAAGCCCCGAATCCGTTGGCGCAAGATAACCGTTCTCGGTCATGACTTCGAAAAGCGGATTTTCCATCGTGAAAAATTCGGGCTTTCTTGCCGAAACGATCACGACATCAAAGAGCTCGCGCCAGGTCATTCCCTGAGGCAAAAACGGA
>CAZCBS010000195.1:0-1555 GCA_964496965.1 uncultured Bacteriovoracaceae bacterium
GATGCGTAGAATTGGAGTGTTGAACGTGTGAGTGATGTCGGGGACGGACTTCGTGTCCTTCGCGCTGATGTGCCATCCTGGCACGCGCTAACCCCTCACACTCACACGTTCAACACTCCAACTCTACGCAGACCTTGATTGGTTGTTTAGGTTGCTCTGAAGCCGGTAATGAGTCCGGCGGCAACCCAGTTTGAGATCCAGGTCATCATCATAGGCGTAGCGGGCTTTGCCCGCCTCGACAATGCAGCATCCAGGGCAGCTGCATCAGTTGAGGTAGCAACAGTGGCGGGCTCCTCAGAATTCTCGAGCAACGTGACGAGCTCGCCCAGACTGCGACCTGTACGGATCTCACCCAAGAGCTTCTCCATGGATGGAGTAAGCTCGAGGCGTTTTATCTCGTGATGGACTTTGAATAGGACAAAGCTGCTCGATGTTTTGATGAATTGAGCACTGGGCGCGAGAAGAAGGACTTGGTTGAGCTTCTCCTCTTCCGAAAGTTCTAATAGTTTCGAGAAATCTGCTGAGATGCCACTCTCAGACCACTGACATAGGCAATGCGCCCATTCTTCGGTTGCTAGCTCGTTGAGCTCGCTTTGGGTTGAGTAGGGGGCGGTTTCAGAGAGAAATTTCGAAAGATTTTTTCCTACCTGCGCCAAGCTCGAGTACTGGCTTGGATAAGCCTTCAGGTATTTGCGAATCAGCTCTTCGAATGGTTCGTCGCCGAGAGCGATTTTTAGTTTTGGAAAGTCGGCGGCGAGGCTTTCTTCGATTCTTGCGAAGTAGGCGTAACGATATATTCCCAGTCTCGTCTCCGGTGTCGCGGGCGATTCAGCCTTTGATGTGATGAGAAGCTCTTTTATGTCTTGCTCGTCGAGCGCCGGTTTTTTCAAAATCGCTGCAAACCGCGATTGTATTTCGGCGAGAGAGGGCGGATTTCGAATTTTATCCGCTTTCTTGAGCTCGTCTTCGAGGACGGAAAACTCCGGGATTTTTGAATCCCATTCGATCATCGTGCTGATGAGACCGAAATGCCGGGTTGCCCAACGAAACAGTTCCCAGACTTCGTCGCAGACGGGGGCGTCGTGCGTGTCGATGAGATAGCCGTCTTTGACGGAGTGGCCGGCAAGATGGATTTGCCCGATTCGCTCGCTGGGGAGCGATTGAAGATATCGGATCGGGTCAAAGCCGTGATTGACGGAGTTTACATAGACATTGTTGATGTCGAGCAGGATTCCGCAGTCCGCGCGACGGGCGATCTCCGCGAGGAATTCCCATTCCGTCATTTCGGAGGAGGCGAACTCGATGTAGCTTGAAACGTTTTCGAGCAGGATGCGTTGTTTGAGAAAGTCCTGGGCTCGCGACACGTTTTCGACGACGGTGTGGACCGCTTCACGAGTATAGGGAAGCGGCAAGAGATCGTGAAAGTTTTCGTGGATCCCGGGAGTTCTTGAATGCGACGTCCAGCAGAGATGATCGGAAATCCAGAGAGGCTCGACTTGATCGGCAAGCTCTTTGAGGGCTTTCAGGTCCGCAGTGCCTGCTGTTCCGACGGAGA
>CAZCBS010000195.1:1565-8203 GCA_964496965.1 uncultured Bacteriovoracaceae bacterium
TTTTTCGGATTTCTAAGAGATTGCGTCGGCTTTTGGGTCTGGGGAGCTGATCCCACGCAAGGTAGTTTTCGGTCAAGGCTTCAACCCACTGGATGGATTGAGGTGGGCGAGTCTTAAAAAGGGCTTGGTGTTGAGGTCTAAGTCCAACGCCAAGCCCGTGATCTCGAAAAATTCGAGAGGTCATCGCAAAACTGAAGCTCGATTACTCGTGCTGAGCAGGAGCCGCGCCTTCAGCGTGGGAAGCTTCGGACTTCTTTGCGTTCGTTTTCTTTGCTGCTTTCTTGCCCTTCGCGTGATGTTCATCTTTATGCTCGCTCTTGTCCTTATCCATGCCTGGGCAGCCGTCTTTGCCTGAGCAAGCATTTTTGTGAGCTTCAGCGGCAGCCGGAGCTGCAGCGGTTGAAGCGTGTTCTTCAGCGAATGCCGCGCTGCCTGCGACGAGAGCGGAAATCAAAGCACCGGAAAGAATTCCTGCGACGTTTTTCGAGTTCATTATTCATCTCCTTTTGTGAATTGTAAAAGATGATTGTGCGGCGAATGGTTTGCCAATTAAAGCAAAAAGACGGTTTTGAAACACAAACTCCAGAAACAATAAAGGACCCTGAGGTTTCCCTCAGAGTCCTTTATCGTCACGGGCACTTCTTCTGTGTGTGGGGGGGAAGTGGAGCGCCCATGAAAACGTTTGTTGAGCCCTATTTAGCGCAGCTGTTTTTTGGCTGCAACACTAATTTTTCAAAAAACTCGCGTCCATCGCATGCTTTTGGCAGAGCTTGAGCTCGGTCTCGCTCATCCCCATTTTCCGCCAGCAGAGCTGGATTTCTTGCGGCAGCGTAGTCCCAAAAACCGTGGGATCATCCGTATTTATCGTGACTGGCACTCCGGCTCTCAGAACCTTCGGGAGGGGGTGTTCCTCAAAAGAAGGGACTGATTGAGTCAACCAATTGCTGGTTGGGCACATTTCCAGACAGATCTTCTTTTCGGACAAATAGCGCATCAGGGCCGGGTCTTGAATCGCTGAAATGCCATGGCCGATTCGTCGGGCGCCTAAAAGCTCGATGGCTTCCCAGATATTCTCGGGTCCGCAGGCTTCTCCCGCGTGGACGGTGACTTTGCCGCCGGCAGCGATGATTTTCTTGAACGAAGCCTCAAACATTCGACAGGGGAATTGGACTTCATTGCCAGCGAGATCCATTCCCGCGAAACGATCCCGGTGCTTGATGTAAAACTCAGCCACTTGATCGACCGCTTCGGCACCGTAGTCACGCGATGCGATGCAGATCAGCCCCGCGCGCATGTCAGGATATTTTTCGAGCGCGCGTTTCATGCCGCGCTCGAATCCTGAAAGTACGTCATCCCAGGCGAGATGGCTAAACTCGGCGACAAAGCTTGGGGAAAAACGAAGTTCTGCCGCACGCGTGCCTTCTTGCCAGCAATCTTCGACGACTTCGAACGCGACTTGATCGAGAACTTCGGGGCGGTCGAGGACTTTCTGAAAGAGGACGAATGTCGCGAGAACAGAGCTCAAATCCGCCAGAGGTTTTGTGAGGACGAGCTTTTGGCGAAAAGCCTCTAAACTTGTGCTTTGCGTCTCAAGGCCTCGCCCCTGCGCCAGGCGCAGGAGCGTTTCCATGCGAATCGAAACATCCAGATGTCTATGGAGCTCGCTTTGTACTTCCATGAGCTCTCGGCTCAGCCCATGATATGCGCGCCGCTATCCACGTAGAGCGTGCATCCGGTCATGTGAGCACCGCCTGGGCCGCAAAGGAATGCTGCCAATGCTCCCACTTCATCACCCGAGATGTTTTCACGGAGCGGAGTTTTTTCTTCGGCTTTTGCGAGCATGGTGCGGAAGTCGCGAATGCCTGCGGCGGCCAAGGTTTTCACTGGGCCTGCTGAAATCGCGTTGACGCGGATTTTCTTCGATCCCAGATCGTAGGCGAGGTAGCGAACGCTGGCTTCGAGAGCGGCTTTCGCAACGCCCATGACGTTGTAGTTCGGAACGACTTTCTCGGCGCCGTAGTAAGAGAGAGTGAGGATCGTGCCGTTGCGACCTTCCATCAGAGGTTCGGCGCGCTTTGCCATGGCCACCAAGCTGTAAGCGCTGATGTCCAAGGCGACGCGAAATCCTTCGCGAGAAGTTTGAGAAAAGCGTCCTTCCAGGTCTTCGCGATTTGCGAAGGCAACAGAGTGAATCAGAATGTCGATTTCGCCCCATTTTTCTTTGACGACTTCGAAAACGCGATCGAGTTGCGCATCGTCCGCGACATTGCAAGACTCGATCAGATCCGCGCCGACGCTTTCAGCGAGAGGGCGGACACGGCGCTCAAGCGCTTCGCCCATGTAGGTAAATCCGAGTTTTGCGCCCGCAAGATGCAGCTGTTGAGCAATGGCCCAGGCCAGGCTGCGGTCATTGGCCACGCCGAAGATCAGCGCTTTCTTGCCTTTGAAAAGCTCGGGGTTCCACATATTTACGCCAAACGGAATGTCTTGAGTTTGAGTCATTTTCTCCTCATCGCACATTGGGGAAGGGGCCGCAAGTCTCACGGCAAATGCTGCCGATTGTAATGGCCGCCCGCTTCGATAACCTAAATAGAACGCATTATAACTACTTTCCCTGGAGAGTCATGGATGACCCCTTCGAAAAAGGCCTCTATTTTTGTTGCGTCGATACTGTCCTCGCTGACAGTTTTACAAGCTCACGCCGATTCAACCGCGAGTATCGTGAAAGCGGACGGATCGATCGGATCTTATCGGCTTTTGCCTGTTCACTACGATCCAGCGCATGCCGCACAGGTACTCGCTCGTCTATCCGGAGAATCCTCTCGCGCTTTGGATTCTCTCCCTTCGCAGCATCAGATTCCGACTCAAATACTTCCGCCGATTCGCGATCAGGGGCAGCGTGGTACATGCGCTTATTTCGCCACGGTTGGAATTCTTGAAACGTATTACATGAATCATTCTTCGTCTTTTGGATCGACTCGTCTTTCTGAAGAATGTTTGGTCGATGTGCGAAATTGGATGGTCGATAATTCGTCAGCTTACACGGGCGATGACAAGCCGGATGAGCGACCTGATCCGAACGGTGATCTTCCTCAGTCGATCATCAAGACGATTGCTTACTACGGTGTTCCTGAAGCTAAGAGTTACGGTCCAAGTCTCAGCTGTGTCTACGACGGAAACAACCAAGCGGGCGGAGATGTCAGCATGAATGATTATGTCTCGATTTTCTCTACAGGCAGCTCTTCTGCCTTTGGAAAAAATCTGAGATTCAATTTTAATCAGGCGCCGACGATCGATACGGTGAGAGCGTTGATTGCAGCAAATATCCCGGTCGAAATCGGCATTCTGGTTTACAACGAATACATGTACGGCTCGGACTGGCGTTTCAATCCGAAGCAGGACACGGATGAGAATATCGCCGGCGGTCACGCGATCATGTTGACGGGGTATACGACTTCAGCCGGCAAGACGATTTTCACGTTCAAGAACTCGTGGGGCGCAAGCTGGGGCACCTCTGGTTTCGGCACGTTGGATGACGCGCTTGTCGTTAAAAGCTGGAGCTATGACCCTTCGTTCGACATGACCGTGAGTGTTGTCGGTCAGTGATTAGAAAGTAATCGCTGAGTTCAGGTTCAGCTGAAAAAAGACTTCGCCCGTGCCTCCGACGTCTTCACGAAAGCCTTTGTGATACTCGGTCGAAGCCGTAAGCGGAATTAAATTGAATAGAGTCAAATCAGCCTGCAGTCCGCCGCCCGCGGACGGCAGGCTTTTGACTTTTCGACCGCTTGGAAACCAAACTGCCTCGCCGAACACAAAACCGTGCAGATACTCTAAGAACGCCGGATTGGTGCCCCAGCCTCTAAAGATCGGAGCGATCGGAAAACGATAGTCCAGCGAGCCTTCCAAAGCTTGCTTGCTGTAATAAGTTTGCTCCGGATATCCACGCACCGAAATTTGATCGAGCGAATTGGCGGGAAGCGTATTGATCCATCGCCCGCTTTGACGGCCTTCGACCGTGACGTTGGTATCTAAGTAGCCTGTTCCCACGCTTCGGTTGACCCAAGAGTAAGTCACGGCCGGAACAAAGACCGAGTGCTCGAGAAGGAAATCCGCGCGCAGATATTCGACGTCGGTGAAAAACCCTTTGATGAAGGTTTGGCCAGAATTGAAGTAGGTCCGGCCTCCGAGCTGGGTCTGGCGCCCTTTTTCGTTCGTGATCGCAAGATAGGATCGATACGATTCAGAAAAAACGAGGTTGGTGTCAAGATAGGGAACCCAATAGCTCTTGGCAACGATGTCATCGCCCGAAGGATTCGCGCCTGGAACTTTGTAAAACGTTCTCTCCTCGTAAAGCGAGACGCTCGGAGTCAGAGAAGAGTACGTCCATCGGATCGGCAGTCTTGCATCCGCGGTGTATCGAACGTTACGCGCATAGCTGGTCACGTCGCCGTTCGAATTGGTGCTGATGTTATTGGTATAGCTTTCCACCGACCCGCTCAGATCAGGGCCAAACGATCGATTGCTGTATGCCGCCAGGATGTCGGGAGCATGCGCGAACGAATCGTAGCCAATACCCAAGATGTAGCGGTGACGATCGACGGCATCGAAGCCCGAGACTTGGCCGCCGACAAAGTATCCGCCTTTATAAACCAAAAGCGCAGGCAACCACTGGCGTGGCCAGATTGAAGGAACGATCGAATAATTTTCGATATCGTAGTTTTGATCGACCGCTTGAGTCTCGGAGTATTGATCGATCAGAGGCGCGGGAGGTGGAGCGATAGTTACAGAAGAAGGATGGAGAGGAGCGAGCTCCTCGACCTGAGCGGGTTGCCAGCCTCGATAGGAAAAAACGTCCGCATAGAGCTGACCTTGAGAATCAAAGGCCGGAAATCGAAAACCTGTTTCCGTATTGCTTACGAGCTCCGACTTTCCAGCGCGCTGGACGTAAATATTGTCGACTCCGGTGCGATCCGAGACAAAGTAAAGATCTCCGCGAGGACTAACTGTTGGAAAACGATTGAAGGAGCCATCCGCGGCGATCGCCGTGAGTTTTCCGGTCTCACGATCCAATGCCGCAATCTGCTCTCCGATTCTTCCGTTGATGTGCCACGAGAAGTAGATCGTTTTTCCGTCGGCGGAAAACTTGGGAGTGCGAGCCGCATCCAATCGAGAAGGCCAGAAAATCTCTCGCGCCTTGCCCATTCTCAGTTTGCCGCGAATCATTTTCAGCGGAGCGATCGCAAGCCCTGTTGTCGCGTCTCGAGACAGAGTAAAGGTCACCCATTGGCCATCGCGAGAAACATCGGGATCTTTCGCGCGCAGACTGTCGGAAAGAGAATCTTCGGAGCGGTTCTCGATCGAGTAGGATTTCAAATCGCTCCAGAGATAATAGATGCCTTTGCGATTGAGGGTGCTGAAAACGACATTCTTCGAGTCAGGCGTAAAAGAAACCGTCGCGCCCGCGATCTTTGCGTTGAGCTGCTGGACCGATCCGCTTTTTCGATCCAACAAATAAAGCGATTCATACTGATCCGAGCTCACTTGGGTATAGGCCATCCATCGCCCGTCAGGCGAAAAAGCCATTCCCAAAGTATCCCAGGTGTTTTTCTTTTCGTTCGAAGTCGGAATGACGTGAATCTTGCTCTGAGGCTGCGAGCGAAGCTGCGCGAGCTCTTTTTGCACGCGATCTTTCGCGGATTGAATCATGAGCGTCCACTGATTGTACCAATCGCGTCCCGAGATGTTCTCAAGATTTCCATTGATAAAATAGGGAATGCGATTGCCCGAGCGCCAGCTCATCTCGCCCAGCATGTTTTCGCCTTCGTGAGTCGGCGGGCCGGGAGGAAGCTTGGAATCCCCATCCGCGGTGCGCTCGCCCACGGGCTGACGCGCGACCTGGTTCATCAGCTGATAACCGAATGTATAGGCCGTTTCTCCGAACGGATAGTAAGGATTCGTGCCGTTCACTTTGTCCAAAGTGATGAATGCCGGATCATTCAACACGTTCTGCGCGATTGCCGAACGAAGAATCATCTCATAATAGGGACTTCGGCCGCGCCCCGCGCGCGTGTATCGCGTTTCCATGTAAACAGCGAGGCCTTCGAGCATCCAAGAAGGCCAAACCGAGTTCGGCAAAAGCACGTCTCCGAACACATAGCGGAGCGCTTCCCACAGCCCGCGGGTCGTGTCCATATTCACCATGTGAGTGTACTCATGCAGAATCAAAAGCCTGAGCCAATCATCGTAATAGGCGGTGCTGAACCAATTGTCCGGAGGCGTGAGATAGAGAACGATCCCGAATCGAGCGACGGCGGAGGTCAGTCCGTTCGCGGCATCCGAGTTATCGATCAATAAGACTTGTGTTTTATGAATCGGTTGCCAATTCAGCTTCGCGGACAAGAGCGCATTGGCTTCTTCGAATTGCATCGCCCTTCTCCCCCTTCGACAGCTTCTCGCGCCGTCCGCTTTTCGAACCTAGTCGCGCGCCTGCGCCTTCAGATGATCCGTCAGCCGCCGCCGCAGCGCCGCCTGCTTTTCGGGCGTCCAGGCGTAAAAACCCTCGCTCGATTTGCAGCCGAGCTTGCCCTCACTGATCATCCGATCGAGCAGCGGCGACGGCGCGCTTGCGCGATCGAGAT
>CAZCBS010000196.1:0-4418 GCA_964496965.1 uncultured Bacteriovoracaceae bacterium
AGTCGGTAGAGCATCACACTTTTAATGTGAGGGTCGATGGTTCGAATCCATCACGGCTCACCATTTCAGCATAAGAAAAAAAAGCATGACTCAATGTCATGCTTTTTTTGTTTTATGAGCACATACTGTGCGTGAAACCTCTATGACGAAAAGTTCAAAAAACGAGGACATCCGCTGGCTACAGCGCTTTTCAAATTTCAAAAAAGCTCTCAACCAACTTCAGGCATTTATCGAAAAAAAGCACCTCTCCCGACTTGAGGAGCAAGGTTTGATCAAGGCTTTCGAGTACACCTACGAATTGGCTTGGAACACCATCAAAGATTTTTACGAGTCACAAGGCGAGACCGGGATCCAGGGCATCAAAGACGCGATTCGTCTCGCCTTCAAGCGCGAGCTGATCAAAAATGGCGAAACTTGGATGGACATGATCCAAAGCCGGATCCAAACAGCGCACACTTACAACGAAGATACGGCGCGAGAAGTAGTGGAAGCCGTCACCGAGAAATACTTCACCGAATTCCAAGAGTTTAAATCGACGATGAGCGAACTCGAATGAAATTTGGCCTAAAAGACGAGACCCTCTCTCAGATTTGCGATGTATTCAGAGCTTTCCCTGAGGTAGACGAAGCCACGATCTACGGCTCGCGCGCCAAAGGCACCTATAAAAACGGATCCGACATCGACGTCACGCTGAGAGGAGACAAACTCAATCTGACTCTATTGAATCAGATTCGATCGCGGCTCGATGATCTCTCCATTCCTCAAACTTTCGATCTCTCGATATTCTCTCAGATCGACAACGAAGACTTGCTCGATCATATCGCGCGCGTCGGAAAGCAGTTTTATAAGAAAGCTGCCGAGCCAACGCGTTTCCACGAAACCTAACACGAACCTTACATCGGCAGCCTTTTTGCTCGATTAGGAAATATAAGATTTACGCTCAAGCCACTCGCTTACGCTTCAACTGCTCTAATTCTTTTTCAAGTTTGATTGAGAAGCTTTTGGTAAGACGCACCCGACTTGCCTGCCATTTCGCGCAGAGCTTCGAGGCTATCATAATCGATGTTGATCGTGATTTTTACCTTCTTGGTTTTGGCCGCTTCGGCGCGCATACGCTGGGTTCCTTTGCGGTCAATCACAAGGTCACTCAGTTTGGGTTGTTTCATGCTCCTCATCGCCGCCCCTGCACTCCTGCTATCGTCACGCAGTTCGCTTTTTTATTTCCAGCTTTTCTTCAACCTTCTCAAAACGTCCGGCGATTTGCTCGAGCTCCTGAATGAGCACTTCGAACCTCTCTGGAACATGCATTTCTGAATCAGACTTCTGAATAAAATATTCGCGAAGCTTCTCCTTCATGAGCGTCTGATAAGGTGTTCCGGTCTCAGCAGCACGTGCTTTGATCGCGTCGAGCAAGTCCCCTTCCATAACGATTGAGATCCGAATGTTCACATCCTTTGGCTGAATCTTGCCAGGCAAGAGGTCGACTTTTCCGTATTTGAATTTTTTCTTCTTAGCCATGAATATGTCTACAACCTCACCCATGCTTATGAATATATATTCAAATATATATTACGTCAAATCACCTTGAAATCATTGTAGATTTCAAAGACATAAGCACGACAGCACGCGGCCGATACCGTATCAAAAGCCAAGGGGTGATTGAGAAAGCAAATAAGATCTGATCACATAGCTTTTAATATTGCTTAGTTATGAAAAACCAAGCCGAGCCACTAGCGAACAATATCATTTAAATTCGGACCATTTAAGAACCTTCCCAATCAAGCGCTCCACTAGGCGCTTCAAAGTTTTGAAGCACTTTGTTGCAAAACTCATTGCTGAGCAGCATTTCTGTCTATATAACTCGCATCCATGAATGAGCAGATGGCTCTGCAGAATTTACTACGCTCCCGCTTTGGCGACTTGAAGGTCAAAAACCCTTCCTATTCGCTCAGGGCTTTCGCTCGAAAGGTGGGAATAAATTCTGGCGCGCTTTCCGCATTCTTGAATGGAAAACGTCGGGTTTCGCGCAAGATGGCACTGAGGATCTCTGATAACCTTGGCCTTGATCCCCAAGAGCGAGCGGAAGTTCTCGCGCATTTTCAAGCCACTTTCCTGAAGAAATCAAGCCCAAGCGCTAAAAGTGAGCCTCTCCAATACTTGCAGCTTTCTTCGGATCAGTTTCGTTTGATCTCCAAGTGGTATCATTTCGCAATTCTGTCTCTGATGCGCACTCAGGGATTCAAAAGCGATTCTGATTGGATTGCAGAGCGCCTTGGGATCACGGCGACTCAATCAAAAGAGGCGTTAGAGCGACTGTCCCGTCTGGGCATGATCTCAATCGATTCGGACGGAAAAATCCGTCGCAGTAAATCTAAGTATAGAACGACCGATGACATCGCCAATGTTTCACTTCGCCAAGGACATGCCGAGAATCTTGAACTCGCAAAAGACTCTCTTCTCAAGCACTCGGTGACCGAACGCGATTTTACAGCAGCCACGATGTCGATCGATCCAAAAAAGCTTCCCGAAGCGAAAGAGAAGATCCGAAAATTCCAAGACGAGTTAGCGGAGTTCCTCGAATCGGGAACACAAGCAGAAGTCTACAAAATTTGCATTCAGCTGTTTCCATTAACAGCGCTAAAAAAGGAGAATTCATATGAAACGAAATAATTTGGTTTTTTTGTTGGGTGCCGCAGCCCTAGCCATCTCAGCTAGCACTTCATTTGCAGCAGAAAAAGAAGGCAATGGCGGCGATATGTGCGAAGACCGCATCAAGATTATTCGGGACGATATCGTATCTTGGATCAAAAATGGAGGCTCAGCGGGGCTTAATCTCTTCGAAGGGGTATCGGCTGATCAATACATGACCAGAATGCAGGCAGCGCTTGCCACTGCTCAGGTGCGATGCACGAGCGATACGATTACAATTGGGAACGCGGAGAAGACTTGTAAGAACTTTCTTGATTCAATAGGCGTGCCGCAAATCCTGTGCAATCGTAATCAATTCTTGAAAGAGACCAGCGATTCGGACCAGTATGTGCTCGTTCACCATGAGTACGCGGGACTTTCCGGCATCGAGACACCGAATGGGACTGATTCAAATTACCGGATTTCAAACCAGATCTCAGCATATCTCGTAGAGGCAGTCGTAAAAAAGCTAGCCGTCAGATCAGCAGATACAACTTGCAACCATTGCCCGAGTCAGCCTGTCGCAGCTATTCCAACTTTCGAGGATCTTCAAGTCGCATTTAAGTTGGGAACGCAACCTACTCCAGATCAGCTACAAGGAACTTGGAAACCCGTTCTTCAGGCTGCGAACTTAATGGAGGGAAGCACCACGGACCCGATCGTAGTTGATAGTAAAAACGATGTTGGATTTACCAATCCCGATGGCTCATTTCAAGCGTCCCTCGGTTTTGCCTCTGAATCGGATTCATGGACCGGTAAGCAAAGAGAGTCCGTGACAATTGCGGGACTCGGAAATTATTGGGATCACCAGGGCCCCAATGAAGTGAGCTTTCAAAATGGTTCGGCTTGTTTCGCTCAAAGCGGTTACAAATTTGGACATGGCAGCTATGAGATAGATCCAAACACATCATTTGTCTACGAGTGCCGATTGATTTCGAGCGCAACTCACCTGCTCTGTGCTTACACGTTTGAATTCAATCGTGGGGCCGCTCTTGGGACACAGGACTCATGGTCTGCAGTAGGCAGGGCATTCAAGGGCTTTACCCGAGTTTCAGTCAACCAACAGTAATTTAATCTATCTCTGAAAGAGTAGGAATGAAAAATGCGCAAATCAATTACCATGTTAGTATTTTTGAACGCAGCCGTCTCACTGGCCGACGCGCCTGTAACCGGAGTAGCGAATATCATTTCTGATGCCCAAGGAGTCTCGAAGGTCATCATCAATGGCGATGCCGCAAAAGAACTTTACGACAACTTAGATGTTCCCGTTCAAAGCACTTTTGGAATTGTTCAAGCCCAAGAAAAAGTAGGCTCTAACATCGTATGTCGCCAAAGTATTTTGGGAGATGTCCGCGGAAGGATGTCCTCGCCATTTTACTCCTGCACGATTGTCGTAGATAAAACAGGTAAAGCAATGCTGGCACAATGACGGGTGAAATCTTCCCAGTTCGCACCGAGCCTTAAATGCAGGGGGCTATTGTCCGGCTATAAAGCACTAGTGATTATTCGCAGGCCGATAACCTCGGCCTGCGCTTTCTTATCCAATCTAAATAGAACGCTGTCAAATTGACCGAAATCAACCTGATCACCTCTTTAAACGCAAACGGTGATGAGCTTTCGCGCTAACAAAGAAAGGATGAATTCCCCATCCTCGCAAAGCATGAACGGCCTCCTTACGAGCAAATACTTCCAACCTCCCTTATTCCCCCATAGCCCAGCCCATACCTGTC
>CAZCBS010000196.1:4428-8160 GCA_964496965.1 uncultured Bacteriovoracaceae bacterium
AGACTTCCAATTTCAGCCGGTTTCATCGACTTCCTCACTTAACCGGAGCTTTGGACACCTTTAGGTTTCGGCCCTTTGCGAATTTGCCAGCTCGCTTCGGGACTTACGCGGTCTTTTCCATTGGACCGGGATTTCTAAAACCCAAGGGCTTTTCCGCGCCTTCGCGGATTTAAAGCCTGCTCCGGGTTCGTCTACCTTAGGACGTGGCTCACCATTTCAGCAAACTCGTCGCGCGACGAGTTCTTCTCGTCCCTGTAATCGCCTAGACTATAATAATTTTCTGAATAATATTTCCTTCAGATCATTGATCTGAGTCATGGGAATCACGTACTCAGCTTCATCATTGGCCAACTATGCCTCGCCGCCTTGGAGTTGAACAGGATAGATTGAAAGGACCTTCCGTTTCATGTAAAGTGATGCCCTCTTTCAACACGGAGGAAACTTCACATGCTTGAAGTAGAATCGCCGGTTCGTTTGTCGTCAGGAAATTTGTCACAAGAAAACTCGTTGCCAGTGAGCTTGTTCAACGAACAAGCAAAGACACTGAGCACTCCAAGACGTAAATACGGAATTCTCGCCCGCTTGCTTTTTTTGGGCATGGATTTGGTTTACGGGCGAAAAGCGACTCTTTCAAAATTTAAAGTTTTGGAAGTGATCGCGAGAGTTCCTTATCAGTCCTGGGAGCACGTCGCTTATATTGCCGTAACTCATCGGTATGGGAAACCTGGTTTCGCGCGACGTATTTTCGATTTCATCCAAGAGTCCAGGCATCAGCAAGATAATGAACAGTGGCATTTGTTGATTCTTGAAGAAATGATTCAGCTCAAGGGAATCCGCGAGGGCTTTCTTCTTTACAGACTCGTTCCTCAGCTCGTTGCTTTTGTTTATTATCATATCAGCTGGATCTTGTACGTGATCAAGCCGTCTCTCAGTTACGAACTGAACGCGGATTTCGAAGATCATGCCGAGCACGAGTACATGGGCTTTGTAAAAACGAATCCTGAGTTCGAGAACGAAACCCACAAAACTGACTTCAAGAAAGAATACGGCCACTTCGAGAGCGTCGCCGACTTATTGCGGCAGATCGGACTCGACGAGCGCATGCATAAGCTCGAAAGCGAGCGAAGGATCGCGGCGGCGCGATTTTCCTAACTCTTCTTGGTGCGGTTTTTATTTTGGGCGCTTAAAAGCACTCCGCTTACGCTCAGCGTCCGACCTGATCACGCAGTCCTCGACATGATCGTTGATCAGTCCCATCGCTTGCATAAAAGCATAGACGGTCGTGGGACCAACAAACTTCCAGCCTTGCTTCTTCAACGCTTTGGAAAGAGCAATGGACACGGCGGAAGTCGAAGCGGTTTGAGGCTTTCCGAGGTTTTTCGCGTCAGGTTCAAAACTCCAAATATAAGCCGCCAGAGATCCCTCGCGCTCAACGAGCTCCTGCGCCCGCTTGGCATTATTGATCACGGCCTCGATCTTGCCTTTGTGCCTGACAATGCCTGCATCCTTGAGCAAACGGGCGACATCGCGCTGAGTGAACTTTGCGACCTTGTTAAAATCGAAACCTTCAAAGGCTTTGCGGAAGTTCTCGCGTTTCACCAGGATCGTGCGCCAGCTCAGTCCTGATTGAAACCCTTCCAGGCTCAGCTTCTCGAATAAACGAATATCGTCACGAACCGGGAAGCCCCATTCATTGTCATGATACTTAAAAAACTCAGGCGCAGCCTCGCACCAACGGCACCGTTTCTTGCCATCGGGACCAACGGTTGTTTTACTCATCACACACTCACTCTCTTCCACGTCCATTTTGTCTGGTCTAATGTCAAAATGGAGGCATTTTTTACATTAGACCAAACAAACCATCCAAATTGACTTCGTTTTGGATATAGCGGCCATAGTAAACGTTTTGCTTTGCTGGAAGCGGCGTCACCAAACAAAGAAAGATATCCTTTCTCGTCTTGGTGACTTTTTTAAAGGTTTGAACTTTCTTTTCCAGCTTATCTGCGTACGCCTTGTCGATCTCAAAAGGTTCCACGTGATATTTCAATTCACATAAAGTCGTGATTCCGTCGTCACGATCCAAAAGAAGATCAATTTGCACACCCGCTTCTGTTGAGCCCTTTGCTGTAAATCTCCAAGAGCCCGGAGTCACCCCGACACCCTTTAAGTCGAGCGTGTGAATCAGAGCGTGGTAATGCTTCAAGCAAATCCCTTCAAACGTAAATCCACACCAAGACCGATAGCTTTGGCCCGCTTGGATTCTTTTCCAATAGTCCGTATTGCGACTGGCGAAAACGCCTCGCGGAGCTTTTTCGATCCACGATAGATGGAAAATACTGAATTCGTCAATCAGTCGATAGGTCACGTCTTTTGCCGCTTTCCCCAAAGGAACAAAACTCGAAATAAATCCCGCTTCTTCCAGTTCCTGGAGCCTTTTGGCAAACCTTCCGCCAGAAGTTGTTTTCAGCATTTCCAGGAGCCTATTTCTTGAAACGCCCTCACGAGTCTTAGCTAAAGCCCGGACGATTTTGACATACTCGTCAGAAGAGTGAAAAAGAGAAGAATACAATCTCTCGAACTCCTCATGCAGTAATCCTGATTTTTGGAAACAAAGTCGATTCATCGCTTGCCCGACCGACTCTCCTTTTTTGCAGGCATTCAGATAGTAAGGAATGCCACCGATGCACATATAAAGCTCAAGCGTTTGCCTTCGGCTTGAATAAGTGTCGAGATGCCGTAAATATTCTTCTGTTTCCTTCAAAGTGAAAGGCTGAATGAGAAGCCGATCTGTCAGTCTATTATGAAGCCCACCTTTTGCGTTAATGACGTTGTCGATCATCCACGATGCGGCGGATCCGCAAAGAATCAGTTTCACATTCTGATTTTGAGACCATTTGGAATTCCAAAAATGATCGAGCTGCTGCAATAAATTAGAGCGCGGCGTCGCTAGCCAAGGAAGTTCATCAAAAAAAATAACGGTTTTCTCGTTCCTCTTGGCGATTTCGGCATCCAATAGGGTAAGAGCCTCTCTCCAGTTTTTTGGAATTTGAAGAGGGGTTCCGGAAAAAAACAGCTCAGAAATCGCCTTTGTGAAAATCTGGAGCTGATCGCTCATTTTCCCATCTTTAAGGCCGACCACTTCCAAATAAGCGGCCTGCTTCTGAAAAAGAGAGCGAACCAGATAAGTTTTTCCAACGCGTCGACGACCGTAAAGGGCCACCATTTCAGCCTTTTTTGAATGAAAGGCCTTTCGCAAAATCTCAATTTCCTTATTCCGGCCAACTACTCTTGACGTTTCCATCAAGTAAACTTTACTAGAGTTGGCCACTTATGAAAAGTTATATCCGGCCAAATCTTGACTATTTTTTTATCGATTTGGCCACTTATGAAAAATTATATCCGGCCAAATCTCGATTCAAGGAAAAGCGGCCTGCCCCGTCCCGACGTTCTGTCCATTTAATTCAATTGTGTAATAAATAGGAACGGTCTTTGCGATCATCGCGCTGACGCCGCAGTACTTGGATTGCGAAAGCTGAACGGCCTCTAACAGCTTCGCCGCATCGACCTGCCCTCTAGCTTTAAAGACAAGCCTCACCTCTTTGAAAATCGCGGGATAAACGCCTTCGACAAGTGGAGCATCCGCATCGACATCTAGGGCTTCCAATGGTTGCTTGTATTTTCCCAGCAGCCCGTCCCAATCCATCGCGGTGCAACCGCAAACTCCGGCCACAC
>CAZCBS010000197.1:0-8131 GCA_964496965.1 uncultured Bacteriovoracaceae bacterium
GCTGTGAGGCATCTTTCAGGTTCGCTTCAGGCTCAACCGTTTCAACCTGCCGGGTCATCAGTTCGTTGATTTTCATGAGATGCCCTAGTGGCAATTCTCATGCCGGCATCAGCGATTCAGACGATCAGCAGTTCAGACGCGAGCCGCCAGTCGTTACGATCTCCAGCTTTGCGGGCGGTGCGTCCGTGCGAACGGTCCGCACTTCGCAGGCATCGCGCAGGGCCTCCAGCGCTGAACAAAGCGCTTCGTCTTCAGCCCCCCAAGCTTCGATGAGCTTTTCGATCATGGCTTGCATCTGCTTGCGATCAGATTGAATCAACTCGTAAAACTCTTGATTCAGTCGCAGAGTCCGCTCGCGCTGATCTTCCAAATCGCCCTTCGCCTTTTCAGCGGCTCTCTCCGCGCTTTTTTCAGCGGTTTGCAGGGCTTGATCGAGCGCGGATCGTTTTCCGCGCTCTTCCGTTAGCTGCTTTTGAAGCGAAGCGACTTCCTCGCGCGAGCGAAGCAAATCAAGCTCCGCTTGCCGGGAAGATTGCTCGATGCTTGAAACCTCGGAGCGTGATTGAGAAAGCTCGCTTCTCAATGCCTTAGACTCGTCTCCGAGAGAGCGAATCATGCTTTTCATCTTGGCGGTCTCTTCGGCTTGCGCTGTGAAGCGTTGAACTTCCGAATTGAGCTTCAGCTCCATCTCGCGACGAAGCCGTTCGCGCGCCTGCTCGGACTCGGTCCGGATTTTCTCGACATCGGCTCGATTGCGCAAATACTCTTCGCGCTCCTTGGCGAGCTCCGCTAAAAGCTGCTCTCGCTCGCGAGCCAGCTGTTCTCGTTCGCGAGAAAGCTGTGCCTCAAATTTTTCGCGCGCAATTTGCTCCACCCGCGAAAGCTCAAGCGTATGGTTTTTTCGAAGCGTATGAATGGCCTCAAGCTCACGAGCCATATCATTGTAACGAGCCTCTGACGAATGAAGCCTCACCAGCGCAGTTTGAAGCTCTTGCCGATGCGTGGATGCATGGCCTTCAGCCTTCTCTCTCCCCGATTTTTCAGCTTCAATTCGCTTTTCGAGCGTCGAAAGCGCCAGCTCAAGCTCCTGGATCCGCTTGACCGACACCTCGCCGCGCGAAAGAATGTATTGCGCGTGTTTCTCGCGCGCCAAGATCTGTCCCCAAGCGTTGCGATATTGCGCCAGCTCGTTTCGGGCCTTTTGAAGTTCCGCCGCAAGCTCTTGGGCCTGCTTGGTATTTTGATCGCGGTTGGACTGAAGCTCTTTGAGGCGCTCCGTAGTTTCTTGCTCTTGCTTCTGAAAAAAATGCATCCGCGCGATGACCTGATTGACGTATTCGCGAAGCTGTTTGGAATAGTTTCGCTCGCGTAAAAGCGCTCCTTCCAATGTCCTGCTCGCGGCCGCAATCGTTTCGATCTGATGCGCCAGCTGCGACGGAGCGATTTCGCTCGCGGAGTGCCGATCCAGCTCGAGCTTAATGAGATTCAAATCATCGTGACTCATATCCACTCCCAGATCCATTTCCATTTAATGAAGGCTGCGCTTCTTGCTGAGCGACTTGTTTCAACGGTTTGACGAGATCGCTGCGAATCCACGCCGTTTTAGCGCCGCCTTCAGTCCGTACTTCGATCCAATTATCGAAAGATCCCTTCACCCAAAGCTGAAGCTCAGCGCGGGCCGTTCCGACTTTGCCGTATTGAGTCCCGGGTCCCGCGCGTAAAACCGCGCTGGCAGCCAGAACTTCGACTCTTTTCTCATTTTCGCGCGAATGAGTGATCGCAGCTGCAGCGACAGGCGCTTGAGCAGGAACTCTTTCCGCAGCGACAGACGCGACCACAGGCGCAGCCGGTTTTGCGGCTTGAACCGGCTCAGAAGTCTGCGTAATCGGCTCGACCACTGGAACGACATCAGTGGAAAAAGCCCAGCCGCCTTGGCGAATCAACCGCGCCGACCGAATCAAGTATCCACCACTCGCAAAACAGATCAGCGCCAACACGAGTGGCAAAGCGTAAGGCCTGAAGCGACTCCCCCACGTCTTTGCGAACTCGAACCGCTCCACGGGAAGCTCCTCTTCGAGCAAAACTGGAACAGGCTGAGCATCGGAGGAAGTCTCCGGCTCAAAAACCAGGGGTTCATCTATTTGTTCAGGTATTTTTTCTGGTCCTTTTACAGGCTCGGATTTCAAAAACTCCGGAACCGGAGGAAGAGTCAAAATGGGCTTGATCAAGTCGATGCGAGGCTCGTCCGCGATTGGCGCTTCTGGCTCGATTGCCTCAACAGGCGCTGCGACTGGCTTTAAAGTACGAAGCGGTTTTTCAAAGGCCTGCGCCAGGGCTTGCGCGGCTCGGCCATGCACTGGAGAAATTACTGCACAGTGGTGGCATTTCAAAAATACCCAACCCGCCGTGAGTTTTTCGTCCGCCACGACTTGGTCCGCACCGCAATGAGGACAGTTTCTGCGCATAGAGGCCTCCACTCAAACTGTCACAAGGATATGAGTTTCGGTCAATGGGCAGAATCTGCCGACTCTAGCTCAGCATCTCAGCGCTTAAGCAGCGCCTTTCTTTTCGCGATCCTCCTCTTTTTTCGTTTCCTCTCCGGGCAATTCATCATCAAACGTAGGCTGATCCATAAACTCAGAATCTTCGCCCTGCAGGCCGGCGGAATGCTCGTCACCGCTCATTTCGTCGCCTTCGCGATTGGATTCACCCATATTGATGTGAAAGTTCTGCAACATCTCATCGCCGTCGAGCTCTTTGACGAAGCCGGGGTCCCGTTTGTCGTCGAAGGTTTTTCCATGATCCCGCATGAGACTATCTCCGCGCGGCCCAGGCCTATTCTCGACCATATCGAGCTGCTGCTCAATAGAACCAGGGGATCCTGGCTCATTCTGGTCGACTGGTTCGGGAAACCTCACAGGGGTCGCCTGCTTTTTTTTGGAGTCACTCATAATGATTCCAAGTTGCAAGTTTCGCGTCATCTCGAGTCAAAGTCAGTTCGCGCTCACCTCTCTCCTTTCTTCCGAGCATTTTAAAATTCGACAATCTCCTGCGCCGCTTGCAAGGCAGGCAGCCAAGGCGCGAGAACGCGAATCCGCTTCCGAAATTTCCGAAAACCCGGCCTCACGACAAGATTTTCCGTTTTGATGAGTTCCTTGAGCGACACAAGAGAACGCCGAAACCATACACGCTTTCACACACTGAGAATGAGCCGCATGGCAGAGCGCCTCCGTCTCAAACGCGGTCGGATCCTGATCTTTAGAATCATAGTACGCACATCGAATCACCTCCTGCAGCTCTCCACTCCCAGGCAATCCTGAACCCAACGCCCAAGCATGACTCGCAAACAGGACAAAATTCACGATCAACACCAGCAACGCCCAACCCAACTCCCTGTCTTTTGTCCGGCTTTTCATTTCCACTTCCCCCTCCCTGGTCTCGTGACTGAGCAAGGCATGTTCCAACCCGAAATCACTTTAACTAGCGCCGCTAAGTGATTGCTTATTCATAAGTTTTTCAAAACGATTGCCGATTCTGATCTTGATCCCAAAATGCTCCATGACCCCAAACTGACACCGATTCTCACCGCTGCGCTTTGGACAAATCGAAAAAGAAGTGCCAAAACGAAACTGAGACACCCATGAAGACTCTTCCGATCGATCCCAGCTTGCCGAAAATCTTAGAAAGCCTTGAGAAGACCCCCAACCTCGTTCTCAAAGCTGCGCCGGGCTCGGGAAAAACAACACGCGTTCCGCCTGCACTCTTAAAAGCGTCATTTGTTCGTCAACACCCCGGAGGCGAGATCATCGTTCTTGAGCCCAGACGTCTTGCAGCCAAGTACTCCGCGCGCCGGGTTGCCGATGAGCTGGGAGAGGAAATTGGAAAAACAGTCGGCTATCAGTTCCGCTTCGAGAACATCGGAGGCCCGTCGACTCGGCTTCGCTTCATGACCGAAGGGATGCTGATGCGAAAACTTTTGGGAGACCCCAAGCTTTCACGCGTCAGCGCCGTGCTTTTGGACGAATTTCACGAGCGCCACCTGCACACGGATACGGCGCTTGCCTATCTTCACCATCTCCAAAAAACACAGCGCCCTGATCTCAGGATCGTGGTCATGTCCGCCACTCTCGACACAGAGAGGATCTCCTCCTATCTCGGAAACGCTCCGACCATCGAAGTCGCAAACCGCCCCTATGACGTTCAAGTTCATTACCTGAATAGCCCTTCATCCACCTCGAAACCGCTTGAGCTTCAAGTGCGAGACGCGGTCGCGCGAGCGATGGAAAGTAAATCGGACGACGAGGGCGACCTTCTCGTCTTTCTTCCCGGAATGGGCGAGATCCGCAGGGCGGAGTCCGCGCTCAGCGAGTATTTCAGAGGGGAACCTGGCGCTCCCTTGATTCTGCCTCTTCACGGCGAGCTTTCGAAAAACGAGCAGGACTTGGCGATTCGTCGCGCGGATCGACGCAAGATCATTCTCTCCACCAATGTCGCCGAGACCTCACTGACCATCGAAGGCGTCACAACCGTCATCGATAGCGGGCTTCATCGAATGGCGACGTACTCCTGGTGGTCCGGAGTCCCATCCTTAAAGACACGGCCCATCAGCCGCGCCTCCGCTATTCAACGCGCGGGCCGCGCAGGCCGCACCGCTCCCGGTCGCTGTTTTCGACTCTACACTCAAGGCGAATTCGATTCTCGCCCCCCGTTTGAGACGCCCGAAATCCAACGCGCCGATCTTTCGCAAACGCTTCTTGAGCTCAAAGCCATGGAACTCATCGAATGGAGCTCTCTCGAATGGTTTGAGGCTCCCGCCCCCACTTCACTGGAAGCCTCCTGGAAACTTCTTTATCGCCTAGGTGCCATCGAGACTTCTTCGCCGACGGGTTCGCTTACCGAAATGGGGCGCCAAATGGCGCGCTTTCCCGCGCATCCTCGAATCGCCCGTTTCCTGCTCGAATCCGCCAAGCAAAGCTGTCTCGATGAGGCGGCAGCGCTCGCAAGCTGGATTTCCGAGGGCCGCCTGGAACGTTTAGACGCGCTCGATTGCCTGAAGCTTCCCGCCTCTGAAACTCAGCGAAAGCTCAAGCAGCAACTCGTTTCAGCGGCGAAAGAAGCTTCCCTCAAGTCACAGCCGATCTCGGAAAACTCCGAAGATCGACTTCGATTCTCGCTTCTCACTGGTTTTCCCGATCGTGTTTCCAAGCGAAGAAAAGCTTCGGCGGCGTCCTCTCGTTCACAGTCGGGCGACACCGAGCTCATTTTTTCCTCCGGAGGCTCCGCGCGAATCGAAGAGTCCGCTACCACTCTTTCGTCCGAGCTTTTCGTCACCCTAGACCTTCGCGAAACCCAACATCTCGGCCAAGCGCGCGCACGTCTTCAAGTCAGCTCTCTTTCTCCGATCCAAATGGAATGGCTGATCGAGCTTACGCCGACCTCGCTCGAAGACCGCGAAGTCTTCGGCTGGGACGGCGAGCGCGGTCGCGTGATGCAATCCTCGCAGCTGGTTTACGACGAGCTGATTCTCGAAGAAAAATCCAAGCCCGCCGCAGCCAGCGAAGCATCCGCAAGGGTTCTGATCAGATCCGCCCTCGGGCTAGATGCATCCAAGCTTTCAGAGCTCAGTCTTCAAGACTGGATTCGCGCGATTTCCTCGCTCGGAAATCCGGAAGAAATCGAAGGCGCGTTCGCGCGCGCGCTTCTTCTGAAAAAGCATTTTCCGAAAATGGCGGAAGGACTTGACCCGGAAAAAGGCTTCAGCTCGTTGTTCTCGATTTTCGAGTCGCGAACGTCTCTCTCGGAGCTCAAAGACGCGGCCTGGGCCACGGAAATTTTGTCGGCGCTTGTCCCTGACGCGCTTTCTCAAATCGATCGCTGGCTCCCTGAGTTCATCGCGCTTCCGAGCGGAAGAAGAGCTCGAGTGCACTATGCTCTCGACAAGGCGCCCTGGGTCGAATCACGGCTTCAAGATTTCTTTGGAATGAAAACCGGGCCCGCGCTACTGGACGGACGCCTGCCGCTCACTCTTCATCTTCTCGCGCCGAATCAGCGCGCCGTGCAAGTCACGACCGATCTCGCGGGTTTTTGGGAACGCGGCTACCGCGAACAGAGAAACGCGCTGAGCCGACGCTATCCTCGCCACGCCTGGCCAGAAGATCCTCTCAAGCCTAGCTAAATATTATATGGATAATATTTAGCCGGTGTTCAGATTTTATTCAGAAAATCGGCGCAACGTTTGCAATTTCTCCACATGTGAGAAATCCATCGTTATCGCACGCGCCTTCCCAGGCCACTCATCAGAGCGACCCGATCTGGATTATCGGCGTTTTCTCGGCGTTTTCGTGGTTTTTTTCGCCTATCATTTTGCGATCGCTCATTTTTTCCGCTCAGAGAAATACCGCATTTAGATCAAGCAATCGCCGGGCTCATCGCGGAAAAGTCGCTCGCCCCAGAAGAAGTTTTCCTCATCTTCCTCCGAGAAATGATTATCTCGACTATTGATCGCATTCCCTTTACCCAAATCTGTTGCGCTTAATTACGACTCTACTTATCCTATTACTCATGCTGCAAACATCTCAGAGAAGTATTCTCATCATCGATGACGACAAAGACAGCCTTGAAACCTTAAACGACCTGCTCTCCGACGAGTACACGACGCTCCTCGCAACGAATGGCGAAGATGGTGTTCGACTCGCTCGCGAAAAGCAACCCGACTTGATTCTCCTGGATCTCATGATGCCTGGGATGTGCGGAACCCGAACATGCGAAGCGCTTCGCATGAACGAGCTCACTCGGCACATCACGATCGTGGTGATCACCGGAGCATCCGAACAAGACCCTCGAGTCGCCGTGTTCACAAAAGGCGCGGACGATATGGTCTCCAAGCCATACGAAACTCGAGAGCTTCTCGCTCGCATCCGCTCCAAGATCCGACGCATTGAAGAGCGCAACCCCACCAGCACAACCTCAAACCAGGTCATCCGATGCGGCAACCTCACTCCCGATCCTGAAAAGCTCGAAGTCACCAACGACGAAAAGCCGCTTGCAATCAACGTCCTTAGGTTCAATCTTCTCCGTTATTTCTTGGAAAATATGGACCGGGTGATCAGCCGACAAAAAATTCTCGAAGCCGTTTGGAAAGACTCCGTTGTTTCCGACCGCACGGTCGATACGCATATGGCGTCTCTGCGGAGAAAACTGATGGGCTTCAATCGTACGTTCAAGACGATTTACTCGGCAGGCTACATTCTGAAAAGCGAAGGCGCTCAGAAAGCGAACGACGCTTCGAATGCGTTTGTAGAAAACATAGCCATTTAATTCTTTTTGGGAACAGCTGCCGGAGCGACGGATTTCTTTTTAGCGCTGTTGCGATTCATGCAGAGGGAGTATTCTTCATCCTCCCCTGTGTAGGTCTTTCCGCTTTCGTCCGTGCAGCTTCCCTTCACTTGAATCGGCACTCGATCTGGATCGACTTTGCGAACCGTCTCCGGATCGCGGTTCATGTTCAGAAGGGATTCGGCTGTATTTGCCTCGCCCCATCCCTGCCCGTTTTTCGGCGAAACCACTTCGTCCGCCAAAGCCGAGTAAGCCATGGTCGCCGCTACCAGTGCCTGAATCCAAACCCACGATTTCCATTTCAAAGCCATGGCGTGAGCATGACTCGCTTGGCCAGAAAAAACAAGATTGAGTTTTCCGCGCGATCTCGTTATCTCAAAAGTAAGAAAGCAAGGGAGGCCTCATAGTTAAATGGATATAACAGCCCTTTCCTAAAGGGCCGTTCCAAGTTCGATTCTTGGTGAGGCCACCATTCTTAATTTTGTTCTCCCTCGCTGCTTAGCAGCTCGTTGACTCACAAAATCCCCGCTTGCGGGGCCCCTTTCGCAGGTCGCGCTTTTGCGCTCCTGCGAGTCGCATTTTTTCAATCCTGAAAAATATGCTCCTAGCTTGCCCTTCCTCGGGGCTCGCGATGGATAGCGACTCGCTTGATCAGGAATACGCGCGAAGGCCTAATCGGTGATCGCGCGCTTCTCTAGTAAATTTCGAGCTTATATTTTAGGCAGGAGCTTAAATTGAAAAATAAAAGGCGAAACTACCGGGTCTTTGTCTATAATGGTCCTTGACTCACGGAGCC
>CAZCBS010000198.1:0-8124 GCA_964496965.1 uncultured Bacteriovoracaceae bacterium
AAAATGTTTTAATTCTGCGGGCCGAGGCGCCATTTCGAAGTTCTAAGGAAGGGATGTTTGAATACTTTTCCCTGAGTCCACGAATCGAAGCTTTCAGAACCTTGCGATCCTCAGTCGAGAGCTGCGCGGGGATTTCGCCGCTGTCGTAGAGCCGCGCTTTTTCAAGCGGGGTCAGGTTTGCGACAATCGTGCTCACATTAGGCGAATAATTAATGCTGTTGGGTTTTTTCAGGCGAGTGAGAACCGCCCAGAGCGCGACCGTTTCGGCGACGTGCGGGGCGATGTGCTTGTCGCTTGCGAATTGATCGAGTTGCGAAGCGTAGATTTCTTTTTCGGCGGTGACCGAAAGAAGATAAGGAACGCGAATGAGCTCGATCCGGGCTTTAAAGCTGATGAAATCGGGAAATTCCTTGAACGCGTCGAGCTGGATCTCGTTGGTCGATCCGAGCATCACGGTGTCGAGATAGGCGATGCTGGAGCCGACGTTCACGGAGCCCGTTTCGCAGGCGGTGAGCAGATACTTGAAGGTATCGACCGGGCGCTTGAGAAGGTCCGAGTACTCGACGATCCCGCGATTGGCGTCGACCAGGTCGCCCGTGAGCGAAAAGAGATTGATTCCCTGAAGCGAAGAGGGAAGCGAGGACATGCTGCGATTGTACGTCAGCTGGTGGTACTGAGCATCGACATGCATCTGAGGCTCGATCGTCACGAGTCCGCGACGATAGCGACGAGCGTAGAAAAAACGCTCAATCTGCACATGCATCAAGACTTTCTTGAAGTCGCCGTTATTGCTGTTGAGAAGCGCATCGAAGATCTGCCGATCGCGATGAGCAAGCTCGCCGTTGCGCAAGTAATGAGGAAGCTTTTCCCAGAGCTCGTTGGCTTTGGCGGTGCCGATGAGCTTTTCCAAGAAAAGTTTTCTTTGCTCTTTCGGAACGATCAAAAGCGGATGATCGCGAAGATCGGAAGGAATGCGCGCGGCGATTTCCTCGTCCGGAAGCTTGGCGTAACTTTGCACTGGTTCTTTATGCGTGCCGTAAGTCGAATTGATTCCGATCTTGCCTTTGGTGTAGCTTTCCAGCGGGAAAACCCAGCTAAACGTGTAAACCGCGCCTTCGTTTTCTTGCGAATAGCGCTCCATTCCGCCCATGAGAGCGTGAATCAGTGAAGTCTTCGAGCTTCCGTTCGGGCCGTGCAAAAGAAGAAGGCGGTTATTGAGGCCTTGGCGAGTGAAGGTTCTGAGCGAACGATAGATCTGGTTTTGAACCGTTTCTTGACCGACGACTTTTCTGGCGAGACCGTCCGCCGGAAAATCGAAAAGCTTGAAGCGCGAGACGGGGGATCTTTCCGTTTCGGCGCCTTCTTCGTGTCCAAAGTGATCCATCATGTCCGCCACGTAACGGGCAGATCCTCGGAGCTGACGCTCGGGATGCTCCGCCATGAGCAGCAAGTACTCGTCGAAGGAGAGAATCCGTTTATGGGATTCGAAATCCTTTCGAACAGATTGGTCGATCGATCCGATAATTTCGCCTGCCGAAAATGTGCGTCCATTGCCCATGATTTGATTCTATCATGAGTAGGCAAAGAAATGGCGATTGCGCACAAAGGCGGAGACGGTAAAAATCGAGCGTCAAGAAGTTGTCGCTCGATGGCCTTTCTTATGTCGGTGGGATTTTCGCTTCTTGCCCTTCTTTGATTTGGACGCCTTCGGCTTTTCAAAAACCATCCGAGGAGCGCTTGGATCAATGAGAGGATGCTCGACGGAATTGATTCCGCCTTCTTTCTCGAATTCAGCGGACAGCTGACGAATGCGGTTCGCTATGGCTTCGCGGGCAAGAATTCCGGTAGGCTTCCGATGAGCCGCCGGGATTTGACGCATGATCCAGCCGTAGTCATCTCCGCCCGAGACCAAGAAGTCGATCATGGCGACTGTGTATTCTTTGCGATCGTCGATGGAGTTTCCATTCGAGGTTTGGACTTCGAGAAGTCGATTGATTTCCCAGGGCGAAATTTTTCCGTCTCCGTCCAAGTCATCGGCTGGAGCGTCGGCTTCAGGGGAGATCAGCCTGAGCTTCAGTCCTGAAACAGGATGAAAGCCGCGTGAGCCGCTCTCGCCGACTCGGAGAATCTGCTTGAGCTGTTTTCCGGTGATCGTCAGGACGATAATCGAGTTCTCAAACGGACTGGTTCTGAAAATCTCTCCGTAGGTGATCGGTCCTTGTTCGATCGGAGCGCGGATTCCGCCGGAGTTCATGATGGCGAAATCCGTCTTTGCGCTCTGTCGGACCGCATCGGCGACGAGATTGCCGAGGGGGGATTCGCGCTCGCGCACGTGTTCGAGGGGACGAGCGGCTTTTCCGTAGACTTCATTTTTGGATTTTTTCGCGGCATCGATCGCGGGCGCGATCGCGCTTTGGACATGAGGATCCGCCTTGATTTCTTCGCGTCGAAACGTGGGGCGAACAAGCGGGCCTCTTCCAATCGAAGGAGCTGGGCGATCTCCGTTGCAATCTCCCTGATTTTTGAAAACCATCGGGCAAACCGGAATCGGTCCTTCGATCGTCGTGCGTTCCGACAGCAGCTTCTTTTGCTTGAGATCGTAAGCCAGGTGAATCAAGTTGAAATAGCGGCCATTGGCCCCGCCTTCAATCACTGGAACGCCCGCAACATAGTGATAGACCACCGAGTGAGTATGTCCGCTGACAACGCCGTCCACTGTTCCTGAAGGAAGCGCTTTCAAAAGATGGACGATCTCTTGGTTGCCATCGCATTCGCCTTGCGGATCAGTCTGTTTACGCAAAATATGGCCTGGAGGCGTGCGGCTGAGGTCGCAGAAAAGGCCTGCGTGCGCGGTAATCAGAACGACGTTCGCGCCTTGTTCGCGAAGTTTTTTCGCTTCCCGCAGAGTTGCGTCCTTAAAATCTCCAAACTGAAGCGTTTGGATATTTTCCGGACGTGTTGTCGTGGGCGTGTCGAGCGTACTGAGCCCAATGACGCCGACTTTGATTCGACCGGCTTGGAAAATCTGGCTAGGATAAGTGTTTGGGAATGGCTCAAGCTTTCCGCTCTCGCGGTTGTAAATATTGGCGGCAAGATAAGGATAATGAGCTTCGCGCATGCGGTTTTTGAGCGCGCTCATGGGATCGCTGTGGGTTGCGACCGCGGGCTCTGCTCCGAAGTCAAACTCATGATTACCGATTGCCGCGGCATTGAGTCCCGCGGCGTTGAAGAAGCTCACCATCGCGGCGCCATGATTGAGATTGCTCTCGATCGTGCCTTGAAATTCGTCGCCGCCATCCAGCCAGATCAGTCGGTCGCCGAGCTCGGAGCGAAGTTTTTTTACGTAAGAAGCCAGATACGCGACGCCTCCCGCTTCGTAGTGAATCGGAGCGACGCCTTGAGCTTCGCGCGATTTGAGCTCAAGCGGCGCGATTCCTCCATGGATGTCGTTCGTGCCAAGAACCGTGATGGTTTCGATGTCCTCCGAGCTTTTTGGGCTCTGATCGATCTCGGAAGAATGATTCGCGTGAGGCGTGCTGCAGCTAGAAATGGCCGCCAAAAAAGCGAAAGAAGAAAGGATGGATAGGCGACGGGCGCGTCTCGAAGGAGCACTGTTCAATTGGAGTTGCATGATTGGAAAACCGTCGCACAACTTTGCAAGAAAGGGAACCCTTCCGTGGGTTCTGATCGAGCCATCCGTGGTGAGTCAGATTTCAGTGTAAAGGAAACTGAGAGCTTGTCACGTCGCAGTGCGTTAAGCGTGAGGTGAGCTTGATGAATCAAAATGCACACAGACTTTGTTGAACAGTTTGATTGACTTCGTTCGTTTATGGCTTACTTTTCATACGGCCCAAGATCGAAACGAACTCGCTCACGTATGTTTGCATGATGTGAGTCGCAACTTCGTTCGCAGTTTTCTCGCGATAGGTATGGCTGGTTAAGTTGCGGTCATTGATCATGGCCAGCCAAGTGCTCTCTTTTTTGGGATCGATCCAGAGCGATGCCATCGCCCATTCGAGCGCTTTTTTAGGGCTGGCGAACACGACGCCTTCGGCGCCGGCTTTTTTCTGGATGGCCTTCCAGCATTGCTCGAAAGTGAACTCAAACGCCTGGATGATGCCAGCGCGATGAATTTCCGAGCCGTCAAATACTTGTTTGAACTCATTGAGCTTGAGAAGCGCGGCTTCGAAATTCGTGTAAAAGAGGTCACCTGACATAGAGGGATTTTCCTTCTGATGAAATGCGCGTTTGGTAATCGACAGACATCTGCTCGAAATGGACAAGATCGACCTTGTAAAGCGTGAGCGGCTCTTCGTCGATAGCGAGCAGAACCTTTGTCCAAGCATGAGACGAAAGCTTTGAGGCTTTAATCGCTAGATCGAAATCCGAGTTTTCCCGGTGGTCGCCCCTGGCGCGGGAGCCAAATAGGAGAACTTCGTCTGGGTCGAGGGTTTTTACGATCATCTCGACGATCTTCTTCATGGAGTCGGGAAGAAACGAAAAAGTTTGAGAGTAGGGGGCCATATTGAGTACTTGATTAATTCCACTGAACCGGAACTTCAGTGATCTTTTCTTCGGATCTTTGGATTCGGACAAATCCGTTTTGGCGACCGAATTGGAAAACGTCGCGAGTGACTTTGACGTCTTGCAAGCAATATTCGATGATCTTCTGAATTTCGCCTTTTTTCCACCATTCGACGGCCATCAGACCGTCGGCGGATTTTCCGGCGCCTAGGGTTCCGCGCGCCACGGCTTCGAGTTTCAAGAAGCGTTGGCGTGTGAGGGTCTCGAGGTCGTACATGATGTCAAAGACATCGAGGCGTTTTAGGTCGAGGCCATATGCCGCCATGACGAGAAGGTCGAATCCTCGAATGTTATAACCGATGACCAGGCGTTCTTCGCAAAGATCGATCAGGTTCTTGAGCTCATTCTCGCGGAACGAAAGAAACTGATCAGTCTTGCTGTCGTAAGCGCAAGCCACCGAGATTTTCAGTTTGTCGACGTGATCCCAGCCGCCGACGTCCTGAACGAGGTTCTGGGTTTCGATATCGATCACGAGGAAATGGCGATGTTTGAGGAAAAGACTCGACGGCACCACGTCTTCGGAGAACGGCACGCCGAAGGTATGCCGCCAGTAAGAGGGATTTAGTTTGATGCGCGTAGTCGAAGAGGCCATTCCTAGACAGGGTTACCTAAGCAGATTCTCATTGTCAATTCCGCTCGGGTTGAGTGACACTGCGAACGGCTCTTATTTAGAGAATAACACTATGAACCCAACTCAACATTTAAAAACTCATTTTAACGAATATCTGGAAGACCTTAAAACGCTGGTTCGCATTCCGAGCGTGAGCTTTGCGGGATTTCCCGAAAGCGAAGTTCGTCGAAGTGCCGAAGCGGTTGCGGCTCTGATGAAAAAGCGCGGCCTCGAAAACGTGCAGATTCTTGAGATCGAAGGCGCGCATCCTTACGTTTACGGCGAGAGGCTCAAGGCCCCTGGTCGTCCGACGCTTCTTCTTTACGCCCATCACGATGTGCAGCCACCGGGACGCGAAGACCTTTGGAAAACGCCTCCATTCGAACCGACTTTAAAGCAAGGCCCGGGCGGTGATCGTCTTTATGCGCGTGGCTCGGCCGATGATAAGGCGGGAATCGTCATTCATACTTCGGCGATCGATTCGTATTTGAAAACCGTGGGTGAGCTTCCGGTCAACGTCAAAATCGTGATCGAAGGCGAAGAGGAAATCGGAAGCACGCATCTTGCGAAATTTCTTCAGACCTATCGCTCCAAGCTCGACGCGGATGTCTTGGTTCTGACGGATACCACTAACTTTGATTGCGGCGTGCCGGCATTGACCGTTGCTTTGCGCGGTCTCGTCGAGTGCGAAGTCGAAGTGCGCGCGCTCTCCAAGACGGTTCACTCGGGAATGTGGGGCGGCCCAGTGCCTGATCCGGTGATGGCGCTCGCGAAAATGCTCTCGGGCTTGACGGACGAGAGCGGCCGGATCGCTGTTCCTGGAGTGATGGAGCAAGTTCGCCCGATTTCTGAGCGCGAAAAAGGCGAGTTCGCGAAGCTTCCATATGAAGAGACGGATTTTAGAAAACAAGTGGGAATGGTCGACGGCTCCAAGCTTCTGACTCATCCGGATGCGCCTCCGATTGTTCAAGTTTGGAGACTTCCAAGCCTTACGGTCAACGCGATCCAAGCTTCATCGCGCAAGCAGGCCGCTAACATCATCAATGATGCGGCTTGGGCGAAGGTCACGATTCGCATCGTTGCCGATATGGACCCTAAAAAGGTGAAAGCGCAGCTTCAGGACTTCTTGAAAAAGCGCTGTCCTTGGGGACTGGAAGTTTCTTTCAAAGGCGACGCGGAAAATGGAGCGTGGTCGACGGACGCGACTGGCCCGGCTTTCAAAGCCGCTGAGATCGCGCTTGAAAAAGGCTACGGCAAGCCACCCTTTAAAATCGGCTGTGGCGGCAGCATTCCGTTTGTGAAACCTTTTGCAGATGCATTGGGGGGCGCGCCAGCGCTTTTGATCGGCGTCGAAGATCCTTATACGGACGCGCACGGCGAGAACGAAAGCTTGCTCGTCAGCGATCTCGAAAAAGCGATGCTCGGACAAATCTATCTTTTTGAAGAAGTGACCAGCCCAGGCGCAGCCGGGGCGAGAGGGTAAAGATGCAGCCCAGGCGCAGCCGGGGCGAGAAGTTAAGGGGAAATATGATCAGTGAAGTAGAAAACGCGCTCCGTTCGCAGCGCGATGTTTGGAAAGAAGTCTCTGAGCGAGTCGTTGGAATCTCGAGCCGCGAGTTTCCGCCTGAACCTCCGAAGCGTGTTCTGGTTTTCGGAATCGGAAGCAGTCATTTTGCCGCAAAGCTTGCAGGCTATTCGCTGATGCGCGCTCGCGATCAGCTTCGCATTCCAGTAATCTCCAGCTCGAGTCTCGCCGTCGGCTCCGAAATCGCGCCGCAAAAAGGCGACTGGGCTTTTGGCTTGAGCCATCGCGGAAAAACTCCCGCGACTTTGAAGGGGCTGGAGCTTGCGGATAAGGCCGGGGCTTTTACGCTTTTGGTAGGCGCAAAGGGGCTCGATCATGTGGAGTCTCTTCCGTACGTGAAATACTACCTGCCGACCTGCCCGCCGGAAAAATGCGAGCCGCATACGGTGGCCGTGAGCTCCGCGATTTGCGCGGTTACGACATTGATGCTCGGTCTTCGCGCGGTCGAGGAGTGGGATGCGTTGCGCTCCATCGGCGATCCACATCTGGATCTTCTGCGCAGTCGCGCGGGCGAAGGTCCATCGATTCTTCTCGGCGAATGGGAAGGCGAGTGGCTGGCTCGCGAAGGCGCCTTGAAGCTCATGGAAATGGCTTCGCTCCCGGTGCGCGCCTTCAGCTCGGAAGAGTTTTTCCATGGCCCAAAAATGAGTGTTCGTGAAAACGAATCCATCTGGCATGTGAGCCTCGCGAAAGACGTTCGCAACAAAGATATTCGGTCCGACTACCGAGTCGATGTTCGCGGCGGAAGTCCGATGTCCTGGATGCCAGCGCTTGTCGAACTTCAGTGGCTTGCGCTTGCTGTCGCGCTCAATCGCGGGATGAATCCGGATTTAGGGCGCACGTAGGTTTAAGCTGGGCGGAAAAGCCCCGCTTGTTCTGCTTGGTAAAGATTGTGTGCCGAGCAGTAAAGCGTGAAGTTTTCCGCCTGATTGCTGCCTCCCTGGCTAAACGGAACAATGTGCTCAAACTGAAGCCCGTGTCGATTGCCACAGACGCGTCCGCCTTTTGGATCGCGGAACGTGCAGCCGTTTCGGTCTCTCTCGAGCACTTTTCTTTTTTCTGAGGTAGGAATGTGGCGCGATCTCTTTCTTTTTCCCGGCGCCGGGGGTCCGATTGATTCGGTTGAGTCAGGTATCGGACTTTGTTGAAGCGGCACTGCGCTGGCTTTCTCTTGCCTCTCTGTTTGATCTGCCTCAACGTTGCTCTTGGATTGAGATTCAGGCTTTTGCGATGCCTTCGGTCGAAATTTGCCCAGTGCGATGTCCGCCATTTGTTCAACCAGAACATCCATGCGTCCTTCGAAGTTTTTATGAGCCATGAAATTTTTTAGTTCTTCAAGCTTTGC
>CAZCBS010000199.1:0-8088 GCA_964496965.1 uncultured Bacteriovoracaceae bacterium
AAAGCTTTCGCTGAGCGAAGTCCATGCTCGCTTGGAGATTTTGAAAACTAGAGGCTTCATCGACGAAATCAACGGAGAGCTCAGATCCAATCAACAAAGGATCTCGACACCGACGGATTGGAGCAATACCGCCATTCATGCCTACTATTCAATGGCATCCGATCTCGCCAAATCGGCGATTCCGCTGGACGTTCATCAAAGAGAATTCCAATGTTTCTCCGTCGCGATCGCATCGGATGATTTACCCGTATTCAAGGAAATGATCCGTCAGTTTCGCGCCAAGATTGCGAGCCGAGGTTTGCACTCGCCCCATCCGGACGTGGTTTATCAAATGAATATGCAGTTCTTTCCAGTGACGCAGACGGCCTCACGGCCACTGCCTCAAACGACAGACGCGGGCTCCTACCTTCCAAATTAGCTTGATTATGACGCAGTCCTCAACCAAAAGTAGGTGACCACCTTTTGGTTTTGGTATCACAGCCGATACGACAACTCGCCGTAAACGCTTCGTCCCGCCTGCGGCAAATCGAAGGGAATAGTCGGCAAAACCGCGTTCGGAGCAGGTCCCGGGCTTGGCTCCCGAATATCAGTGTCAAACAAGTTATGAATCGAAAACGCAGCAGTGAGATGCTTCAAGATGTCAGACCTGCGAAACGTCATGTCAACACTCGTATAACCCTTGAGCGAACCTCGCGGATCACCCGGTGCGCGATCGCGAATTCCAACCCAGGTGAATTGTCCGCTGGCGAGCCAGTTCGTCGCAGGAATAACGTCGGACCGAAAATAGATTTTATTATTGGGATACCCCCCCGAAGGCGAATGCGTATTGTCATCGATCGAATGAAGATACGAGTAGCTCCCTGTCAAGAAAAGCGCATCGAAAGGCTTGTAGTGACTGTCAAACTCTAAGCCATTCCCAGTTTGATTGAGATAGTTCTGCGCGGTTGCTGATGCGATTGGACCGGCATTTTTGACATAGGTGATGACATCGGACGCATTATAATGAAAAAGATTCAGCCCCGCGTAGAGCGCTTGAGTGAACTGATAAGCGGACGAAACTTCATAAACATTGATGGTTTCAGGTTTGAGATTGGGATTTCCGAGAGTCGCTGGATTGTTGACTGCATAAAGATCCACAAAACTCGGAGCGCGAAACGCGTGGCCGTAAAGAGCCTTCGTCGTGAGCTTATCTGTCGTATTCCAAACCAGGGCCGCCCGAGGATTAAAGGTTCCGCCAAAATCGGAGTACTTATCGTAACGAGCTCCGACGGTGAGCTCCCAGTCGTTCGCAAATCTCCATTCGTCTTGTGCCAGGCCATAGATATCGTATCGCGAGACTTCAGGGATATAGATATCAGGGGTATCAGTGACATCGACAAGGGCTCCCCTCGGCGCGAAGGTCGTCGTGGAGTTTCTTGAGTTTTTGACCTGATAGAGATCGCTAAACGTGTAGCCCACGCCAAAGCGGATTTGGTGATTTTCAAATCCTTTGTAAAGCGCGATGTTCTCAAAACGAAACACACGATCCCAGTACTCAGGGTTACCGATGACCGGCGTGGTAAAAGTACCGTTCCCAAGATTGGCGCCCGCTGGAAACAGCCAAATGTTTCGAGTCACCTCTTGCGAGTCATTCAGATAGGAAACGACTGACGTAAAGTCGAAATCTTTAGCGATCTTCGGGTCGTGGTAAGTGAGGTCGACTAGATAGCGATTATAACTCAAACGACCATTAGGATCGAGAGCGTCAGCGACCCCTTGCGCCGTACCAACATTGGTTTTGCCAATGTACGTTCCACGGAGGTGCCATTTTCCAGTTTCCGCATCGAGCAAAGCCGAATAGGCTTTTTGGGAGAGATTAATCGGGCCTGGGGCCAGCGATACATTTGTTCCGAAGCGACGATCCAGATTCGTCTGCGCATCTGAGGTAATTTCCCGGGACTGGCCCGCGGTATTAAAGTAGTCAAACATCAGCGACGCTTTCAGATCTCCGTAGGTGGCACCATGTAAAAACCAAGCTTCTTGAGTATCGAAACTTCCAATACGACCAGCGGCGACATTGCCGTTAATGGCCTGAGCGTCTTTGGTAATGACGTTGATCACGCCCGCAAAAGCGTCGGCGCCGTAAAGAGCCGAGCCTGGTCCTCGGATGATTTCGATCCTTTCGATCATCGGAACTGGAACTGGTCCAACCGAATAATTTCGATCTCCGCGAAATGGGCACGTGAGCGGTATCCCATTTTGCAATACAAGCGTTTCAGGATTGAGAGACGTCGAGATCCCTCGAATCAAATAGCGACGCGCATTACCTCCACCGGATTGAACGGCGGAGGAATGAATACCAGGAACGGTTTCAAGAATTTCATCCAAAGTCGTCGCACCGATGGTTTGAATATCTTTGGCCGTAATAACGGTTGCCACGGCAGGAGCTTCGTTAATCGTTTTCTTGGTTCCTGTAGCAATCGTGGTGACGCGGACTTGGGAAAGCTCTTCTAATGAAAGCTCAGTGAGAGACTTTGAAGGCGCATCTTCGGCGCAGCTGTCCTGAACGCTCATCAAGATGTGAATCACGAACAACGACACGATCGCATGGGAGACGAGCGTCAGCTTCATCGCGCGCGGCAGATGCAGCTTTTAGGCCAGAAAAGCAAAAAGGTCAGGAAGACCCACAAGGTCTCCCCCGTCTCTCGGTAGTTAAAGCCGATACGATAACTCGCCGTAAACACTTCGTCCCGCTTGCGGCAAATCGAACGGGATGGTCGGCAAAACCGCGGTTGGGCCAGGGCCCGCACTTGGTTCTCGGATGTCATAATCAAACAGGTTGTGAATCGAAAACGCCGCAGTGAGATGCTTGAAGATATCGGCCCTGCGAAACGTCATATCGACGCTCGTATATCCCTTGAGCGAACCTCGCGGATCACCCGGAGTGCGATCGCGAGCACCGACCCAGGTGAACTGACCGCTTGCAAGCCAGTTCGTCGCGGGGATGACGTCGGACCGAAAGTAAACTTTGTGATTGGGATAGCCCCCCGAAGGCGAATCAGTGTTGTCATCGATCGAATGAAGATACGAGTAGCTCCCAGTCAAGAAAAGCGCCTCGAATGGCTTGTAATGGCTGTCAAACTCCAGGCCATTCCCGGTTTGATTGAGATAGTTCTGCGCGGTCGCTGAGGCGATTGGACCGGCATTTTTGACATAGGTGATGACATCGGACGCATTATAATGAAAAAGATTCAGCCCCGCGTAGAGCGCTTGAGTGAACTGATAAGCGGACGAAACTTCATAAACATTGATGGTTTCAGGTTTGAGATTGGGATTTCCGAGAGTCGCTGGATTGTTGACTGCATAAAGATCCACAAAACTCGGAGCGCGAAACGCGTGGCCGTAAAGAGCCTTCGTCGTGAGCTTATCTGTCGTATTCCAAACCAGGGCCGCCCGAGGATTAAAGGTTCCGCCAAAATCGGAGTACTTATCGTAACGAGCTCCGACGGTGAGCTCCCAGTCGTTCGCAAATCTCCATTCGTCTTGTGCCAGGCCATAGATATCGTATCGCGAGACTTCAGGGATATAGATATCAGGGGTATCAGTGACATCGACAAGGGCTCCCCTCGGCGCGAAGGTCGTCGTGGAGTTTCTTGAGTTTTTGACCTGATAGAGATCGCTAAACGTGTAGCCCACGCCAAAGCGGATTTGGTGATTTTCAAATCCTTTGTAAAGCGCGATGTTCTCAAAACGAAACACACGATCCCAGTACTCAGGGTTACCGATGACCGGCGTGGTAAAAGTACCGTTCCCAAGATTGGCGCCCGCTGGAAACAGCCAAATGTTTCGAGTCACCTCTTGCGAGTCATTCAGATAGGAAACGACTGACGTAAAGTCGAAATCTTTAGCGATCTTCGGGTCGTGGTAAGTGAGGTCGACTAGATAGCGATTATAACTCAAACGACCATTAGGATCGAGAGCGTCAGCGACCCCTTGCGCCGTACCAACATTGGTTTTGCCAATGTACGTTCCACGGAGGTGCCATTTTCCAGTTTCCGCATCGAGCAAAGCCGAATAGGCTTTTTGGGAGAGATTAATCGGGCCTGGGGCCAGCGATACATTTGTTCCGAAGCGACGATCCAGATTCGTCTGCGCATCTGAGGTAATTTCCCGGGACTGGCCCGCGGTATTAAAGTAGTCAAACATCAGCGACGCTTTCAGATCTCCGTAGGTGGCACCATGTAAAAACCAAGCTTCTTGAGTATCGAAACTTCCAATACGACCAGCGGCGACATTGCCGTTAATGGCCTGAGCGTCTTTGGTAATGACGTTGATCACGCCCGCAAAAGCGTCGGCGCCGTAAAGAGCCGAGCCTGGTCCTCGGATGATTTCGATCCTTTCGATCATCGGAACTGGAACTGGTCCAACCGAATAATTTCGATCTCCGCGAAATGGGCACGTGAGCGGTATCCCATTTTGCAATACAAGCGTTTCAGGATTGAGAGACGTCGAGATCCCTCGAATCAAATAGCGACGCGCATTACCTCCACCGGATTGAACGGCGGAGGAATGAATACCAGGAACGGTTTCAAGAATTTCATCCAAAGTCGTCGCACCGATGGTTTGAATATCTTTGGCCGTAATAACGGTTGCCACGGCAGGAGCTTCGTTAATCGTTTTCTTGGTTCCTGTAGCAATCGTGGTGACGCGGACTTGGGAAAGCTCTTCTAATGAAAGCTCAGTGAGAGACTTTGAAGGCGCATCTTCGGCGCAGCTGTCCTGAACGCTCATCAAGATGTGAATCACGAACAACGACACGATCGCATGGGAGACGAGCGTCAGCTTCATCGCGCGCGGCAGATGCAGCTTTTAGGCCAGGAAGACCCACCTTCATTTAGAGGTCCTCAGCAGACGCAGACCGAGATTGAGGCGGTGAGCGTCCGGATCGGCGTGGCCGCGCTGGGCGGAACGCAAACCCTGCGAATCGCTGAACCAGCTGCCCCCGCGGATCACTCGGCTCGAACCTGAAGCCACCAGAGGATCAAAGCCTCCAGGAGGAGTCGACACGTAAGCGTCCTGCACCCATTCCCAAATATTTCCATGCATGTCATAAAGTCCCGCTGAATTGGGTTTAAGACCCGCCACTTCATGCGTCTGCTTCCCTGAGTTTGCGGAGTGCCATCCGTACTGAGAAAGATCCGCGGCATCATTGCCAAATGAGTAAGCCGTGTCTGTTCCAGCTCGTACCGATGCTTCCCATTCAGCCTCGGTTGGCAAACGGTACTCGTAACGCGAATCAAGCATATTGAGCCTTTTGATGAATTCTTGGGCATCATACCAAGACACCCTCTCGACAGGATGATTGGAATTCAATGCGACTCCCTTGAGAACTTCACCTCCGTCTTTGAAATTCGACGGATTTTTTCCCATGACCATTAGCCACTGAAGCTGCGTGACCGGGGTCACTTGCATTTCAAAGGGATTTGTTAAAATGACTTCACGAGCCGCCTCATCGCTCGATCGTCCGACTTCGGACTTAGAACTTCCGATTGTCACCCTTTTCCCGCCGGCGGGAATCTCAAATTTCTGAAATTGAAAACTCTCCGCTGGAGCCGAGCGAAGCAAAGCAAGCGTTGCCGCATCGTTTTTTGCAAGTTTCTCAAAGATCGGAAGACTTCCGTGATCCGCTCTTAACCAAGCTTGTACTCCATGGAGATCGATCGGCTCATTCGGTTTTTCTTGGACAAGCTTTCGAATCATCTGGATTTGATCGGAGGGACGCACTTGCTCGGCGTAAGCCAGCGCACGGAGCCCGAACTTTCGGACGTCAGGGTGATGAGATGTCAACGCACTCTCGATCGCTCGATTGCCAATATCAGGCTTAAAACTTTTTAAAAGAAACGGGATGAATTGCTCGTTCATCCACGTCTGCATTTCAGTTCCATGCACAAAGTCGCTCAAACCATCGACGACAGGTACTGGGTCCACTTGATAAGACTTTACTCTCATCCATTCGGCGAGCTTTTCAGCATCATGAGCAGGCCTTCCGGCGTACGCGCCCTCAAGCTTCATCCATTCTTGAAACAGCAGCTTGTGATTGGGAACCTGCGCCTGTACCTGCTTCATGACGAGCGTTCTTATTTTTTGAAGCTCTTTCGGATCGACAACACCCGACGTCAGCGAATGATCGAGTCTTCTCTCGAGCTTCCAGAGGAGCGCTTTGTCGTCTTCAGAAATCGCTTTTCCCTCGGCCAAAAACTCAAAATAATGAGACGGCGACTCAAGGCTTTCAGGGATCACGCGAATCGCATTTTTATTTTTCCAAACGATGTAATCGGAAAAATGGCGCGTAAAGTCGCTTCCTTCGCGAGCTCGGGGGTCGACTTTGAAACGGATCGTAATCCCGGTGCCTGCGCCCCCCTGTGTTCCGACCCTCGTATAGAAGCCTTCGCCCTCGCCAGCGGATTCTCCAATCACGCCCTTTCGTGAGATGAGCACGTTAGGCTCTCCGGTATACGCGCGCGTAATGCTCTCATAAGCCTGGAAGTTATTGGTCTCGTGAGCAACGATGTCGATACCCAGTTCTTGTGCAGTTCTTCCTGAGCCCACTCCCACGAGTTTGGATTTGAGAGGCTCCTTATTCATCCACCACGAGAGCGAGTCTTGATCATTGGGATTATTTTTAATAGCAATGAGCTTTCTCTTGAGGCCGATTTTCTCAAGGACGTTTGACGCGTATTCGATGTCAACCGCATGCTGATAAAGTTTTTTTCCATTTTTCTCAATCCAGCGCTGAGTGTCCTCACTCATGAGATCGCGAGAGGGATTGAACTGATCAATCTCTTTTTTCATGATAGCCAAATCTTCAGGCCGGAGCTTGAGATCGTATTGAAAGGCTTTGGTGAGCGCACGAACGACTGAGAAAATGGGAGGATTCTTTCCCTCTTTGGCCCGTGCTGTTTGCGCGTGCGTGGGCGAAAAATAATAAGTCAGCTTGCCTTCGTGAACGTCTTTTAAAAACTGGGAGTCGTTGTCGTTCTTCCAGTCCCGGATATCCCTGACTACGGACTCGTGTTGGGGCGGATTCGTCAGTTCAATCATCCCCGTCGAATTCGAATCCGTATGCTGATTCATAAAACCGAAATCGTCCAAGATCGCACCCTTGTTATAGGAAGCTTCTCTCAAACTTCTCACTTCCCACGGGGTAGCTTTAGATCCCACGAAATACGGGAACCTGGTTTTAAGCGCTTGCTGAAATTCTTGAGCTTGGCTTGCGCTTCCATCAACGACAATATCGAGATCTTGAGTCGATCTGTAAATATTTGTGTAGTCGTAATCAAAGCGCGCTTTCTGAAAGCGGAGATCTCCAGCTTCTCTAAGCAAATCCCATTTCACGTAGTGCCCGTAACCTGCCGCAGTTCCTCCAAACAGCCAAACTCTGAGCCCGCGCTTTTCCGCTTCTTTCCCGATAAATTCAAACTCCGTCACACGCGCACGACGCGCGGCGATTTCCGATACGAGCTTTTCTCGGCTAAAAATCGCATGGGCTGCGGCTGCGTCATGGGCACTGACCTCATGTTTTCGAAAAAGTGTAACAAGCGCAGTCCGGACACAGTCGGCGAATGATGCCGCCCGCGTGACTTGGAGAGAGGTAAGCCCAAGACCGAGATAAATCCCCAAGGCAAAGAGCCAGCGCGGACATGATCTTGGAGAGAGCCCCATATGAGGCTTATCGGCGGTAATCCTTCAGAAATTCACCCTTAAACGCACTTTCTTTGTATCAGGCTGCCATCATTTTGACAGGCAAGTCTTAAAGCCAGGAAGACCCAAAGGGTCTCCCCAGCCTCTTAGTTATCTTATGACGCAGACCTCAACCAAAAAGTGGCAGCCACCTTTTGGTTAAACAAAGTCTCCACGCTTAATCTTCTCGACGATGATCTTTTCAGGCATCGTCGGATCGCGTGGATCGACCGTAAAGAAAGCTTGCTGCTCACAACGGCGCTTGTTCTTGAGCAACCAGTGCAGAATTTGCGCGAGTCCCTTGTTGCGCTTATCTTGGAAGAACGGATCGTTCTTGAAACCGTTCCCCGCTTTCCTTAAGGCCGCGAC
>CAZCBS010000200.1:0-8080 GCA_964496965.1 uncultured Bacteriovoracaceae bacterium
GATTCGAAGCTGATAAAATCCCCAAGTCCACTTTTGGTGCTGCAGCTGTGATCAAGTCCGAGCGAATGACCGAACTCATGCGAAAACGCTTCGTCAAACTGACCTGGGCTCATCAGCAACGGATTCATGAAGACGATCTGTCGATCCAGATTTTCTCCGTTTCCGCTATAGCAACGAATCGTCGCTCCAGGTGTTGTTTCAATAAAACCGATCGACTTCCAGTGGGCTTGATTCATCTCCCGGACGACGAAGAAATTCCGATCGCCCCCCAGCTCGGATCCGCAATCGTGAGGATTCAAAGTCCTGAGACTTGCGGGAATCGGCCCGAACTTGAGCTTGAAGATCTCGATCCCGCCATAATTTTTTCCAGCCTGATTCCACTCTCGAGTCGCCGCCAGGATCGAGTCGCGCTCTTGAGCATCAAACTGCTCGTCCGCTGTCACGTCGATCGGAAAGCCCGACATGCGGGCCATAAAGGATCCCTTTTGGTCATCGCTCACGCCACAGTTCTTGGAAAGATTACTGTGCTTCGCGCACGAACCGGCGATCAAAGCGAGAAGACCCCAAATGAAAGCCCTGGAAAAACCTTTCATGGGCCCTAGGAAGACCATTTTATACCTAATTAGTCAACTATTTTTAACAACTTCTTACCAGAATCTTTGAAAAGATATGGATAAATTAATTCGAAAATCGTCTAACTCGTTGTAATAAAAATGTAAGAAAAGAATAAAATGAAATCTGAGCATGAAACTTGAGATGAAACTTGAGATCGAAGAGTTCGCTACACGATTTGGATTAAGTCCCCGGGAAACAGAGGTTTTCGCCCTGTTGACGCACAAAATCGTCCATTTCAAGGAAATCGCGTCTCACCTCAAACTCAGTCCGAGCACAGTCAATAACCACTTTAAAAGCATCTTCGAAAAAACCGGGACCAACAGCAAGTCTGAGCTTCTGGCGAACTTTCTCAAACACGTGGTCACCAAGCTGAATCACTGTCGGCATTTAGTGAGAAAGCCCCATGTGCTGGTCATCGATGATGAGCCGGATATTTGCGAGTTCATCTCGGATGAGCTCACTCAACGCGGAATGAAGGTCTATAGTTTCTCCAATCCCGCGGATGCGCTTTGTTCGCTTCCTTCGATGAAAATCGACGTGGTGATTTCAGACATTCGAATGCCCGGCATGGATGGCACCGAGCTCTTGAAAGAGATTCGCAAAACCCATCACTATTTTCCTTCCATTCTCTTTGTTTCAGGCTTTAGCAAAACTGAGGCGCTGGACCAGATCATGAACATGGGCGCCGTCGCTCTTTTAGAGAAACCCATCGACATGAATCGCCTCTTTAGCCTGATTATGGAGCAATTCATCGAAGACGTGCATGAGCGAAGCCGCTACATGCGCACTTCCGAGCATATCCCGACCGTGATCAACGAAAAGTTCCATCTTGAAATCGGAAACATCGGATTTGGAGGCGTCTTTATTCCGAAGAATGAAGACACCGCGGAGTCACCGAAACAACCCTCCGCTTACAATAGCCTCGAAGTCGGTGGACTTGTTTCATTCCAATTTAAGCTGGGCCAAGACGAGGGCACGATCAACGCCGTGGGTGAAGTCGCCTGGAAAAGAAATCAGCCTAAAGACGGCCTACCTCCTGGCATGGGCGTTAAGTTCGTCCGAATCTCCGACGAAGACCGCGAGAAAATTCTCGACTATGCGCGCTTGAATCGAATCCTGAGCTTTATCCCGATGGGCGTTGGAGCTCCGAACAAAGAACCGGTTGCTTAAGATTTTTCTCCGTCCCCTTCAGACGCCCGCTTTTCTCGCACGCGATTTGCTTCAGCAAACTGAGTTTTCCCAAAAAGCGCTGCCACGCGGCAACGCTTGACACTGATTCATGGCGGGCAGTGCCCGCTACGCATCATCTATCGAGGAGGCCATCCATGGACGCACTGGAACTGCTGAAAGCCGATCATCAACGCGTATCCGAGCTTTTCGACCAACTGCAACAAGCCGATGACATCGACCAGAAGCGCGATATTTTTGAATCGATTCGAGATGAGCTAACCGCGCACGCCGACATTGAAGAAAACTATTTCTATCCTCTCTTTAAGACGAAAGAAGGCTTCGAGGACCTGATCGACCAATCGATCGATGATCATTCGGAGATGCGGGATTTGATGGAGGAGATCGATTCGCTCGATGACGAAAGCGAGCTCGAAGATCGTTTTGAGGAGCTCCAGGAAATCGTCGACGAGCACGTCGCCGAAGAGGAGAACGACCTCTTCCCGAGGGTTCGGAAAACCATGGACGAACCGGCGCTCGCGAAACTCGGTGATGAGATCATGGCCGCGAAGGCGCCGCCAAAAGCCGCATAAAGCGAAAATCAGCGCCGTCAAAATATTAGCACCCCCAATTCGCACTTTTTTTTAAAGTGGAACTGAATAAAGCGAAATTCCCGTGCTATCCTATGGGGGTATGCCACGGGGAATATAAATGAACTTCACAACGCTTCATCCTCCACTGATCGCGGATCCTGATCCCTCATTTCTGCATAAGCTAGCTGAAGATATCGGAGCGACGCTTGCGCCTCCCGTTACGGTCGCGACAAGTAAAGCTCTCGAGGATCAACTCGAGCACGGACGCTACGTTTTTTCCGGCATTTTCGTGAATTTGGACATCGCGCGCGAAGACACCATCGAAGTTCTTTCAAAGATTCGCCGCACGCGCCCGAGCACTCCGATCTATTTGATCACGAGCAAAGATTCCGCGCTCTCTCCGCTTTCCAAAGAGCAACTCAACTTGCTGACGGTGCGAGAGCGCATGCCAAAACCGTTCAGTTATATGCAGGTTCTCAAGCGAGTCACGGCGGCGCAAACTCCTGAGTCCCAACAGATTCAATACATCGATGAAACCTCCGAGAGCGGCCGTGTTGAGATCGCGCATCTCGAAAGCGAGTTCATCCCGATTCTCACATCTCAATTCCTCGCGGGCGTGCCATCTCACTTCAATCTCTACATCCGCCTCTCGGAAAAGCGATTCATCAAGATCCTGCGTGAAGGCGATTCGCTCGGCCACGATCGATTGGAATTCTATCGCAAAAAAACGATCGAACACTTTTACATTCGAAGAAACTCTTTCGAGAAGTTTCACCGTCAGTGCCATGAGATCCTCATGTGCATCCTGGAAAATCCGAATGTCGGCGCGAGCGAGAAAACACATCTCACGCTGGCCCACGGCAAACAAGTGATGGCTTTTCTTCGATCAAAGAAAGTCTCTCCGGCCTCGATCAAGTATGCGCAAGACTTCGTCGACAGCGTCCTGAAATTAACCACTGTTTTAAAGCTGGAAGAAATTCCCGACATCAAGAACCATCTCCGCAACCCTGACTTTCGAGATCATGCTTCGACCGGCACGCTCATCAGCGCCATCATCGGCGGCAGACTCGGGTTCCGTGGCGAAAAAATGCTTTCCTTGCTTGGAGCCGCGAGCTTCCTTCATGACATCGGCCTTCCTCTCTCCGATATCAAGTTCCTCGAAGGCAACGAGGCGGCGATGAACACGGACGAACTGAAGGCCTATCGCGATCACCCCACTCGCGGCGCGGAGATTCTGACAAATCTGGGTAGCATCGACCCTCTCGCGATCCAGGCCGTCGCTCAACACCATGAACGAAGAAACCGAAAAGGGTTTCCCGAACTCCTGGGCGCAGGCCAAATCAATCTGATCTCGGAAGTCGTCGGCATCAGCGATGAGTTCATGCACGTTCTTTCCCGTTGCTCCGGTTCTTCGAACCATGACCCGATTCGGGAGATGGAAGAGAACAGCTTTGATGGTTTCTCGGCCCAGGTGATCGACGCTTTCAAGCAGTGTTTTGGGCGTATTTAGATTGCATTGGCGGAACAATGGTATTAATAAGAGTTCCTTACGCCCGCCCAGGATCATGATTAGCTTAAAGTGGGCGAGATCACTGTAGGTGCAACCGCTGTGACCGGAACGTAAAAAGTTTAATGCTATCAGACAGATAGCCATTTAAGACATTTAGGAGACGATGAAGTTATGGCAACACCAAAGAAAAAGATTTCCAGAAGCCGCCGCAACATGCGCCGCTTTGCAGGTGGCAATCGCTTGGAAAAGCCTGAAGTCATCACAAGCTCTGTCAATCAAGAACTGACCCGCCCGCATCGCATTACCCGCGAGCTGCTTGCCAGCGGCCGGTACCTCGAAGCGACCGCTAGCTTCCAAAAGCGCCAAAAGAACAGCTGATCCGCGTTTTACGCGAATTGGATTCAGTTTAAAGACCGGGGTAAATCTCAAATGGGATTTCACTCCGGTTTTTCTTTTTATATTAGGAGAACTAGGCGGCCCGATCGCCTCTCTTTTCTCTACGCTCGACCTGTCCTGGCCATCCTGGCCTGATCGCTACAGTCCGTAAAGGTCGGACCAATCGCAAAGCGGGGCGACGGCCTTGTCCAACCGTGAGTGCCCACCCGAGGGCGGCAAGTGCCGGCCCCAAATACATTGCCATCATGATCCCGTAAGCCGCCATGTACGGTCGCAGAGGCACTCCCAAGTAAGTCGCTCCTGAATAAATCTCAGTGATCGCCATCATCCATTCAGAAAGAGCAAGTTCTGCGCCCCATCGAGCGATCGCCTTTCAAAAGACGAGTGACTGGAATATGGTACTTTCCATGAGCAAATCCCGTTCGATGCGATATCGTTTGATTCGAGACCGTTCACAATCGTCCCCCCCATCAAATGCATCCAATGGCCTGGAGTGCATCATCGCTCCCCTCGCCCTGTCTCACAGCGGATTGTCCGCGCTGGGGCTTACGGCAAATCGCTGGTCCTCGGAAGAGATCCAGAAGCAATATGCGCGAAAGCTCAAAGACTCCAAGTCTGAGCCTGATTCGAAGCAGGACGCCACCAGCGCACGAGCGCTCTCCGTCTCTTTTTCGTCCGGAGGATACGCCGCGCTTCTCTTCGTTCATCCCGACGCGAAGACTTTCGATCTCCACACGGAAATGCAAAAGACATTCGCAGACTCCATCAAGAATGCCGAACGCGACTATGCCGGAAAAATCACTCTAGACATCCGCCATCTGGATTCCGAGAATCAAAGCCGCGCACTTCTTGCTTTTGTCTTTCTTTGCGAAACAGCGCATTGGGAACCGTGCCGCTTTGGTCACTGCGCGGAAAACAAAAGCTCGAAAACCGTAACGATTGACGTTCAAGTCCTGAGCAGTCTCTCTAAAGAAGAAGCGCGCGAGCTGATGGATCGCGCGACGGCGCTTGGACAAACCAATAACGAAGTCCGTACTCTGGCCGATCTTCCGGCCAACGAGCTCAATCCCGCCAATTATCGGGCTCAAATTCAGAGTTATGCGCGCGAGCACGGCCTTTCGTTTGAGTTTTGGGACAGAAAAGAGCTCACCCGAAAAAAAGCGGGAGCTTTCCTTGCCGTTACTCGCGCGGATCCCAATACCGCGGGCGGAATCGCGATCGTAAAATACGCCCCACGCGGTAAATCCAAAAATCGAAAAAAATTGACCTTGGTCGGCAAAGGGATCTGCTTTGATACGGGCGGATACAATATCAAACCAGGCAATTACATGCTGGGAATGCACGGAGACATGACGGGCTCCGCGCTCGCGCTTTCGCTTTGTGGCTACTTTGCCAAGACCAAGGCCGATATCGAAGTCCATGCCTATCTCGCCCTGGCAGAAAACCTGATCTCGCCCACCGCTTACAAACCCAACGAAGTCGTTGTCGCCTCCGATGGCACTTCGATCGAAGTGGTCGATACGGACGCTGAAGGACGAATGATCCTGGCCGATACGCTTGCTTTCGCTCGCCAAGGCAAACCCGATCTTTTGATCGATTACGCTACTCTCACAGGAGCCGCGATTCGAAGCCTGGATCGCAGAAAGTCCGCAGTCTTCTCGCATCGAGAGGACCTTGCGCAGCTCGCGGTACGTTGCGGGGACAGCTCTGGCGAACGAGTTTGGTACTTCCCTCTCGACTCCGACTATCGAAAGGGCCTGAAATCAAAGATCGCGGATATTCTCCAATGCTCCGAGTCGAGCAACGCGGATCATATTTATGCGGCGACTTTCCTCTCCCATTTCGTCGGCACCGAGACCCCTTGGGTTCACGTTGATCTCGTGGCTTGTGAAAACAAGGGAGGGCTTGGCCTGATCGGGTCGGATACGACGGGCTTTGGCGTTCTTTGGACTGACGCGTTTATTCGCGAAGCTCTGAGTTAAAGCCGAGCTCACGGAGCGTCCGAGAGACTGCGCTTTCGCCAAAAATCTCGGAAGGCTCGAATTCACGCTGAAGCAAGCTGAGATCGACACTCGCCTCGAAGCGCTCCAGAATCGCTTCAATCCTCCAGCCCTGGGCCTTCAGCTCTCGAAGCGTCACGCCGGCGGTGCGTTTTTCCAATCGATGACCGTCGTTCTGCACGATCAAGGAAGTATGAAAAACAGCGGGAAACCGAGGAGCGCGGTTTTCGACTCCGCAGATCCAAGCTTGAACCTTCCTTTGAAGGTCCGTTGCCGAGCCGAGATCGGCGGCGCGAACCAAAATTTCATATTCGCCATCTAGGTCATCGATGGCGCATGCCCAATGATACGACGGCACAAAAGACGCGGGATCCTTATTTGCGGCGGTTCTCGCGATAATAAAATCGTGAGTGCCAGACGAATCGGCATCCTTGAAGCGCCAGCCCAGAGGGGCACCCACGGCTGGGCTTACGCTCGACAACGTTCTGCATTTTCCACTGTAAAGCGAAGGCGCCTCTCCTAGGGGCAGATGAGGTGCCGAAGCCAATCCTTCCAGCGCGGACTGAATCTCCTTTCGCGAGCAGACACAAGGATACACCTGCCCGAGGGCGAGTGCCCTTTGAAAAAGTTCCCAATGCCTTGCTCTTCGCGCGCTTTGAACAACGATCGCATCGGGAAAAAGCCCCAGCTCGCGCATATCGCCCAGCTGCTCTTCTTGCGCGCCAGGTATGACACGCGGCTGATCGATGTCTTCAAATCTCACGACCCAAGGCAGGCGATGCGATTGAGCGAGCTTCCAAGAAATCCAAGCTGTCCTTAGATTTCCGATATGAAAACTTCCCGTAGGTGACGGTGCGAAGCGAGCTCCTGCCATTCGGATTCTAACTTGAGGCATTTTTTCAGTTTAAACAAACATTAAAGTGATAGGATGCCGCATGAATCGGACTCAATTCGGGCAACGAGCGCGCATAATCTCTTCGCGCTTGATTTTAAAAGCCCGAACCCACTCTGAGATCGGAATGGTTTTAGGCCTTTTCGAGCGCTCCTGCGAAAAAAGACGATTTTCCTCGCTTTGATCACGCCGATCCGCTCTACCCACTTTGAAAAGATCCTCGATTTGCCGATCCGTCAGCTGAACGAGCAGGCGAGCCAAAAACTCTCTTCCTTTTTCACTGATTCGAGGGTTCGATAAAGTGCCGAACGGAGTCAATGCAAGGTCAGCGATGCATTGATTTCGATCTTTCCAAATGCGATGCCTTTCCCATGCCGCGAGGTTCATGCTGGCCCGTTCATTCAGCATTTCCGAACCGCCAAAAGTCGATCCGAGATCCTCGACAAACATAAAAGGCTGGGTGCAGATCGTCTTCCCTGAATCATCCGTCTTGAGTCCGCCCTGAAGACAGGTCAGCTTCTGTTGCCCCCGATTATTATCGCCATGCTGCACAAACGCCGCCAAAAGCTTCAGGGCGTCCCGATGCTCCTGCGGCGCCCCCCCTTGGTCCTCATCGACAAGGTCCAGCTCAGCCCAGCTCCAACCGGAATCCCCTTCCTCTCTTTCTACAATGGGTTCACCTGGCATTTTTAAATCCGCAACTGCAGGATGAAAATAACGATCGCCGTCGTCGATGATGTCAGGGGTCGCCCAGGGGTCTTCTGGGCAATGATGGCAGCGGACTTTGACAGGAAAAGAGCGCACGGCACCGAAACCCAGAGCCCAGAACAAACGCGATCCTGCGGGCATTGAGTAGACCTTGCCATTGGCGGCATCATAGCGAACTTTGATTTTCGTGCCATCTTTC
>CAZCBS010000201.1:0-8070 GCA_964496965.1 uncultured Bacteriovoracaceae bacterium
GGTACTGAAATTGCAAAATTCAATGATCGGCGCCCGCAGTCAAGCAGCTGAGAGGAGATATGTTTTCCGTTTCCGGCTTCCACATCTCAGAAGAGCTGTACGAAAGTCCTCGTACCGTTGTTTTTCGCGCTCGAAGGGATACGGACGGGCGATCTGTGATCTTAAAGGTATTGAAGGACGACTATCCGAAGCTCGAAGCAGTCGCTCGCTACAAGAATGAATACGAGATCACAAGTCGACTCAGTCTAGATCACGTGATTCGGTCCTTCCAGTGGATGCTGGAGGGGAAAAGGCCCGTCATCGTGATCGAGGACTTTGGCGGAAAATCGCTCAAGCAGTTGTCGCCCATGAAAGATTGGATGAAGGATTGGCCGCTGATCGAGCTTTTAGAAATTGCTCTCGCTGTAGCTCAAGGAATTGGAGAGATCCATTCGAGCGGCACGATCCACAAAGATATCAATCCTTCGAATATCGTTCTCAATCCACAAACGCGCGAGCTTAAGATCATCGATTTCGGGATGTCCACTGTCTTGCATAATGAAGTCCCTTCGATTGTAGGTCCGGACGTGCTCGAGGGAACGCTTGCCTATGTCTCCCCGGAGCAAACGGGAAGAATGAATCGCGTGATCGATTATCGCACGGATTTTTATTCTTATGGCGTGACGCTCTATGAGCTATTCACGGGGATCTTGCCGATCGTAGGTAGCGATCCCTTGAATCTGTTGTATCGGCACCTCACGCATAAGCCGATACCAGCCAGCGAGGTCGATTCAAGGGTGCCGCAAGCGGTGTCGGACATCATCGCAAAGCTTTTGTCTAAAACCGCGGAAGACCGCTATCAGAGCGCGTGGGGTATCGTAGCAGATTTGAACGAATGCATTCGGCAACTGCGGAAATTCGGAAAAATCGAGCGATTCTTGCTTGGCACGAGCGACGTTCCTGCTCATTTTCAGCCTTCGCAAAAACTGTACGGACGTCGACATGAAGTCGAAGAGTTCTCAAAGGCTTTCGAGCGCGTTAGCCACGGAGGGCGAGAGCTTGTCGTGGTTGCCGGTTATTCTGGAATCGGAAAAACTCGCCTCGTTCACGAGGTTTTCAAGCCGCTGACTCAGCGGCGAGGCTATTTCATCAGCGGCAAGTTCGATCAGGTTCAAAGGAATATTCCCTACAGTGCGTTGACAAAAGCTTTTCAAGAGCTCGTGCGACAGCTACTTAGCGAGAGCGAGGAGAGACTGCAGTATTGGCGGACTTCCCTTATCGCGGCGCTTGGACAAAGTGGACAGGTTATCACTGAGGTAATTCCGGAGATTGAGTTGATCGTCGGTCAGCAACCGCCTGTGCCATCGCTCCCTCCATTGGAATCGAAAAATCGGTTCAATCTCGTATTTCAGAAATTTATCCGTGTTTTCTACCAGTCCGAACACCCTTTGGTGATCTTTCTCGACGATTTGCAGTGGGGAGATCTGGCGACTTTAAAATTGCTGGAAGTTTTAATGACGGATGAGGAGACGAAGTACCTTTTTCTCGTAGGAGCGTATCGCGATAACGAGGTCGGGGGAGATCATCCCTTGATCGCAACGATCGATCGATTGAGCAAGCATGGCTCCGACGTTAAAAAAATCGTTCTGGCGCCTCTCGAACTGCCGCAAGTGACCGAGTTTATATCCGACACGCTGTATTGCGCACGAGAGACAGGGCGGCCTCTTGCCGAGCTCGTGCAATCCAAGTCGGGGGGCAATCCGTTCTTTGTCGGGCAGTTTCTTCAATCTCTTTATCAGGAAGGACTGATTCGATTCGAAAGCGATAAAGGGAATGGACCACCTAGATGGAATTGGGATCTGGAAAAAATAAAATCCGCTGACATCACAGACAATGTGGTCGAGCTGATGATCCAGAAACTCAAAAAAATGCCTAAGGAAACAACAGAAGTGTTGAGCTTCGCCGCGTGCTTGGGCAGCCAGTTCGATCTCGATCTGCTTGCCTCGATACACGGAGTGCGAGCGGAACTGACTTATGAGCATCTTTTTCCGGCAATTCGCGAGGGCATGGTGTTCCCGATTTCTGAACTGGAGCTTTTTGACAAAGGAAGCGCACAAGGTCCGCTAGTTTTTCCGCGTTTGAAGTTTCTTCACGACCGAGTGCAACAGGCGGCGTACGCATTGATAGGCAATGACGTGAAACCTAAGCTTCACCTCCGGATCGGTCGACTCATGCATTCTCAGTTCATAAAAGACGGGCGGACTGAGCTGATTTTCAAAGTTGTTGATCATCTCAATCGTGGTCGCCTTTTACTTGAACGGAAGCAGGAAAAGATCGAGCTCGCAAGTTTGAACCTCGAAGCTGCGCGAAGAGCAAAGGACTCAGGCGCCTACGGAGCAGCATTGCGCTATTTGGAAGAAGGCATGGACACCTTTAAAAGCGATTGGGCCAATCACTACGATTTGACACTGTCGTTGCATAGCGAGAGGGCCGACGCTGAGTATCTCAACGGAAATTATCAAAGCTCTGAGAAAATGATCGAGGAGGTCTTGAAAAAGTCCGAGAGGGTGCTGGATAGAGCCGATGTCTACACGAAATTGATCATTCAGCGCACCATGCTGGGAAAGTATAATGAAGCGATCCATGCCGCGGGCAAGGCGCTGGATATTTTGGGCATGGGATTTCCGAGTGAGAATGAGTTGCAGTCTGCGCTGGATGCTGATGTCGCGGAAATCGAGCGACACTTGGGAGGCAAGCCAGTCTCCTCGTTAATCGATCTGCCTCAAATGAAAGACCCACGAATCATTGTCGTCATGCGGATCCTGAATGTCGTTCACGCCCCGATCTATTTCACTTCGAACTTTCGTTTTTATAGTTGGGCGCTGTCGCGAATGACTCTTCTGTCCCTTCAGCATGGCGACATTCCGGAGTCGGCAAAAGGTTATGCAAGTTTTGGAAATACCCTGGGAGTCAACCATGGAAAATACCAAACCGGCTACGACTTTGGGCTGCTTGGGTTGAAAGTAGCCGAAAAGTACAATAATTCGAGCTTGAGATGCAAAGTATGTTTTTCTCTGGGGGCGTTTCTCAATCATTGGGTTCACCCGATCGTGGATGCCGAAACTTTTAACGAAGAGGGCCGTCGCGCAGGAATGGAGTCAGGCGAGCTACAATACGTCGGATACATCCTCTCGTTCAGCCAGACGGTGAATCGATTTCATCGAGGAGAAAACTTGGAGCAGCTCCTTGAAGATATTGAAAAGTATCTCGTTTTCACGCGCAAGGCGAAGCACAATCTTTCTACTGACATCATTATGGGGATGAAGCTGATCGCCAGCCAGCTTGTCAAAAGCGCGGGAAGTTCGCTTCAGTTCGATGTCGATGAACTGACTGAAAATAAATACTTCGAGATCTGCGACGCGAACCGTAGTTTTCCCGCGATTTGCTTTTATAACGTGCAGAAAGCGTTCACTCTGTATCTCATGGGCAGGCCAGAGGAAGCGCTCACTTGCATTGAAAAAGCGAGCTCGTTGCTGGGTTACGTTCATGGGGTCCTTAGCGAGGCGGAGCTTTGTTTCGCGCAGTCCTTGATTTACGCTTCTCTTTGGAGCACTGCCAATGAGAGCCAGAAAAAGCCGGCATGGAAGCAGCTTGAGGCGAATCGTATGCGCTTGGAGAAGTGGGCCGAGAATTGCCCCGAAAACTTCCTCCATATGTGTTTTTTGGTCAATGCCGAAATAGCTCGGATTTCCGGAAAATCAAAGCAGGCCTTCGAGCTTTATGACCGCGCGATCGCGTCAGCAGGCGAAAGAGGCTTTATTCAAAATGAAGCTCTCGCCAACGAGCTCGCGGGCAGGTTTTGGATCGAGCAAGGCAAGGAAGATTTCGCGTTAATCTATCTCAGAAAGGCACGGCTGGGCTACAAAGCCTGGGGAGCCAAGAGCAAAGAGGCCGAGCTCGGCGCAAGATTTCCTGCATTGAGAGCGGAACAAGAAGTGACACCGAGCGAGTTCTCGCTATGGACCGAGAAAATCTCCGCCGCGAATCTCGATTTAACGTCAGTTCTAAAGGCCTCCCAAGCGATTTCCCGCGAGTTGGGTTTCTCGAAGCTTTTGGATCGTCTCATGCAAGTCATGATGGAAAATGCGGGAGCCGATCGAGGCAGCTTGGTTCTGTCGAGAAAAGGGCGCTTGGTGGTGGCTGCATCCAATTCGGAAAAAACAGATCGCAAGACGGTCCTTTCCGACGATTCGGTCGAAGAATCGACAGAGATTTCTCGGCAAATCATTCATTATACGGCCCGAACCCAGGAAGTCGTTGTTCGGGATTTTACATCCGATAGCTCGTACGCGAACGATTCACATTTGGCCGAAACGCGGCCGAAATCCGTCCTTTGTGTTCCGATCCTGCATCAGCATGATCTGATCGGTGTCCTTTATTTGGAAAATAAAAGTGTTGCAGGAGCGTTTTCTCCAGCGAGAGTCGAGGTGCTCAAGATTCTCTCGGCGCAGGCTGCGATTTCTTTGCAGAATTCTTATCTGCTTTCAATTGAAAAGTCGGCGCGGGCCGCCTCCGAGGAGGCTGAGCGTCGGACCTCGTTCTTTGCTGATACCAGTGGAATTCTTACAGAATCGCTCGAATACAACGAGGTGTTAAATCGATTGGCGCGCTTGGTGGTGAGCCGACTTTCCGATTGGTGCGTGATCGATATGATCGAGAACGGGGAGATCAGGCGCATCGCGGGGGCACACGCGGATCCGAGAAAGCAGCTATTGCTCGAAGAGCTTCAAATGCGGTATCCGCCTGGACTTGAATCTCCGCATCCTTCAGCCCAAGTGTTGCGAACGGGGCAACCTATTTTAATGCCCGATGTATCAGAGGATCTTTTGCGAGCTCATTGTGTGGATGAAAGGCATATGAGCTTGATTCGCCAGGTGGGAACTCATTCCTTTATCGCTGTACCGCTCATTTACAGAGGAAAAACGGCGGGAGTCCTGAGCCTGGGATCGGCGGTTTTGAGTCGGCGCTACGGTCGCGTCGATCTTGAGCTTGCGATGGAAGTTGCGAATCGTGCTGCGGTCGCTATCGAGAATGCCTTGCTCTATCAAAAGGCTCAAAAGTCGGTGCGGATGCGGGACGATTTCATCACGGTTGCGTCGCACGAGCTCAGAACCCCGCTTGCTGTGGTTAGCCTGCAGGTTCATCTGATCAAACGGATATTAGAAAGTATTCCATCCGAGTTCCCTCAGCGCGAGTCCTTGCTGTCGATCGTTCACAAATGCCTGAGCCGCGTAGGTTTTCTGGAGAAGCTTTTCGAGAACCTCTTGGATGCCTCTAAGATCTCTGGTGGAACGGTCGTGCTGGATCGCCATGTGACTGACTTTTCCAAATTGGTGCGAGATACGGTTGCGCATTATGACGACGCATTTAAAAAAGCGGATTGTGAGCTTTCCCTGAAAGTCGAAGACGGGGTCGATGGCCTATGGGATCGGCTGAAGTTAGAGCAAGTCGTCGTGAATCTTTTGACCAACGCCTTAAGGTATGGAGCTGGAAAAAGCATCGACGTTTCGCTTGCTAGGGAGAATGGAAAAGCGAAGTTCAAAATTCGTGATCACGGGGTCGGAATCTCAAAGGAAGACCAAGAGAAGATTTTCAAGCGATTTGAGCGCGGCTCTTCGATTATCGATTATGGAGGATTTGGGCTTGGTTTGTTTATTTCGCAAGAGATCATTTCAGCGCATGGCGGGTCGATTCGGGTGGAAAGCGAAAAAGGCCAGGGCGCGACTTTTATCGTTGAGCTCCCTTTGAGTCAGATCAATGAAGCGTTGTTGCAAGTGAAGTCGGCGTAGCAATGTCTGTCATCGTCAGGTAGTATTTTCTCTGAGGCCACGACCATATGAAACCGTCGCTATTCTGTATTTCCATCGTCATTGGAAGTTTTGGAGTAGTTTTGTTGAATATGCCAGCTCGGGCAAAGTCTTGTCTCGCATTCGTAAGCTATACTTGGGAGCTGGATACCAAGACTCATGTCGCGTCGAAAATCGCGAAATCCAGCGATCCAACAGAGATCTGCCAGTTTCCAAAATCCGGTGATGAGAACGTTGCCGTCGAGATCAGGAAGGGAAACGAACTCGTTTATAAGCGAGAAATCTACGTCACCTTGCTTCGCCACTTCGACATTTTTGATCCGAAACATCCAGCTCAATTGAGCGGTGGGCGAATTCAAGAAGACGCGCCTATTGTGATCAGCTACCTTCCGGACGGCTTAGAGGGAAAAAATACAACGATCACCTTCAGGCTTTTGGACACGGGATCGATTTTGGCGGAAGGTCCATTATGAAATCGCATCAGATCGCATACTGGCTTTTCCCGCTCTTTTTTGTCAGCAGCGTGGCATTAGCAGTTCGGCCCTACAAAATAGTGATTGTCTCGGAACGTGGCGCGAAAAAGCTCACTCAAGAATTTATCGATCTCATGAAAACGACTCAGCCCTTCAGCTTGATGGGCAGCCAGCTCGCGATTGAAGTCGTCGAGGGCGATCCCGCTAAGTTGGATTGCAAAGGGGGCTGCGGCGGAATGGATCGACTCATCTGTTGTAATCGTGGTTATGCCGCAAAACTTGGCGCTCAACATGACGCCAACAAAGTTCTGATCGCAACGAGCAAAGCGAGTGGGGGCGCCGGAGGTTCCGTTCCTATCGGTGGCGTCGGATATCAGCCATCAGTGTTGCTTCACGAGATGCTTCATTCCTTTAATCTTGGCGACGAGTATATGTACTCTTACATCGAAGCTGAAAACTTTTGCCTTCCCCCTGCTCATTATGCGAACGTCATCAGCATCAGGCCTCGCCCGCGATACGCATCGGACGCCGAGGCGAAACAGATCCACGGCCACGAAATTCCCTGGTTTGGCGAGATCCGGAGCTCGACTCTCATCACCACGGCCAATGCATTAGGCACCACTCCTCGATTGTATGCGCCGAACCGCGCCGCTCTTTACCCGGGGGGCGATTGCAATCTGAAGATACCGACTTGGAGGCCGTATTACGAAAACAACATCATGAACAACTTGAACAGCGTCGTCATTCCGCCGCTGCATTCAAGTGTGATCGTAAAAAAGATGAGCGCCGAGCGCGGCGAAGAAATCAAATTGATGGCGCCAATCTCGACCGCGAATCAAGCGGAGGCTTCTTCAATTACGGTCAAAATAACTCGGCCTGCATCTTTCGAGAAAAAGGGGTCCTCTCAGAGCGCAACTTCGGGATCTTCAGCGCGCTAATCGCCTCAGTCCTCTGGCTTGTAAGCGTCGTGGCCCTGCTGTTTGAGCGAAGCCATATCGTTAAACGCTTGAAGCGCGGCGGCCTGATCGCCATTCTGGAGAGCCGTCACAAGTGCATCGGCCGAGACACTCAGCTTCTTGAGCAGGCCGTAGAAATCGGCTTTCTTTGCGGCATCATTCGGATCGAGAACGTCGGAGTCCGGAGTTTCAGTTTGTTCGCTGTGGATTAAATTCGCGAGATCTCGCGCGTAGGCGAGCGCGTCGGGCTGAAAACTTCCCGTCTTCGCTTCAGCGTTGAGCACTTTGAAATCTTTTCCCATGGCTTTCATCGTGGACTCGAAGTTGGCATGCGCAGCCAAGGGCATCACAAAGAAGCTCAGGATCAGTGTAGCAAGATTTTTCATGGTTTCTCCAATGCGCCGGAGTCTAGTCGAGTAGCGCCAGTTTTGGAACTGCAAAGATGGTAGGTTGGGACGGCAACTGACTGCCTATACATACAAGTAAATAGCTGAAACTCGCCCCGAGATCAACGCGACGTGTGGGGATTTGTCTCTAAGACACAGAGTTCGTTCTAGCTAGGGATGAGAGTCAGGTGATGATGGAGGTTTAAAGGGAGCTTCATCCCTTGTGCTGTACCTGTTCCAAGCGAAACCGACTGTCGTCTCTTCACGACAGAGACCCTCTACTTTAACCGACAGATAGAAGAAAATGTTTTATAAAAATCCAATGATTTCCAGAATGCGTCCTCTGGTCTCGGCATTGCTCATAGACGCGCACGTAAGCGCAATTATGCGCAGCTTAAAACCATAGGAG
>CAZCBS010000202.1:0-5405 GCA_964496965.1 uncultured Bacteriovoracaceae bacterium
TCTTTTGAGGTCTTGGCTGTACCTGTTCCTGTAGTTTTGAACTCAAACACTTGGCTTGGGCGACTGACCAGCTGGTGAGCGAGCGCGCTAACGCGCCACCAGTAGTGATTAATTCCCTTGATAGGACGGACCAGGAAAAAGTTATCTTTCTGCGTCCGCTTTAGAAGGATCTTAGCGAATTTTGGGTCTGGGGAAACTTCGATCAGATAGCCTTCGCTCACGCCGGTTTGCTGCCAGGTCAGGAGCACTCCGCCCTCCCATGCTTCCATGTCTTGCGGCGTGATGACGCTTTTAGTTGGAGGAGTCGTCGGATCCGGTGGTGGGAAATCGAAAATGAACTTCTCTTTTGCCGAATGCACGGTGAAGCCGTTCGGTAACGTGGTCATGACCTCGTAGAACATTTCCTGCTGAGCGGCGCTTTGGCGTGAAACGATGTAGGCGCTGTCAGTGAGATTGAACTCTTGGACCTTCTCGGTGCCTGTGGAGCGATCGTAAAGTTTCAGCTTATAGGTTTTCGCGGTCGGAAAAGGATTCCAGCTCAAGCGTTCTTTGGCGATACGACGGCCACGATCGTTAATGTTCTCCTTCTTGTTGAAGCCGATCGTTTCGGGTTGAATGAGCTCGATCCCCTCGAAAGAGTTTTCCATCTCGAAGCGAACCTTTTGCGTGGATTCGTTGCCACTCGAAATTTGAAATTCGTAAGTCCCGGGTTGCGATACTTTATAGGCAAAAGAGTCTGTTTTTCCGAAAGCAGTAGTCACTGTTTTTTCGAGAAGGATCTTTTTGACATGCCCGGATTCGTTGAGCTGAGCAAGTTTAAGCGAAATCGTAGCCGCACCTTTTGGGATCTTTTTTAACTTGGTGCTGTTTAAGCCGACTTTCCAGGAAAAATTAACGGACTTTTCGGTCGATTGGGTGCTCTTGTCAGGCTTGATCTTGGTATTCGTGGCAGGAGACACGATCTGTACAGTCCATTGCGGCGCCGTTGGCTTTGGCGAAGGTGAAGGGGACGGCTTCGGACTTGGACTTGGCCTTGGCGAAGGCGAAGGCGAAGGCGAAGGCGAGGGCGAGGGCGATGGAGACGGAGATGGAGATGGAGATGGACTAGGGGTTTGGCTTGGGCTTGGACTTGCCGAGGGTGAGGGCGAAGGCGACGCCGCCAGCACGGTTGCAGAGGTCTGGCTCGGCAAGGAATTCGGCTTGGGCTCCTCGATTTCGGTGGAAATCAATTTCGGATTTTTTTCGGATGAGCCGCTGAATTTATTGATCAACGAGTCAATCATCCCGGTTTCCTCGGCGTTTTGATTCTGTCGAGGAGGTGGCACAAACGGTTTCTCGTCTGAAACTTTAACCGTCTTAGGCGCGACATTGCTGGCAACGTCGATCTCTCCAGTCCGAGTGCGAATGACGACTTTGCTTTTCTCTGAGGCTTTTCCTGTGACTTGACCGGAAACGACGTTGACTCGGGTTGTGCGAGTCACGCCTAGAAGGCTTGTTCGGCTCTCGTTTTCGAGCTTCACCATGGTACGAGGACCAAGCTCAATAGAGCTTCCATCATTGAGCTGGATCGTCGCGTTCGAGTTCTCTCCGGTCACGACCGTATCGCGGACAAAGAGCGTATCGCCCGGCAAGATTACTTTAAAGTCGACTTGCCCGAGCATCTCGCGCTTAAGCGTGCCGCCGCGGGTGGCGACTTTTCCCATCTCCTCTTTTCCTTGCTCGGGCTCGAGGCCGAAAATATAGTTTCGAAGCGGGAACTCAGTCACGTACGCGGCAAAAGACGTGAGAAAAAGCAGCGTTGCGAACGTGACGAGAATTTTTTCCCAATTCTGAAGTTCAATATTCTTTTTCACGCTGAATGAGTTCCTGCCAATAACTTAGCCGCAGCAATTGTCACGTCGTCGTCCAACGCTTTGCCTTGGTTAAATTCCATGAATTCCTTGATAAGAGCCTCGACGATCATGCCGGGACCGTTGGATAGGTTCCCTTCCACAAGCTGACGCACGCGTTTCTTCCCGAACATGTCGCCTGCGGTGGATTTGCCTTCAGTCAAGCCGTCGGTATAGAAAAAAAGAATATCGTTCGCGCCAATCGCGAGCGATTTTTCCTCGATAGGAGGAAGATCCGATTGCTCTCCGAGTCGCGATCCGACTGAAGTCAAGCTGTTGAGCTTGAACTTGTCGCCGTTTGAACTAAATAACCAAGGTGGATTATGGGCGGCGTTTGCGTAAGTCAGGGTCTTGGTGTTGAAGTCGATGACACCCATGAAATAGGTCATCATGATATTGCCTTTGGATGAGTCGTGGATCGATCGATTCAGGTACGACAGCATCCAGGCCGGAGAAAGCGGCATCCCAGGCTGATCTTCAACGAGTTTTTTCAGAACGCTAAACGCGCTGTGGGCGGAGGCGGTGATGAGTGCCGACGGAACTCCGTGGCCGGTGGCGTCCGCGATCCCAAAGACCATCTTGTTATCGGCTACGAAAAATCCCCACCAATCTCCACCGCAGCGCGAGGCGGCTTGATAGTGGCTTCGGATCTGAATAAATTCGTGATCAAAATCGTTGGGCGGAATCAGAGTTTTTTGAACCGTTGAAGCGACGTCGATTTCCTTCTCGAGAATCGCTTTTTCAACGCTCTCATGCAGCAATCCGCGGATTTTTCCCGACATGGCGTTGAAGGACTCGGTAAGCGCGCCGATTTCATCGCTTCCGTTCACCGCGAGGTTGAGATCGAATTTTCCTTGCCCGACTTCTTTCGTGGCATGGTAAAGCCGGTTGATCGGAGCGGTCAGGGTTTTCGAAAAGAAAATCGCGAAAATCACCCCGAGGCCCACAGCCATGCATCCCAGCAAGATAAATTTCTCGGTGAGGGAGTAAGTCGCGCGCATCGCTTTTTCCCACTCCGTCTTAGTCATGACTACGAGGTTATAGCCTGGCTTGGAGTATCCGCCTAAGTAGCGCTTGCCGTTGACTTTGTAAGCTTGCGTCCCAGTCTTGAACTGCACGCTTTTGGATGCCGTCAAGAGCGGATCATCCGAAAGATTGGTTCGGGAGTACATGTCCGCCGTGTTCGTATCGAAAAGAATCCAGCCCGAGCGAGTCGCGATCGTCAGATTGAGGCCCTTAAGCTCGGAGAGCAAGTCATTTAATGATGCTACGCCGATGGCAAGAGGTGTTCCCTGTGGTCCCGCGTGGCTCTTGTCAGCGAAGAGAACCGCCATCATGGGTGCGCCTTCAGCGCGCGAAAGATTGATAAAGCCGAGCCCTTCGGAGTTCAAGTCGGAGAGCGCAGTCTCAACCCAATCAGGCGTGAGCAGGGAAAAAAGCTTGTTTTGGCTAAGCTCGAGGTGCGCTGCCTCGAGTGCTTTTGCGTTTGCGATATAAACTGAAGGCGTGAGCTTCCCTGTTTTCGTGTCGAGCATCGCGGTGGCAACCGCGACTGCCTCCGATTGGTTTTGTACGATCGAAGAGATTGCCTGCGATTCTTGCGGCGTCGTCAGATGAGCCGGATCCGAAGCCGCCAACGACAATCGAAGCGTATCGAGCATATGCGAGACAGTTGTCGAGAACTGACGCCCAGTCAGCAGTGCTTCCGTCGACTTGGAGTCGAAAGTGTAGGCTTGCTTGTCTTCCGTCAAAAGAATGATGGTCGCTACGCTGAGGAAAATAATCAATGAGATCAACATAGCGCCGATACTGATCAGCAGTTTCGTACCGACAGTAAAAGAAATCTTGTGACGCGTCATGGAGACTCGATCCGGAATGCTTTCCGTCGCAGCAGTTTGCTGTTGAACCATTTACATATTTTCACTAACATTTTTTATGAATTCAACGTTTAATCAACTCCGGAGCAAATTGTGCTTAACGTATCCAAAGAACAAGTCGGCAATGCAACAGTAGTAAGGTTGTCTGGTTCGATCGAAGAGAGCGCTAACTTTGATAAGCTCATTGGCCCTCCACCGGCGGAGATGCATGTTCATTGCAAAGACGTGCCTCGTATTAACTCCGTGGGGGTCAAGGCGTGGATCAAGTACTTCCAATCTGCTCAGGCGAAAGGAACCAGGCTGAAGTTCCTTGAGTGTTCAACTGCTATAGTTGAACAAATGAACTTGATCTCAAACTTTACTTGTGGCGGGTCGGTTGAGTCCATCTACGTTCCGTTTGCATGCGAAAACTGCAAGACGGAGCTCATCGGACTGTTCAAAACCGAGGATCTTAAGCGCATCAACTTTCAACTTCCTGATCTGAAATGCTCGAAGTGTGCGGGAAAAACAGTATTTGATGATATCCCCGAGGAGTATTTTGGATTTTTGATGAAATAAACCTCGGAACTTCACTTGGCTGATCAACTTCTTTTGATTTCTCAGCGTCCAGAAGATATGGCCTTTGCGACAGTGGTCGCGAAGAGCGCCGGCTTGCAATTGGTCGCAGCCAAAGATGTTTCCGAAGGCATCAAAGTGATCAGCGGCGAGTCCCCTAGGGCGACGTTTGTCGATGCGTCGGATGAGAGGATGTGCCGCGCTTTTGAGGACGGGATCCACGAGTCAGTGGGGCTCTTTTCAGACGCTGTCAATCCCAACGCGCTTCACTATATCAGCGACCTGACAATCGAGAGCGTTCCTTATCTGACTCAAAGCCCGCTATTCGGCCATTTGGTCTTGCGAAGATTTCAAGGATGCCCAGACAGCGCCGATCATTACGGACGCATCGTCAAAGCCACCCTTCAACCCAAGGCTTTTGGTCTCCAGACCTTGATGAAGCCCGGTACGAAAATTCAATCACTCAAGCTGGTTTCCTCGGATCAGAAGCAGAGTGCCGTGGATGCGATCAAAAATTACATCATTGCGGCCAAGTTTCAGAGCCGGATCGCCAGCCTGGTCTCGAATGCGATTGACGAGATCTTGATGAATGCGATTTTCGACGCTCCGACGGACGAAGTCGGAAAGCAGCTTTATATCAGCACGCCTCGATCGACGGTCTTAAAGCTCACGGAGAAATCCGAGGTTGAGATGCATGTCGGCTTTGATGGCACCTACGTGGGGATCACGGCCATTGACCATTTCGGTAGTCTCGACAAAGCGAAACTGTTAGCGCACGTCACCAAGGTCTACACGGAAGAAGAATATAAAATCAAGACCTCCCAAGCTGGGGCCGGCATCGGGCTTGCCACTGTCTATAAAACGGGAGGAAGCTTCTTTTTCTCGAGCGAGTCGCGCGAGCGGACAGAGGTGACCGTGTTCTTCAGGCGCACCGACAGTTATCGAGAGTTCCGCGACCAATTCCGGTTCTTCTCCACCCAGTTCTACTTTTGAAAGGCCTATGATTCTTTCTTTTGTTTTGGCATCGACTTCGCCTCGCCGTATCGAGTTCATGAAGCAGGCGGGCCTAAATTCCCAAGTTGAA
>CAZCBS010000202.1:5415-8038 GCA_964496965.1 uncultured Bacteriovoracaceae bacterium
ATATCGATGAAACTCCAAAAAGAGGCGAGAGCCCGCGTACGCTTGTTTCGAGGCTTGCGAGAGAAAAGGCCCTTTTCATCGCCCATAAGGGCTTTTGCGGGGGGGCTTCAGAGCTTCAGCTCGTGATCGCGGCAGATACGATCGTAGTCTCACCGAATGGAAGAAAGATCCTCGGTAAACCGCGTGACGAGACTGATGCGAGAAAGATGCTTGCGTCGCTCTCGGGAAAAAGACATTCCGTTTTGACGAGTTATTGTATTGCTCCCGTCAAGCGCGACGGAAGCGTAGGCAAGCCGCTTGTAAGGATTGTCGCTTCTAAAGTTAAAATGCGAAAATTGAGCGCGCGAGATATCGACCGTTATATCAAAACGGGTGAGCCGATGGATAAAGCGGGATCTTATGGGGCTCAGGGCAAGGGCATGGTTCTGATCGAAAGCATTCAAGGAAGTTACACAAATGTCGTAGGGCTTCCGATGTGCCAGCTTTTGGCGGATTTAGAGAAAATCTTCGGTGTTCCGATTTTTCCTGACGCTCAGAAAAATTAAGCCGCTTGTTTGCTATATTGCTTTGCGAGCTTAAATAGCTCATTCAAATCGACCGGCTTCTGTAGGACTGCGACCGCCTTGACCGGTTCCGTTCGCCGAGTAAAGGCCGTGACTACCGCAACTGGAATTGTGGCTTGATCCGGACGATCCGCAAGGGCTCTCATAAATTCCCATCCGTCCATGATCGGCATCATGAGGTCCAATAGAATCAAGGAAGGTCGGGGTATATGGGAGAGCATATCAAGCCCCTCTTGCCCATTTGCCGCAGTGAATACCTGAAATCCTTCAAATTCCAACGCCAACGTTAAAATCTGACGAATTGATTCTTCGTCCTCGATCAGTAAAATGACGGAGACGCGCGGCGCAAACGATCGGCTTTGACTGCTATCCAACCGAATACCCGCGGCCCTTGAGACAGACCGTCTCGGCGTTGTTGTAAGCTTGAAGTTTCTTTTGCATCTGAGCTTTTTGCTGATCTTGCTGAGCGATTTCCGCTTGCTCTTCTCGTGCTCTTTTCCGAGCTCGCACAGCGGGTGGATTCTGCGTAGTGTTCTGAGAGCTTGATGCGGAAAGAGCCTGCTGGGGATCGAACCCCGTTTGACCTTTCGCGAAATCCTGGCAAGCCGCCTTATCTATTTCCTGCTGCTCAGGAGATTGGCCTTTGGCGGGGTACGCCGTGACTTGTGCGCTTACCTCGAGGCTCATCATACAAATTGAGATACTGGTAACACCGCACACTACTGCCCACTTGCTTTTGAGTGACATCAACAATCAGCCTCCGTATTTTTCAAAGATGGGCTGCATCGCCGATGCCAGATTAGAGATTCGATCCGATTCCAAGCGCCAAGCTTAAATTGGAAATGGCGTTGATGGCGTCCGATCCAAAGCCCGCGTCGTACCTGACGTTAAAAAAAGCGTGCAGGGGGCTATTTGGAGAAAATTTGTAAAGCGTGCCGACTTCGGGCGCCATTAAAAATTGCCAACCGAATTCATCTTGAGTGAGGGCGCCGATGTCGAGCTCTCTTCTACCGTAGATGGTACCAATCCCAAGTCCGATGAAGGGTAGTATTTTGCTGCTTGAGGCTGCCATGATCGGATATTTCAAGTGCACTGCAAGCGGAAATGAGTCAATGGAGCGATAAATTTTGCCAGTCGCGGTAGTGTTTCCTACGGTAAGCGATCCTTGGTCTTCGTTGTGCCTTAAATAAAGCCAGCGAAGGCTCAGTCCCCAATATAGATTATCTAAACCAAGTGGAGAATCCCATTCCAGGCCAAGACCCCTGTAGCTGACGCTATTGTCGAGAAAGTTGGCGGTGGATGCTGTAGGAAACGAAACCACGTAGCTCAGCGAGAGCAGGGACAGTTTTTCATTTTGCTCATGCGATTCAGCAGCCGAAGTCCAGTGTGGCGTGCCTAGAAGTACTGCCAGAGCGAGAAAAAACGCCAATATCGAGGCAAGTGTATTGCGCGGCTTGATTGACTTCATGGCGTGTTCCTCGTGAAATAAGGCGATTGAGCAAAAGCCTGTTGAATTCCGGCGTCGGGGCGTTGCTCGATATCCGTAATACTTGAATTATAGATAACTCAATTTAAGACCGCCGCCCAAACCGACGGAATTGTTTTGTTCGAGGTATTAGGATGATTTGGGTCCGTTACATTGATGATCAAGGATCCTAGTGTTGCACTGGTCACGTATGGAACCGCGACAGGAGCCCAGCCGACTCCGTAGGCGCCGCCATAGTAAGGTGCGTAGTAAGCGCCGTAATAGCCGTACCAATAATCATAGTAGACTTGAGTGACCTGTGTGTTGAGTTTTGAGACTTCGACGAAAAGCGTGGGAGGCGTTGCGGGCGCGGTGGGTACTTGTGAATACCCTCGGCTATTGAGTTGGTTGCGTATCGTTTCGAGAATGTTCTCACTGAGCGCAGGGTCAACTTCTTGTGTCGGAGTTCCAGGATCACTGATGACGATAATTCTCTCTGGGAGTGTATAGGTCAAGGCCTGCTCAAATCGGTACGTAGGCTGATAAGAGGTAAAGACCGAGTCGAGTTGATCTTGCGATGAGGGCGGGGAAGGTC
>CAZCBS010000203.1:0-7984 GCA_964496965.1 uncultured Bacteriovoracaceae bacterium
CAGGGTACTCAAGGAGTGAAAAGCAAAGTCTCAACCTTGGACCAGCGCTCCTTCTTCTGGTCCTTTCGCAGCATGGGTTTCTGCTGGATCCGCACGATAACGGATCATCGACATAAATCTCGAGGATGCGTCTCTTCGAAGGGGGACGCGTCTGTCTTTTTTTAGCGTCTCAGTTTAGATAAGATCGCGGTTACTTTTTTGATCACGCAATTTTTAAGGCTGAGTTGAGGCTCTTTCTCGACCGCTAGCTCGGCGTAGTAGGGCCGCTTCAAGCCTTCAGGCAGCTGCCCGGATGAGCTGATAATTTCGGACTTGGATTGGGCTTTTCGAAATACCAACAGTCTCTTGGCGCCTAAGGAACTGTAAATAGTGTCGACCTCATCTCGCGAAGAAAACAAATACGGAGCGTGGTTTGAGAAACCATTTTTCGTGAAGAGAAGCTGTATAGGGGCGTACTTTTGTCCGATGAAGGTGGCATCACCCACGAAGTTCACTGCGTGGATAATCTCATCTTGTGCATCGAGATAGGCAATGACATCGCCAGAGCGAAGGGACTCGTTGGGTTTCACAAATCGGTACTCTCGAAAGAGTTTGCGCTCCGTAGCATCGGCTGAAAGATAGCGTTCTTTGGCGTCCAAGCGGCTCTGATTCGCACTGATTGCGCAGTTTCTGCAGTTAGGCCCATCGCGCGTGGCGAATTGATTCAAATGATCCCGGATGTACGAGGGAAGGATGTTTTCCAGCGGGAGAGAGGCTTCTTTTCCTCCTGAGGACTGAAGCAGATTTCTCAGATAGCGTTCGATGGGACGATCATCTCGATCACTCGCGTATTTTTTTGCGACGACGGCAAGGTCGTCGTCTTTCGTGATTTTCAAGGTCGCCGCTAATCCAAAACGCTTTCTGCGCTGTTGCCCTAATATTTCTTGCAGCCAACTTTCCGGAAGCGACTCCATGACTTTCTTGGTGAAAAAAAGATAATGACCAGAAACATTCGGTAGACGATAGAGCTCTTGGTAAAGCATCTTTCGGGCGTTTTTTTGTACGCCATAGTGCTTCAGATCATTTTCAAACGCGGCGCGAGTCTCGTAACTATACCAGTAGGGCGATACGTTATAGCGTGCGAGTTCCTCATAGACTTTCGCGACCCATTCTTTCGGAAGTTTTTCTCTCAAGGATTCCGAGACGGCGATAATTTGTCCCGTGCCATATCGGCCTTTATAGAGAACTTCCATTTGCGCATGGAGTGCCGAAGGAAGTGTTTTGAAAGTATACGTCGATGCTTTGATTTCGTTTGCGAGTTGAGGGGAGGGAAGGCTGCGGAGGAACTCTTCGAATTTTTTCGAGTCTTGAAGCCACCACAGTTCTGTATCGGCAAAGAGGAGCGCTGCGGGGGTCAGAGATCCGATTCGCGGGGCGATCTCCATGGGCGAAAGGACGATCTCCTCCGCCCGACTCGAAGTCACGGCGGTCAATCCGAACAGTAATATTCCACAAAATCGAACGATTAAGTCCCTCATAGAGCCCTTCAAGTACTCTATCGGCTGCTTATATATTTAACTGGAATTTAGCACTGATTAAATTTTAATAGTTGATTAAATAATTTCGTTTGTGATTTTCAAGTTCAAAGCATCTACGTCCGAAACGTAGGGTGTGAACTCTAAAACCATTCGCAGTGCCGCAAACTGGGTTAGCTGAAAAAACAGGAGCGCCAGTGATTCCGGTTTTCGTTCACGGGCAAAACAGCGCGATTTTTCAAAAATCTGGTTTGATTCCGAAAGTCGGCGACAAGCTTCGTTTGGCGCAGATTATTCGCGAAAACGCATTGAAGGAAAATTCGACGATCAAGCTTGAGATCGGAGCAGCGATCAAGCCCGATGAATATGCGGAATTCCCCGACAAGGCGAACAAAGCGCAGTACCTGCGCGCGCGCACGCTTGCGCTGGAAAACCGCGAGCCGAAACTGCAAATCGCGAGAGATCGATCGAAGTTTAGGCCGATTCCAGATGGCCCCTACCCCGAAGAGCTTGAGAAGGCGATTGAAGCAGTTCATCAGATTCCAGGAGCACTTGTCGCGGAGCGGGGAGATGCGTAGGTCTTTATGCTCAATCGCGCGAGTTACGAAAAATTCGCCAAGTCGGCGAACCCTAGGGGATTTGATCATATTTTAGATGAGATCGGCAGGCTTCGCGAAGTCACTTTCCGGAAAGTCGGAGAGGGAACAGGGCGCGCTCGCGACCTCGACGCGTACGATGATTATTATTCGCATCTCTTTGTGTGGGATAAAAAGAAAGGCGAGCTCATCGGAGCGTATCGACTCGGTCTGACTGATGAGATCGTCGCTAAAAAAGGGGTCAAGGGACTTTATACCTCGAACTTTTTCAACTACGACGAGACGTTCTTGAACCATGTAGGGCCTGCCGTTGAGCTCGGGCGTTCATTTGTTCGCGAAGAGTATCAAGGGTCGATGTCCGGATTGCCGCTTCTCTTTCAAGGAATTGCTAGTTTTGTCGGGAAAAATCCGCAGTATCGCCACATGTTTGGACCGGTGAGCATCAGCAATGATTATAGCGATCTCTCCAAGCAGTTGATGGTCGACTATGTGAAGCAGCATCACTCGGCACCCGAGCTCATGCCGCTCGTGTCAGGCAAAAATCCCCCGAAGCTTCATTCCGGGATGACTCAGGCGGAAGTTGCTCAGCTCAATGCCCCTGTCAGCGACATCAAGCAATTGGGAAAACTCGTCTCCCAGATCGAGCCCGACGGAAAAGGCGCGGAATATTGAAGAATATTGAAGAATTTTCTAAGATCGGCCGAAGAGATCTCCATGAGGGGATCTTGTAGAAAAATCGATCGAGTGCGCGCGCTTTTAGCGGCCGCGGCGCTTTTGGTCGTGCTTTCCACGCGGCCTTTAGCAGCAGCTGCCTCAAGCGGTGCCGATTGTGTCCTTGGCCATCTTTCTCAGGGTTTGGAGCATGGTCTAACGCTTGCTCATTTGACCTCTGAGATCGCCTCCCGTCGCGCGCGGGTTCCTGAGTTCGAATTTATCCGAAAAGAAGCGGAAAATCGCGGCATGCGTGTTTGGCTTTTTGGTGGAACGGCGGCAGGTTATTCGCATTATGTGAAATGGGACTTACTCAGAGAATCAGGAGATCTCAGATTTCAAAAAACTCGCTTCGATTACGACTACACCAATATCTATCGGTCGACTCAAGATCTCGACATTGTCGTCGACGGCAGCGCCCAGCAAGCGAAAGAATTTCAGCAATCATTGAAAACTAAATTCCCGTATTTCGTCGGATCGAAAGCTACCCCATGGGAAGTCAGAAGCCTCAAGGAAGCGTCTCATGATAAAGGCGCGATCTTGGATGACTTTGGCTTCATGAATCAGCACACGGACTCGAACTCGACGGGCATGGTCGAGCTCACGAATCCGCCTCATCACGAATCCATCGTACGCGACTTAAGAGATTGGAAGAGCGCGCAGGACTCCCGGTTTCTAAAAGATGTTTATGAAGACAAGCTCACTTACTATTTCTCACCGACCCATGAGCAAACGCCTCGAGCAAAGACTGGTCAAAATCCTCCTGTTTTCTCGGTGATTCGCGCTCTGACCAAGGCCTTTCAATACGAGCTTAAAATTCGGCCTGAAGATCTTTCAGTCATGAAAAAAGAGATCGAAAAGTTCGATCCAGCGCGCGATCTACAAAATCCGGACACTCAGCGCTGGCTTGAGAAAAACGGCAAAAAGCTTTTTCAGCATGCGATCAATATCGAGTACGCGTGGAACACGCTCGAAGAGCTGGGTTTGAGAAAAAAACTGATCGGCATTAGAAACAATCCGAACGATCAGGGCTCGCTTTCGTGGTGGATGAGCAAAGAGCCGTTGCGAACGGGCCCTCTCGGCAATGGTAGTGGAAAGACTGCAAAAGAGCTTGGACTGGACATTGTTGCGCACGAGACGAACGATTTTCTCGCTTATGAAAGCATCACTCGCGCGCATACGGGCGAACCCAACGTTCTGATCTCACGCAAAAATACGAGTGGAGAAGCCGCCATGTACGGCGATGGATTTTATACTGCGATCGGTAAAAAAGGAGCGCGCGGCACGGGCATTACAATTCGTTTCAAGGTTGATCCGAACGCCCTCGAAGGAAAAGATTTCATTCGCGTGGGTAATTACGTGATCTGGCAGAATCGAAATGCGATCCAAGTCATCCCGGAAAGTATTGAGATGTCGCCACTGCAGTACTTCGAGTTCTTAGAGCGGGGCCAAAATATCTCCGAAGACGACAAGGCCTTGATGTGGAAGTTCAGCCGGAAATTTGGAAATCTCTTTGCGTCGAATCACGGATCGCGAGAGGAGATGAGCAAAATCCGTCTTCTCGTCCTAAAAAAAATGAGGTCTAAGGCGCCTAATCGCGAACTTCTTTTCGGTGAATGGATCCGATTCGAAGCCTCTCGTGTTGGAATTCCTTCTGAAACACTGAGCGAGGCGCGGAAAGTTTTCCGGGTAGATCCTGTACTGCTGAGCGATATGATCAAAAAAATCACCCAAGGAACGGAGCTTCAGAATTGGATGGATCTCGGTTTTTTCCCGCATCTCATGGCAAAATTGAAGCCGGATATCGGCGAAGGAGTGCTTCAAAGAGCATTGTACTCCGGAGATCCAGCACTCAGAGAGTTTGGCCTCCAGGCATTGAAATATGCCGAAGCGACAAGGCCGTCGCCACTCATACGTGCTCTTCGAAAGCGGGTGAGCTTCAAAAAGTCGAATGATCTCGAGGATCGAAAGACCATTGAAACTTGGTTCAAGTCTGTATCCAAGGGATCTTCGGAGTCTCGAGAGGAAGACGCGGAAGAAAAAGCGGCTTTCCTTCTTTCACAGTTAGGATCCCAACATAGCAATGCTTTGCCAAGCTATTCTGAGCTTTCAAAGCTGGTCTCGGAACGGGAGGGGATCGAATGGGCGCTTCGAAAAAATACGAATTTTCTTCTTTTCGAGAAACTGGCGAAACAGAGGGATGTAGAGAAAAATCTCTATCGCTCGGCTAAGCCGGAAAGCTTTCAGTTTAAAGCCTTTCACTTCCCCGAGGGTGGGCAGAAGTTTGAAATGGGCAGGAGGCTAGAAGGCTATTGGAGCGTCGATGCTAATGAATATAGTAGAGAGCTTCCGCATTGCGAAGTCACTTTGACAAAGCCATTTGAGATGCAAGTGACCTCAGTCACCGAGCTTCAGTGGGCGCTCGTGATGGGTGAAGACATTTCCATACTCAAAAATGGCGGCAATCTCCCCGCGGTCAATAAATCCTGGGAAGATGCTCAGCGATTGATTCAAAGGCTCAATGAACTAGATTCTCACTTTACCTATCGGTTACCGACTGAAGCTGAGCGAGAATTTGCGACGCGTGCCGGGACAACAACAGAGTACTCTTTCGGAGACGGCTTTACCGGCCTCTCGGATTATGCTTGGTATTCCGAGAATTCTGGCGCTCAAGTTCACACGGTGGCGGAACTTAAGCCTAATTCCGTTGGCCTGCATGATATGCATGGAAATGTCTGGGAATGGGTTCAGGATTGGTATGACGCCGAGCGCTGGAAATTCCGTCGGGGCTCGTTTGGCTGGCCGGTTTGGTCGGAAATAACCTTAGTGGACCCCACAGGTCCACTAACGGGTTCCCGTCGAGTAGTCCGTGGCGGCTCCTGGGCCGACCATGCGTGGGTCTCGAATTCTGCTCGACTATCCGCTAGTCCCCCAGAGACTGGCAGTAGTAGTATAGGCTTTCGTCTTGTGCGGACTCCCCGTGTCCCTCAAGCCGAATAGAGCTTAGTTGGAAAGAGGCAGAAGATCGTCGAGATCGTCCGAACCGGCAGCTTTTGGCTGGTCGGTGAGGACTCTGCCTGCGGCGATTTCGCGCAGGGAAGTGACGATGACGCGGTTCTTGCTCTTCACGAGAGGTTCAGAGCCTTTGTAAAGCTGGCGTGCACGTTTGGTGGCCAGGTGAACCAGTTCGTACATGTTATCAACATTCATCAAACAATCTTCAATTGTAACGCGTGCCATAACAGGGAATTAGCTTAGTTGGGGGGTATTCGTCAAGAGTCATCCCGGAATGATGCATTGCACTACAGCAAGGACTGACTCAGATTTTCGAGAAGGCAGGATCGGGAATGAGAAGTGCCAATGGATTGGCCGCGCTTAAAAGCGGCTCTGAGATTCTCAACCGTAGGTTCGGCGCCATTTAATAGTCGACGCAGACCAGGGTGATTCTGCCAATGAGTTTTAGTAAGGGCATACCGGGCGATCACGTCATCGACCGTTCCCTTTCTCAATAGATACTCCAGCCATTCGGGATGGTCTTTCCAACGGGGATCAGCAAGGACATAGGAGACGATCCACCGATCTGCCTTCCCATTTTTCAAAATCTGCTCCACCCATTTCGGAAAATCCTTCCAATCCTGCCAGTGAGGTTGAGAAAGGATATCAATGACGATCTCGCTATCTACCGTTCCCTTATTCAAGAGTTGCTCGACAAACTCCGGGTGATCTTTCCAATGAGGCTGAGAAAGAACACGCTGACAGATTACTTTGTCTACTGTTCCCTTTTTTATAAGCTGCTCCACTAATTCTGGGTGTTTTTTCCAATGGGGTTCAGAAAGAACAGAGAAGGCGATCTGCACGTCCGCCGTGCCTTTTTCCAAAAGTTTCTCGACCAATTCCGGGTGATTGACCCAGTGTGGCTTTGAAAGAACTGAGGCTGCGATTCTTCCGTCTATAGTTCCTCTCTTCAAAAACAGCTCGACGAATTCCGGACGATTCATCGGATGAGGTTTAGACAAGAGTTCTTCGATGACATATTCATCCATCGATTCGTTTTTTATGAGGGTTTCCACGATTTCGGGGTGTTTTTCAGAAATAGGCAATGCAAACCACTCTGACAAAATGGGAGAGAAACGGTGCACTTGATGACTTTGGATTTTTGATTTGAGGATGTCGGTGATGCCATTGACTACCGTTTCGCTCAGCAAGTTGGATTTTGCCGCGATTCTCCTTTTTAATCTCTCGAGAATCCCTTTATCGCTATTTGCGATTCCAGAGTCGCTTTGAGCGAGAACATGGAAGAAATCGACAGGGCCAATGTTAAGGCTTTCCGGAATGACTTTGAGTGCGGCTTTGTTTGTGATGATGACAAAGTTTTTCTCCGGGACTCGAATAAAATCGGTGTTTTCGCGAGCATTGGGATCTAGGTGAAAGCGAATGGTGAACCCCGTTGCGCGGGCGCCTTCGCGGCCCTCTTTTGTATAAAAACCGTCACCGTACAGTGCGCCTTCGTTCGATGAGCCTTTGCGCGAGATCAATACATTGGGATCGCCGGTATGCGCGCGAGTAATGCTCTCGTAAGCATGAAAATCACTCGTCTCGTGAGCGACGATATCGAGGCCCAGCTCCTTTGCCGTTTTTCCGCGGCCTTTTCCCAAATCCTTTGAGCGCAGGGGTTCTTTTCCCATCCACCAGGCAAGCGATTCTATGGCGTTGCTGTTATTTCGAATCGCGATCAGCTTTTTCCTGAGTCCTAGCTGTTCAAGTGTATTCCATGCGTATTCGATGTTGACTGCGTTTTGGATGAGCTTTTTCCCGTTTTTCTCGATCCATTTGGGGGCATATGAGTTTTCCGAGATCCGATTCGGATCAAAATCGGCGATTATTTTCTTTATTTGAGCGAGGTCTTCGGGTCTAAGCTCTAGCTCGTATTGAAAAGCCTTGGTGAGATACCGAATCACAGAAATAATCGGTGGATTTCTGCCTTCTTTTGCGAACTTTGTTTTTTCGTGAAGCGGAGAAAAATAGTAGTGAAGCATGCCACTATGAACGTCTTCGAGAAAATAAGGGCTCTTTGATTTCCAGCCTCGCACATCTCTCACGACCGATTCCCCTTTTGGAGGCTGAGTGAGTTCGATCATTCCAGTGGAGTTTGAATCCGTATGC
>CAZCBS010000204.1:0-7894 GCA_964496965.1 uncultured Bacteriovoracaceae bacterium
GGATTTCCATTATAAGCTTGGCTGGACTGCAGCGTCACCGTGTCATTATCGCCCGTGATGGCGATCAACCCATCGAGCTCTGAGTCCGAAATCGTAATGGAGTGAGTGTGCTGATTGACTTCTTCCGAAACAGAAGGGATATCCGGCGCCGGAGGCGGCGTTGGGCTCTGGGCTTGAGCGGTATAGAAAATCACTCCAAGCCAGCCGAGCAATGCCACGCTAGTCGCGCTGGCGAATAAGCGCCTTTTTCGCTTCTGCATAAAAAACCCTCGTTTCTTTCAAGCTTTTTGAACAAACTTTTTGACGAATTTTCCGAGGGGTGCTGCAAGTCTATTTCCAACTCGACTTGTTCACTTGTTTTCGATGCTTGGTCGACGGCGTATTTCGAGGCAAATCGTCACAGAAAGCGAAAGAACAAAGAGCGATCCCGCGATCCAAGCGATCGTCCGCAAGGCATGCTCCATCGAACTGCTGTTTTCACCGATTGTTTTTCCTAATAGAAGGAGAAGCGGTACCTGGATACATGCGGCCAGGCTGTCCACGATCAGGAACCTTCCGAGCCCGAAGCGGAGGGCACCCACGGAAAAATAAACCGGGCCTTTAACAACGGGCGTAAACCGGGTGAGAAAAATGACGGATGCGCCATACTTGCGCAGGTAGTCTGAGGCGACTTGAATGGCGCGTTTTGCTTCGAAACGCTTAACGAACCTTTCTCCGAACAGGACTAAGAGAATGTTAGCGGGAATGATGCCTAAAAAGATAACGATGATCGCTTCGAAAAAGTCGATTTTACCTTGTCCCCAAAGGAGTCCTAACGCGACGATAACGACTTCCTCAGGCGCGATACTAATGATCGCTCCTTGAATGAGAAGCAAGAAGGCGAGAAGGTCGATTTGCCAATGCGTGAGAGCGTTAAATCGTTCGATGATCATCTAAAAAATCACGAAATAAATACCGCAAATAATGAGGACTGAAGAAATCAAAGTCCCTGCGGTGATCGGTTCGTTTGCAAAAAGCCAGCCGAGCCAAACCGCTACAAGCGGATTAATGACCGCGTAAGTGCTGACTTTGGTGGGATGAACATTTCTACTGAGCCAGAGATAAGACGAAAAAGCGATCACCGATCCAAAGACCACGAGGTAAAAGAAAGCGATAAGGGATTCGGCGCTCGCATGAAGGTGGGCGAGTGCTTGAGGGCCTTCGATCGTGAGCGCAAGAAGCGCGAGAAGAATGCATCCGCCGCCCAGCTGAGTTCCCGAGAACGTGAAAATATTTTTCAGATTGCCCGATTTTCTCTGTGTGAGGGTCCCGAACGACCAGAGAATCACGGACGAAAGAAGCGCAAGAACTCCCCCAATCTGAGTCGGGTGGCTATCCGTTGAATCGCTTCCCGCAAGAAACGCGATTCCGCAAAGGGCGATCAGGATACCCGCGGCTTGTTTGAGTCTCGGCCGATTTCCTCCAAAAAATTTCCAATGAATCAAGCTGATCCAAGCGGGAATCGTCCCGATGATCATTGCCGTCAGGCCTGACGAAAGCTTCGTTTCAGCAACACAAACCATCCCATTTGCGCAAACCAAAAGAGATCCGCTGAGAAGCGCGATTTTTCGATCCTGAGTTTGCAAAGCCGTTTCGCGGCGAAGCTTGCCAATTCCAAACAATAGAATTCCCGCAATGAAAAACCGGATTGCGGCCATATAAAGAGGGGGAAAATCCTGCACCCCGACTTTAATCGCCAGATAGGTCGACCCCCAAATCAGATAAACCAGAATAAAATTGAGAATAACCTTGGTGTTCATGAGCTCGAAGGCCTTAAAATAATTGAGGATCTTGGATGTCATTCGTTGGATGAATCTAACCTGATTCTGTTTATGAATTGGAAGAAGATTCAAAGTATAGTGGAAAATACCGATAGGGGGCCAGACATATGATCCGATTAATTTTCTTCACCTTAGGCCTGGCAACGGTTTCTGTCCAGGGAATAGCCGGAACCTCCCGATGCGAGATTCGTGACGAGTTACGTGCGCGGTTGTTAGGAAAGACGAATGCGCCTGCGACCAGGCAGTTCCTGACCGAGCCCAAAGGGGAACCTACGAATCTCGGTCACGCTTTTGAGCGCATCAAGAATCTGCCAAAGTTTCCGTTCGACAAAGCGGGAGGACATTGGGTCAAGACCAGTGATGGAAGTTATCTTCATACTTGGTTTGAGTCAGCTCTTCTCCCGAATGGGACGTTGAAGATGACTCCTTCCCCGACGGTGGTTCTCCAAACGGGTCTCTCGGGACGCGCGCGCGATACTTATCTGAGCGGTTATGTCGATGAGCTTCGACTTCAGGGGCTGAATGTCGCTTTCGTTGAGGGAAATGGAGATGGCTGGACGGAGCTTTTCGCTCGTTATCAGGCTTATCATGGCCAGGGAGCTCTTCCCGATCGATACGCGGTTCGAAACCAGGCGAACAACCTCGTAGAGGCTGTCGAGGGCCTGGAAAAAGTTCTTCGAGCGAGAAATCGCCTCACAGGACCTACGCAGTTCAATCTGGTTGGAAACTCCTACGGAGCCTGGGTGGCTCAAGCAGTGGCCTCAGGGGAGAAAAAGAACTTTTTTCAGAACTATATCTTGCTGGGTCCCGGAACGGAGAGTCTTCACCGTTCCAATCCGGGGGTTCGCGAGTTCGAGGACTTCGTTGATTGCTTGGCCGACCGCTATGTTTGCGAGACGGATTCGATCCTCAAGATGAGTGATTTCGTCGGTGCGATGGCCAATGTCTTTCGCGACGCTCAGCGGACCTCCATGGAGCTCTCGATGAATCGCTATTTGCCGAGCTTTTTCAAAAGTCATTTTCCGATTTTCCGCAACGACCCCATTCGATTGGAGTCCGCGATTCGGAAGTTCAAAGGGATTTGGACCTTCGACACTAAGAAAGTAGCGAGTCAGATGAGAGGGGTGACTCTCATCACGGCACGACATGACGCCGTCATGCCGGCCAACGAAGGGATCATCGTCCAAGACGAGCTGGGAAAAGCGCTCAAGGGCAGTCAAGAGTTCAAGGGCCATATCGAGATTGGTGATGCGGACCATGATTTTCTGTCGACTGGAAAAAAGGATCCAATCTTCAACAAGACTGCTGTCTTGATCGGAAACGTGATTCGAGGTGACGGACCGGTGGCGAAGCTTCCCAAGGACGGCTCCAAGATGGTCATCGAGTCTCTTCAAGATCTTGACACGATTCGACCTGCCAATCGGCTTGAGAGTCACGAACGTCCGCCGGTTCAAAATGCGTCTTTGACAATGCAAACCAATGAGCTCTCGCGAATTATTCACCGTTGGGAAGAATATCGCGACGAGCTCTTGAATCGCAATTCGAGCTCCAAGGCGCATTGAGCGCTTTGCGAAAGTTTTGTAAGTGTCTCGCGTCGGATCTTGCGAGAGCGGGGACCGGTATGGTTTAAGGAGGCGAAATGAGCATGGAACTCAACCACCTGAAATATTTTTACGCGGTTGCGAAGCACGGTGGATTTACTTCCGCCTCCGAACAGCTGAGGATCCAGCAGCCCACGATCAGCAAAATGGTGAGAGCGTTGGAGCTGCACCTGGGAATGACGCTGCTGGAGCGCCATAAAAAAGGGGTTCGGCTGACTCGAGCGGGCGTGGACGTCTTCAATACCTGCGAAGAGATCTTCAATAAGGTGGATGAGATTCGCACTTTGTCGGATCAGGGCAAGAGCGAATGCGAGGGAAAGCTGACCTTCGGCGTGCCGGGCTCGGTTTCTTCTTATTGGGTACCGTCGGTGATTCGAGAGTTCTTGCGCGAGAACCCCAAAGTTCAGCCTTCCATTTATACCGGCACATCGACTCTGATCTGCAACGAGATCTATGACGGTCGAATCGAGTTCGGCCTTTTCTTCGATGCTCGCGAAAAGAACGATTTCCAAGTGACGGAGCTCGTCGAGGTGCCGTTCAAGCTGGTCGTGGCTACGTCGCAGGCGAAGAGACAAGACGGCAAACACGCGTTTATCATCGCCAGAAAAACCGATTACACGAAAACGACGCCGTTTCCCGTGCTCGAAATGCTTCAAAAAAACAAGATCAAGGTTGATGCCTTTAACCCGAGCAATAATTTGGAATCACAAAAAGGCCTCGTGAAAGAGGGGCTAGGGGTCGCGCTTCTGCCGGCTTTTATGGTGCAGAAGGAGCTCGACGATGGAACCTTTACGGCGCTTTATCCGAAGAAAAAGTTTTCCTATTCTTTGAAATTGATCACTCGAAAAGGAAAAGTCCTTTCACGCGACGCGACGGTCTTTCTCGAGATTTTCAAAAAGCACGCGGCGCAATCGGTTCGCGCGGAGCTCGTCGCAGGCACAGACTCGGAGTGACGAACGATCACTTTTTAGTGATATGAATGCCGTGCTCTTTGAGCTTCGTGTAAAGATGGGAACGATCCATCCCAAGACCGAGGGCGAGCCGGCTGATGTTTCCTTCGTATCTTTGGTACTCAGTCGTCAAAATCTCTTTTTCAAGCCGCGCCACTCGGTCGTAGAAGGTCCCCGCGCTGGAGGTGTCTCCCGATGAAGCGGTACCGTGACCGCGATCCCGAAACTTAGGGGGGAGGTCCGCGACGTCGACTTCGTTTCTCTCCGCCATCGTCGCGACGTAAGCGATCATGTTTGTCAGCTCACGGATATTTCCGGGCCAAGGATAAGCCTTCAGGGTATCGATCGCTTCGTCGGTCAAGCGCATGCCGGGCCGGAACTCGTTTTGGCGCGACAAGAAATGTTCGACGAGCAGAGGAATGTCCTCCGTTCTTTCTCGAAGCGGGCTGAGATTGATCGGAAGGACGTTGAGCCGCTGCAGAAGGTCTTCCTTAAAGGTGCCCTTTCGAACCATCTCTTCAAGGTCCCGATTGGTCGCGCAAATCACCCGAAAGTCGGATTGAATCACCTTTGAAGACCCCAGGCGAACGAACTCTTTTTCTTGGATCACGCGCAAAAGCTTGGCTTGGATGTCCAAAGGCATGTTGGCGATTTCATCGAAATAGACAATTCCCCCATGCGCTTCTTCAAAGATCCCTTTGGTCATCCTCTCGGCGCCCGTGAACGCGCCCTTTTCATGACCAAAGAGAAGGCTTTCGGCCGTTGAGCTTTGAATGGTCGATGAGTCGACCGCGACGAAAGGTACAAGCGATCCGTCCGGAAGAGTGCGTCGAAGCTGTCTGGCGACCACTTCTTTTCCTGTGCCGGTCTCGCCGTGGATCACGACGTTCGCGGGACTCATCCTGACTTTGTCGATGATCTTGCGCAGTTCTTGGATTTTCGGGCTTTGGCCAACCAGAATATGCTGCCGCTGGTGTGTCGTGACTTCGAAATTTTGCTGTTCGCTGCGCTGTTTGAGCCGGTGTGTTTCAAGCGCGCGCTTGATGACGTGCCAGAGCGAGTCGGGCTCCGAGTCTTTTACGACGTAATCCATCGCGCCCGAGCGCATCGCCTCGCGGACCGTCTCGAAATCCGTTCGCCCGCTGCTCATGACGATCGGTACATCGGAATCGATTTCCCGAAACACTCTGAGCGCGTTCAGCCCTTCGTCGGGAGTTCGCATCTCGACATCGAGCAAAACGACATCGATGGGGTTTTTGGTGAGAATGACCTTCGCCTCGTCCGAATTATAAGCGGATCGGCATTCGCATTTGCCTTTCAAGGCTTGCTTGATGGCCAGATGGAAAGTCGAATCATCGTCACAAATCAGGAGCTGAGGTTGTCGGGACATTTCTTCATTCTATCGGATTGTTGGGAACTTCCAACACATTCGCGGGTGAATGGCCTCATAATTTGCCTCCTCTTCGCGCGCTCGCAAGGAGCGATTCGGAGGCGACACATTTTTAAAGTATCGAAATGTAGGATGAAAATCGGACTGGGTGTTCGGCATGCCGACTTTTGCGCGAACTTGGCGCCGCGATTGCTATGCCCGGTGTGTCAAATTTTTATCTGAGATTTTTATCTGGGAAGGGTTGAGTATGATCGAAAACAAGGTCGATTTTGATGTTCAAAGGCTTGCGGAGCTCGCAGCGCGCGGAAATGCCACGGTGCTGATCACGGGTCCGACAGGTTCTGGAAAAACTTGCATGGCAAAAACGATTCATGAGCAAAGCTCCCGTCGCAACAAGCCGTTCGTGACGGTTAATCTTGCGAGCCTTCATGAGGGGACGTTCGAATCCGAGCTCTTCGGGCATGAGCGCGGAGCATTTACCGGGGCGGATTTTCGTCGCGTCGGAAAACTCGAGGCCGCTCAAGGCGGAACCGTGTTTCTAGACGAAGTCGGTGAGCTCTCGCCTAGGCTTCAAGCGCGGCTACTGGAGTTTCTCCAGTCTCGCACGCTTTCTCCTGTTGGGAGTAATCGCGAGATTCGACTCGATGTCCGAGTGATCGCTGCGACCAATAAAAACCTCTCCGCTTCCGTCGCGAAAGGTGAGTTCAGAGAGGATCTCTTTCATCGCCTCCGGGTCATTTCGATCGAGCTGAAGTCCTTGAACGAAAGATGCGACGAATTCGGGGAACTCGTTCATTCCGTTCTCAATGATGTCTGCAAATCGAACGTGAAGTCGATTCTAAGACTCTCACCACGGGTAGCGGAACTGCTGGAGAGCCACTCCTGGCCTGGAAACCTGCGCGAACTGAGAAATGTGCTCGAGTACGCCGTTCTCGCGGCGGAGGGTGCGAGCATAGAAGAGAGGGATCTGCCCGCATGGTTTGGAGATGACTCGATTGAACGGCTTCGTTGTGCCGAAAACGACGACGGAGGACAGGAAATTCAAAGCCTTTTAAAGCTAGATTATCCCTCGGCGACTCAAAGTTTTGAGAAACGTTACCTCGAGGATCGACTCGAAAAGGGACTTTGGCGAATTAATCGGACTGCCCGTGAGATGGGGCTGAACAAGACCACTCTCATCCGCAAAATGCGCTTCTATGGCCTCTCTCCGACGTCACTTGCGCCTCAAGGTTGAGGCAAATCGACGATAAATGACGCCTTGTGACGTCGCTTTTTTTTAAAATTCCAAATTTTTTTCTGAAAAAGATGTTGCAGCAGAATCCATCCTTCGCTATACCACAAATCCCGCTGCTGATGGTGACGACGAACTGACGCTGCTTAAGAGAAATCTTAGGAAAACAGCTCAAAAACTCGTGAATTATAAGCAGCTTGTTCTTTGAAAATTTGGATGAATTTTTTGAAAGAGAAAGTGGGGGCGGTATGAGTCAGGCCACCAACTGAAGAGGGACTGTAGGAACTCTTTGGGATGGAAAAGGCAAATGGCAGCCCGAAAGCATGGAGCGAAAGCTTTATGAACTTTCCGGGTGATGTCGAGACTGACAAATACAGCCTCGAGCAATTTCTTTTGATTACAAATACTTCTTTATAAAAATAATAATGAAGCCAGTAATTGAGCGGAAAGAGCAAGAGGGTCAGCTTTAGAGACTTCGGTCTTTAAAGAATACAGGATTGTTAACAAGTTAATAGGCAGCAGCTCTGCAAAGAGAATGCGCCAATTCAACAGTTCAACATGAGAGTTTGATCCTGGCTCAGAGCGAACGCTGGCGGCGTGCCTAACACATGCAAGTCGAACGTGAACGGGGGCAACCCCTAGTAAAGTGGCGTACGGGTGAGTAACACGTAGGTAATCTACCCCAGAGTCTGGAATAACCTGCCGAAAGGCGGGCTAATACTGGATAGAGCGACGAAATCCGTAATCGGGTTTTTCGGGAAAGGGAGGAAGCAATTCCCTTTGCTCTGGGATGAGCCTGCGTCTGATTAGCTAGTTGGTGAGGTAATGGCTCACCAAGGCGATGATCGGTAGCTGGTCTGAGAGGATGATCAGCCACACTGGAACTGAAACACGGTCCAGAC
>CAZCBS010000205.1:0-7875 GCA_964496965.1 uncultured Bacteriovoracaceae bacterium
CAATCGCACGGGAGAGTTTGGCGAAACGGCGCTGATGTATGCCGCGCGCTTTAATCGTCGGCAAATCGTGGATGTGCTTTTAGAGCACCATGCCGAGATCAATTCTCGCGATTCTGTGGACGATACGGCGCTTGAGAAAGCTGCGAAAAATTGTGCGGCGAGCGTGGGCGAAAAACTCATTTCTCAAGGCGCTGATGTGAACTGGGTCAACTCTGAGGGGAGAACCGCGCTTATCACGGCCACGCAACAAGGTTGCGCTGATCTTGTTCGTGCGATTTTGCGAGTGAGGGGAGTTCGCTTGGATCAGAAAGATAATTCAGGAGCGAATGCACTCGATCATGCACTGACCGAGGCTCAGGCGGAAGTCGGCGGGCCTTATTCCGATATCGCCCAAATGCTTCATAAGGCGGGCGCGAAGACAGCGCAGTGGCAAAGGGCAGTTCCAGCGCTTTCTGCTACGCCTCTGCCTATGCCTACGCCTGCATCCACACCGGCACCTCAGGACGCCTCAACAAAAGCAAAGCGCTTGCCTTAACGAAGAAGACTTCGTCTTTAAAGCTTCCGAAAGCAAACCTGCGTGAAAATATCGAGAAGACAGCTCTTCGCCGAGTGCACGACTTCGAAACCATGCGCTTTAAAAATCGAGATGAGCTGTTTTTTCCCGGTTCCCGGCGCGCCGGAATCGATCGTGGCAAGACCGCCTTTTTTCAAGACGCGGCCGATTTCGCTGACCAGCATGTTTGTCGCGTCGACATCAAAGTGCGAGCCGACGGCACCGCAGGAATTGACGAGATCGATGCTTGCGCTCGTGACAGGTTTGCCATCGAAGTCGACGAAAGTCTCAAGCACGGATTGAACGCGGAAATGAACCGAAACAGGCTTTCCGTGCTTATCGGCGAACTGGCGAGACTGCGCGACTTGAACAAAGTTCGGATTGTATTCAAGCCCCAAGATCGATGAGCCTTCTGGCAAATAGCAGGCGAGGACTTCGGTTGAGTCGCCGGTGCCGCAGCAAAGGTCGATGGCGCGCATCGGCTGAGTTGGAATGCGGCTGTTGAGGTTCTTTGGAATCGTTCTCCAGTTGGCCCACTTTTGACGCGCGTTGATTCCTTCAAACTCACGGATTGCCATCTCGCAATAGGCTTGGACCGCTTCTTGGTTTTCGCGTTTGCGGAAATTGACCTTGCGACGCACGATGAGTTTGCTTTCCGTTAAGACTTGCTTCACGAAAAGGTGAACGATGTTGTTTTCTTCAAGTCGATTTCGCGCAATCGTTTCGATGGTCTGTTTCTCAATTCGCATCAGCATAGGATCCCTCTACCACTATTTGTCGATTGGAAGAAGTCCCTGAGCAGAGGTGGATGGATCCTGCGGAAGCGATGCGTTAGTGCTGTCTTCGTCACCGATCAAGCGAAACACGGATGACTCATAGCGGCCAAGATGAGTGTTGGCCGTATCAAAGGCTTCTTGCGCTTTCTTGAGGCCCTTGCCGATATCGTCGAACTTTCTCTCAAAATGCTCGAAGTGGCGGCGAGCTTTCTTCACGTCTTCGATCGTCTTTTCCACACCGCGAGCCATCTCGTAATATTCTTGTGCCATCGAAACGGCATTGAGCGAGATGGAGAGAGTGTTGGGCGAGACAGGATAGACTTTGAGCTTGGAGATGTGCTCGAAGAGCTTTCCGTTGCGAATGACTTCAAAATAAAGCGTCTCGCTCGGCAAGAATAGAAGCGCCATATCCGTCGTGCCATGGTCAGGGCGAATGTATTTGTCCGCAATCGATTTGGATTGTTCCTTCACGAAATCAGCCAATGCTTTTCGTGCGCTCTCAAGGACAGCAGGATCTTGGGAGTCAAAAAGCGGAAGAACAGCCTCTCGCGGAAACTTGCTATCGATCGGAAGCACCTGACTGGCCAATTTCACGATGGCGTCGACCTTCTCCGGTGAATTTGGAACGACCGTGTACTGAAGCTCGAATGATCCGACGGGAAGGAAGTCGGCCAGAAGGCGTTCCAGCGTGGCCTCGCCAAAGCCGCCACGAAGATGAGGAAGCTTGAGAAGCTGGTTCAGATCCGAAATCGATTGCCCCACCGTATTTAAGGAAGCCAGTTTGAGCTCGGCCGCTTGAAGATGTTGCTGCACCTTTTCGAAATGCTTGAAGCCTTCTTTTAAGTTTTCGTTGAGCTTCGTTTCGACATTCTTTCCGATGGTTTCGAGTCGGACCCCGACTTGTTGCTCCAAGGATTGGAACTTGACCTCGAGCGCTTGGGTGGTCTTGAAAAGGCCTCCTTGAAGCTCTTGCCGGCTTTGAGCCAGACTTCGATCGATTCGCTCCTGGTTTTCGAGCATGTTTTTGCTGAGCCGCTCGAGAATAGAGTCCCGGATTTCGGTGCTGATCCGTGTATTGCGCTCGGTCAAGTCGAGAAGCGGCTTTTGAATGGCCTGGGTCAGTTGGTTTTGAAGATGAGTTTGAATTTGGCTTCGGAGTTGCTGATAGAGGAAGAGGAATCCCGCTAAAACAGTTCCAAGCAGCGCCAATAAAAGCAGAGATTCCAATGTCATAGGGAAAGGGTTAACATAAGGGTTTTTGTCTGACAATCAGGGTCTGACAATCAGGGTCAATAGACTGGACATCGGACGGCAGACCGGTTAAGTTCGCAACCTAAGAGTCAAGTAAGAGAAGATTATGAATAAGCCTTATCAAAGCATCCGTGTGTTTGAGGATCCTCGGCTGGAAAAGCTGACGCATGTGCATCCGATTACGCCCCTTTTGCTTTGGGCTCCGATCATCGGATTCCTTTATTATCATAGCTTTGCGACGTACCATTTTGCGGTGTCGACCGTTCTGGTCTTGGGAGTTTTGGGGCTCTTTGTTTGGACGCTGACCGAATATTTTCTTCATCGCTATGTTTTTCATTTCAATGCGACGACCCCTTTTCAGAAGCGAATTCAGTTTCTGATTCACGGACTTCATCACGACGATCCGAATGATCCGACGCGCCTGGTGATGCCGCCGGCAGGATCTTTGATTTTGTCGGTGCCGTTCTTTCTGGGATTCCGTTCGATTTTCCTGCTCTTTGGAGCGCCGGATGCCACGATTCCATTCTTTGCGTCGTTCATTATCGGCTATCTTTGCTACGACTATATCCACTATGGCGTGCACCATTTTAAGCCGACGTCGCGCCTGGGGAAGATGATCAAGCAACATCATATGATGCATCACTTTGTGGATCATGACGCTAAGTGGGGCGTCAGTTCTCCGATCTGGGATCATCTCTTGGGAACCCTGAAGGGGCCTTCCTCTCAAGCATCAAAGAGCTCTTAGCGATCATGGGGCGAAAGATCTTCGCATTTCTGGTTGTCGCGGCTTTTTGTTACATCATCTCGCCTCTGATTTTTCCACTGGCGATGGGCGGTGTTTTCGCGGTCCTTTTCCTTCCTTGGGTGGAATGGTTTGAGAAGAAGTCTTTATCCTCCTAGGCGGCATCTTCATTTCTGACCCTGGGGGTAACGCTATTGATTCTGTTTCCGACGGGGACTCTGATTTACCAAGGCGTGAAGTCTGGGGTCGAGCAGCTTCAGGCGCTTCTAGAGTCCCCGACCCCAGGAGCGGATTGGGTCTTGATGCATTTTAACCTTCGTGATAGTCTCCCATTGATCGAGTGGGCGGCATCCATTTTTCCGATCGGGCTTGAAGAGCTGAGCAGTACGCTGACAGATTTCCTGCATAGCTTGAGCAATAACGCCGCTGAATGGCTCGGTCTTTTGATTACTCATCTCCCAGGACTGGCGATGGCGCTTGCGGTGATCGTGATGAGTCTCTATTTTTTCCTCGTGGACGGGCGAAACCTAGTGATTTTTGCGCGCCGCCATTCGGTTTTTAGTCAGAGTCAAACGGATCAATTGCTTTCCAGCTTGAGCGGCGTATGTCGCTCTGTCGTTTTGGCCTCGGTGATTTCGGGGGTTGCGCAGGCGACGTTTGAGACCGCGATGGTGCTCGCGACGGGAACGCCGAATAGTTTTTTGATCTGGGTTCTGGTTTTCGTCACTTCGTTTATTCCGCTGGTGGGAACGACCCCGGTGACGTTTGGAGTCGCGATTCAGCAGCTTCTCTTAGGCCGCACGGCGGCTGGGATCGCGCTTTTGGTCTCCGCGTTTTTCGTCATGACCATGGATAATTTCATTCGCCCTTGGTTTTTGCGTGGGTCGGCCAATCTGCATCCGCTTTTAGCGTTTGCGGCAGCCTTCGGCGGTCTTCAAATGCTGGGCTTTTCGGGAATCTTTCTGGGGCCGATCGTCGCCGCCCTGATGGTCACGACCATTCAGGTTCTGACTCAGACCGAAAACCAACAAGTTTCTCCGCCGCCCGATTTGATTCTCTAATCCATTTGGAGATCAACCCGCAGCCTCAGCGGCTTGCGAGGGGCGAGTGTCGAGCGCAACGAGCAGGTTTTGCAGATCGTCGGCGTGCTCTTCCTCTTTTGCCAGGATTTTCTCAAAAAGCCTGCGCGAGGTCGGATCATGCACATCAAAGTAGCGAATAATCTCCCGATAGGAATCGATCGCGATTCGCTCGGCAATCAAGTCTTCCTTGATCAAATCAACGAGTGTGTCGCCTTCTTGATATTCCGAATGGCTTCGAGTCAGGAGGTTGGCGGGATTGAAGTCGGGCACGCCTCCGAGCTCACGAATTCGCTGAGCCAGCCAGTCAGCATGCTCTTCCTCTTCTTGCCAATGTTCTTGAAACTCATCGGCCACCGCTTTTGAGTGAATGCCCTGAGCCATGTAGAAATGGTTTTTATATCGAAGCGTACAAACGACCTCGGTTGCAAGTGCGTCGTTCAGAATTTGAATCGCGGTTTTAAGATCACCTTCGTAACTCGGGGTGACTGCTCCTTGCATAATATGGTCGCGCGCTCGGCGGCGAAGCTCCTGGACGTCCATCAGAAAGGGCTTTTCGTTGGGTTTGATGAGGTGAGGTTGCGACATAGTAGGGTTCCTTATTTTGTTTGGGGCTGCAAAATCCATTCACATACTAGTCGAATGGTCAAACGTGAATCCGAGTATTGACATGTGGTATTCACTTTTGGTTACATCGTTTCATGGCTAAGCAAGCGGGCGGCAAAGAGAATCTGAAGATCACAACAAGCAGCACAGCGGAGTATTTCTCGAAAAACCTCCAGCAGGTGGGCTTTTCCTCGCAAACGAAAGCGGTTTTGACCACGCTCAAAGAAGCGGTCGATAATTCGCTGGACGCGTGTGAAGAACACGGAATTTTGCCCAACATCAAGGTCGTGCTTGAGAAGGTGGGCGCGGGATCCTTGAAGAACTCGGATCAGATTCGCATCCGAGTGGAAGATAACGGCCCTGGAATCGATGCGGACGATATTCCAAAGGTTTTTGGTGAATATCTCGCTTCCTCGAAGTTTGGTCGCGGCCGTTGCTCGCGCGGACAGCAAGGGATCGGGATTTCGGCCGCTACGACCTGGGCGCAGCTGACCAGCGCGACCGGCGCAAGAGTCATTTCCAAGACCAAGGCGATGCGCAAAGCGGTCTCCTGTATTGTCGAAGTGGATATCAAACATAATCGCGGCGTGATGAAAGACCGCGAGACGATCGATTGGGATCGGCCGAATGGGACGACCGTCGAATTTGTGATCGATGGCCGTATTCAACTGAACGGTGAAGCCGGTCTGATCAGCTATTTGAACGGCACCACTTTGGTGAATCCACACTTGACGCTCACGTATCAAGTTCCGGAGTCCGAGCCTGTGACGGTGGAGCGGGTGAGCTCGGCGCTGCCGGAAATTCCAGAAGCGACGGAGCCGCATCCTCATACGATGAAGCTCGGCGAGTTTATCGCGCACTCGCACTTATTTGGCCGAGTCAAAGTTTCTCAATGGCTCAAGAAGGGTTTTTCCCGAATTCACGAAGGCGTTCTCAATGACCTGGTGGCCGCGGGACTGAAGAAGGCGCTTTTTGAGAAATCCGTGGATGCATTGAACGAGACGGAGTTTAAAGAGCTCTTTGTCGCGATTCAAAACCAGAAGCTCAACGCCCCGTCGACTAAATCGGTTCTTTCGATCGGCGAAGAGGCGATGGCAAAAAGCATCAAGCGTCTGGGCGCGATCGACTTCTTCTCGGTTGTATCTCGAAAGCCGACGATTGCCGATTTCAAGCCGGTGCAGGTCGAGGTGGCGGTTGCTCGTCTCGAAGAAAAGAGCGTCGAGGCCGAAAGCGCCGTGCAGGTTCTTCGTTTCGCCAACCGCGTGCCGCTGCAGTTCGATAAATCGGCTTGCGCGATCGTGCACGCCATCGAGTCGGTCAACTGGAGAAGCTACGGGCTTGCTCAGCCGAAGGATTCGCTCCCGCAAGGCCCGTACATCATCGCGGTCAGCGTGGTTTCTCCGTTCATCAAGTTCAAAAACGCATCCAAGGAAACGATTGATGGCTCCGATGAGCTGGTCGAAGAAATTCGCCGCGCTCTGATTCAAGCCGGTCAAAAGCTCTCGAAACATATTCGCCAAGAAGTCAAAGCGAATGAGCTGGAAGAGAAGATTCGCCACATCGAGCAGTTCGGCCCGATCTTGGTCGAAGGCTTGTGCCGAATCACTTCGGCTCCCGATTCGCGCAAGAAAAAGGCCGAAGAAGGTCTTTTGAAACTCTTGGGTCGCGACGCCAAAGCGACGGAGCAAGAGCTTGCGAGCGCGAATGCGGCTCTTGAGGCGCATAAAGAAAAAGAAGGGCAGAAGCTCGGGGATGGCTCGGACTCGATCGATGTCCATGCCATGGAAGAAGAGATTGAGAAAGCCGGCTCGAAAGCGAAGAAAGCACCTGGCAAGCGCAAGTCAAAGTCTAATTCTAAAGAGGAGGCCGTCGTTTAATGGCCACACCAGCACGCAATAGTGATCAATTGATTCCAAAGATGTCCAAGGAGCTTTGCAACAGGCTTCTTGCGGACTTGGAGCGCGCCAAGCGCCCGGTTCTTTACGCGACGAAGTGTTCGCTCGATAACTCGATCTACAATCACAAGGTCGGCTATCTCACGCCAGGCGATAAGAAGGTTGCTACTGAGCTCAACGTGAGCTCGGTGAAGAAGATGTCTCGCGCGATTTTCATGCTCGAGATCCTGCTTCGCAACATCGATACCGGCGCAGTCAACACGAAGCGCGAGCTTTATTACATCAGCAAAGGTGAAACGAAGCATAATTCGATTCTCAAGCCCTTGGACTTCGCGGATCAGAACGAAAGCGATGATACCATCGATTTCATCTGCGAAATGCTGGAGTGCTATCGCGAAGAGCTCAATTGTTACGCCAACGATCGCGGGGGGCAGACGTATTCGCAGCAGCTGATCGTGACCGAAACGCTTCCGGACGGCGATAAGGCTGTGGTGGATCTTTCTAAGCTCGGGACCTCTCCGTTCCAGCCCAAGAATCGTCCGCAGAATCTCAGGCTCTCCGCGAGCAAGAAAATCGATTTCTGCCTGGTCGTCGAATCCGAAGGTACGGCCAATACTCTTGTTTCCAACGGTTTCACCAAGCGCCACAATTGCATTCTGATGGGCGCGCAAGGCGTTCCATCCAACGCGGTCCGCGGCTGGTGTAAGCTGATTCAAGATCAGCTCAAAGTGCCTCTGTATTTCTTCGGAGATCTTGACGCGTACACGATGCAAAACATCTATCGGACGCTGAAAGCCGGCTCCGCGGCGAGCTTGATCCGTAACTCGGATTACTCCGCTCCCGATGTTCGTTTCTTGGGCGTGCTTCCTGAAGACATCAAGAAGTACGATCTCAACGACTATCCCGTCAAAGAGAACGACGCTCAAGAAGTCCGCGCTCTCAAGAAAGCGGCGGACGCTCTCAAGAACGATCC
>CAZCBS010000206.1:0-7858 GCA_964496965.1 uncultured Bacteriovoracaceae bacterium
TCGCGGACAAATCCCTATTCGGCGGTCATCCACTGCACGTCTCCTCGCCCGATTTTTTCGCCGCCTACGGATTAGTCTCGATGCTCGACTTCGCCCTCATAGACAATGGTGACTGTTTCAAAGCCTCGATGGGGATGCTCTCCGACGCCGCGTTTATGGGGCGTGGCGGAAAAGTTTTCCGGTCCCGCATAGTCGAGTAGCAAGAAGGGCGACATTTCTTCCGCGATATCATCGTAAGAAAAGATGTTCCGAACGGGGAAGCCGTCGCCGACCCAGTGGCGCTCGTTGTTTCGTTTGATGAAAGAAGGTTTTTTCATGGGTATCTCGTATACCGCCTTGCTTACGAGGAGCCAGGTATTTTTTAGCTGTACATTAAATAGAAAAGCAAAGGTGCCGCGATTTTTTTGACGCAAGCACATAGCGCCTTATGATCGCGACTTTTTATCTTCATTTCCCTGAATCGCTTTACTTGACTTTGAATCGTTAAGTTCTTAGCGTTTAAATTCAACTTCTATATCAAGGAGAGATAGTGTGAAGAAAAGAGGACTCGTAGTCTGCGCTGCTAGTATTCTAGCAATCGCAACGATTGGTTGGGCTGAAGATACAACGACCCCGGCAAATGGAGCTTCCATGGGCGACGCTCCTGCTAACAATTCGGGAGAAGCGAACGCTTCTCAAGGAGCTGAGCACGGAGCTGAATCAGGTCAGTCTCAAGGACGCCGCAAGAATCGTGGCTCACGTCGAGACGATCTCAGAAAACAAAACCGGCACAATGCTCAAGCGGGTGGAGACGATAGAAGCGCTGGACAAGGCCAAGGTCAGGGTCAAGGTGAGATGGGCGGACCAGGCCAAGGTCAGGGTCAAGGTCAAGGCGAGATGGGCGGACCAGGTCGTGGTCGCGGCCAAGGTGGACAAGGCCGTGGTCAGGGCGGCATGGGCGGACCAGGCCAAAGCCAACAAGGTCCAGGCGGAATGGGTGGACCAGGCCAAGGTCAACAAGGTCCAGGCGGAATGGGTGGACCAGGCCAAGGCCAACAAGGCCAAGGTGGAATGGGCGGTCACGGTGGACCTGGTGGCGGCGGTCAAGGCCAAGGCGGCATGGGCGGACCCGGTGGCGGTCACGGTAGTCCTGGTGGTGGTGGTGGCCAAGGCCAAGGCGGACCTGGCGGTGGCCACGGTGGACCCGGTGGCGGCGGCCAAGGTGGCAACAACGGCGGTCACTAAGCTGTTCTGATTATTGTCCCAGCGAAGCTTCTTTTTTTCGAAGGTTCGCTGGGACTTTTTTGTTTTTACGGTCTTCAATCAAGACAAGTTTTGAAAATTGAAAGTTTTATCTAACTTCTGTCGCGGCGGGCGGAGCCCGCAACGCATATAAAAGAATGAGGCAGCGGATGATTCGCAAGCGGGAAACGGTACGGACTGTTTTTGCATTAGAATTTGCCTTGATGTTTTGGGGTATGGCAGTAGTGGGTGGCACTTTAGGCTGGGCGGCGGAAACGGACATCTCCTCGCTGCAAGACCAAGCGGATCGAGCCTATAACGAAGGGGATTGCGGTCGTGCAATTCGCTCTTACAGCCATCTGATCGCTCAGTCACAAACCTCGTCGGATTTACGAAATGTCGCTTATTTTCGGCGCGGATATTGCGAGTTGAACTCTGGGAACGCGGAAGGAGCTAAGCGAGATTTCCAGAAGTTTCTCAGTCAGCAGCCGTCTAACGAAGAGGCTCGACTGAAGCTAGCGGAAGCCAATCTCATGGGAAAAGATTATGGCAGCGCAATTGCCGAGGCGCAAAAAGTGAAGATGAGCCCGAATCGCGAATCAGCGGTTATTATCGCTGCGCGAGCGCTGCTTGAGGATGGGAACTTCCAAGGCGCCCTCCAAAAGTTAGATGAGCTCAATGCTTCTCGCGAAATCGGTTATCTCGTCAGCTACTGGAAAGGCGTCGCGCAGTATCGTAGCGGCAGTACTTCTCTGGCCAAATCGTCCTTTGAACAGGCAATGAAGACAGCCCCCTCGGATAGCTGGGTGAAGCCGGTGTCGCAAGATTGGCTTGACCAAATCGGAAAAGATCTCAGAATTGTTCGTGGTCAAGCGTCGTTCGGGTATCTGGTGGATACCAATGTCGGGCAAAGCGGGACTCAGAGCCTTTCACAGTATGGCGTAATCGTGGCACCTAATTCGAGCGCTGATCCGGGAACCTCAATTCACGATGCTGCTTGGTGGGTGGCGGCCGAATTAGGAGTTCTGCCGTATACTTCAGACAGTTTTTCGGTCAACACGCTTTTTAATTTCAGCTCGCCTTATTATTTCAATGATCACGCCTACAATCTCCAGAGTTACTCGGGAGATATCGCTTTCACGTATACGGAAAATCCGGAGCTGGTTCCGTCATTCGATGTGCGTTACCTCGATACTCGGTACAATACGGTTTATTACCAGGACTATTTGATCGCCACGCCTCAGCTTTCTTGGCAACCTGCGCCTCTTTGGTACGTGCGATTGAGCGCTCCTTACACTCAGTATGTTAAATCCCGCCACGATCATATCATCGCTCCCGCGGCAAGCGCGCGAAGGATTTTGAACCCGTGGCTATCGGTGACTGGCGGTCTGCTTTATTCGATCGCCTCGGGACCTTCGGCGACGTATTACAATTCGTCCTCCACTTACGTGACGGATGGAGTGGCGTTCAGCAACTACACGTCTTTCAGTCAGTACATCACGGGGTCGGCGTATTTGCCGTTGGATATTTCGTTTAACGCCACCATCGCCCATTATCACACGGCTTACGCGCACGAGAATGTGCCTTCCGCGGCCATGTCGGGGACCGTTGGAGACCGAAGCGATACTCTTTGGCAAGTGACGTTGGATGCGAGCCGTCCTGTGATCGCTCAACGCTGGATCATCGATGCGAGCTGGACTTATTCGACTAATTCGTCAAACGGATATCAAGGCGTTCCGAGCGGGACCTCGATGTATAACTACAACTACAATCGCAACTACTTTCTGCTGAACAATACGGTTACTTTTTAAACAATGGGAGCAAATAAAATCATGAAGAAGCTTGTGATGAATCCAAAGACACTTGTTGCTTCGGCATTGGTTTTGTCGATATCAGGCGCTTTCGCGGCAACGCCCGATGAGACGAGCAAAACCACTCCGGACAATAACGCAACCGCGAGCGCGTTGAGCGCTCCAGGGACGAAAGCGACACCTCAGGAAAGAGGGGGGACTGGATCAAGCCCCGGTGGATCAAGCCAGGTTGGAGGTCCTCCCGGCAAAGGTCCTAATCCGATGGGTGGCCCGAATGGCGCTGGCGGGCCTGGCGGTCCAGGTGGTCCAGGTGGCCCGCAAGGATTTGCTTCGCAGAGCGGTGGACGTGGCGGACCTCCAGGCCCTCCTGGCGCCCAAAGCGGTCAGGGAAGTCCTGGTGGACCCAATCCTGGTCAGCAACCTGCAGGAGCGCCTCCCGGCGGTAGCCAAGGACTTCCACCTCCCGGCGCAGGACCGGTTCCGAGGCCAGGCGCGCTTCCACCGCCTCCTCCTCCCGGTCACTGATTTGATAGACGACGCCTAGATCTTGATGGGCTGATTACAAAAAAGCCGACTCTTCACCCAGTGTGGAGTCGGCTTTTCTCGTTTCTGTAGGATGCCAAAGTGCGAATGCTCTGGCCAGCAGAGCGCCGCTTATTTGTGAGTGCAGCTCACGAGCGACATCTTTTCGATGCGGTTTGTGGAGGTGAGCTTCATTGTCACCGTGCAGCTCTCGTCTTCAAGCTCGAGGCTGACATCGGTGTAGCCTTCGCGAGAAGAAGCTTGCACTTGAGAGTTCACCAAAAGAGCGCAGAGTTCCTGAGAAGAACGATTCAGCTGAGGGATCACTGGATCATTGTAACCCCATCCACCTTGCTCCACGAGGGAGAGATAGGCGAGCGCGTAGTCGACTGCGACGTTGTTTGCTTGGGTGCATTCAGCGTGAGCCACCGCGGAGAATGAGCTCAAAATAGCCAGAGACGTAATGATAACCTTCTTCATTGTAACCTCCGTTAGAATGGGAGGCTTGTAACAGGAGTGGTTAGATGCGGCAATGATTTGTTTTACTGGTTCTTTTCCGTCTTAACTTCTCAGGTAATCTGGCGGGCAAACTGATCTACCGTCGTGCGTACTGTTTGAGGAAAAGCTCGACTTGTTCTTCTTTCGATAGCTGCAAGCCGCCGGCATTTCTAAATAGCTCATTTCCTGAAGAGTCTGTCACAATCCAGGTTGGGTAAGCCGAGACTTTTAGGTTTTGCATGATTTCACCAGAGTCATTGGTCAAGGCTGCAATAGGTCGAAGAGCGATCTGATGTTCGGCGTTTTGAGCCGGCTTTCCTCCACCTATGATGATTTTGAATCCGATATCGGGATGGTTTTTCCCAAGATAGGAATGAAACATCTGAAAAGTTGGCTCGGACATTTTGCAGGCCGGGCACCAGGGAGCGACATACACGGTGATGCACTGGGATTTACCTTCGCAGGCGGCAGCTGCCCGCATGTTCGCCTGAGTCTGCGCATGTGGATGCGCGCGCGAATACACGCGATGATAAACTCCATAGGCGGCGGCAGCTGTGATCAGGAGGGTTGAGAAGCGCATTTATTGGCCTTCCAGTCTATTGCTAGCATACCAATTCGCAGGTTTGGTGCCAGAATATTTACGATCGAATTTTGGCACCAAGCGGAGTTCCTAAATATTTGGAAGAGATCGACCCGTCGGAAACCGCCGAACAAAATATCCAGCGCATTTGTTTTTCTCCTGGCGGTTTTTTGTTCAATGATTTTGGAAAGATTTTTAACGAGGTATTTGATCGACGAGCCGAAACCTATCGAAAGATTATCGAGGTTCTTGTCGACGGGAAGCTGGCTTTGCCTGAGATCGCTAAAAAAATACGAACCAAGAAGGGAGGAACTCTCTTAACCAGTCTGAATGAGCTGGAGTTGTCGGGGTTCGTCGCGAAGGACTTTGTATACAGCGTCAAAGACGGCAAGCAAATGAAGCTCAATAAGTATCGCTTAAAGGACAATTTTCTTCGATTTTATCTAAAATACGTCAAGCCAGAGGCGGAAAAAATTAAGAAGGGAAGATATCGGCTTAAGGCTCTTGAGCTCTTGCCTCACTGGGAAACGATCATGGGGCTTCAATTTCAAAACACAATTCTGGCCAATATTGATTCGGTGTTGGAAAAGCTGAATCTAGACCCTAATATCGTTGTTAGCGCTTCACCGTATTTTCAAAAAAAGAAGACTCGAAATAAAGGGAGCTGCGAAATTGATCTTTTGATCACCACTCGATCATCGATTTACCTTTGCGAGATGAAGTTTCGAAAAAAGATTGGGATGGAAGTGGTCAGGGAGGTCGAGGAAAAAGTTCGAAAGTTAGAACGTCCCAAGAATCTTTCAGTTCGTCCAGTTCTGATCTATCAAGGTAGTCTCTCAGAGGAGGTTGTCGAGGCGGATTTTTTTTCCAAGCTTATTGAAGCGGATCAATTCTTAGGAAAATAGTGAATTCAGTCGGCTTAATTTTCGTGACTGAGTTGAAACTTGATCATCGCTCTGAAAATCTCGATCATTTGGTCGTGTTCACGAAATGTGGGAATGGATGCCCATCCGCGTGCAGCAAGGATTTCCAGGATCCGATGCACACCTTCGACACTTGAAAGGCATGCTGGATGGGGCTGTCTTTTGAATCCGTATTCGGAGAGGCGATCGGTTTCGAAACTGACGCGAGGGAGAGACTGAAGAATGGCGCTTTTTCTTAAAATCATGCGCGCTTGATTCCATGTGCCGTCGATGACGATAAAAAGCGGTCGCTTAGGTTGGGGCACAGTGTTTTGCCAGTCGTGATCCGAAGTGATGCTGAGATTTAAAGCATCGTTGCCTGGAAAAAGCAGAAGAGGGACCGTGTTCTCTGTCTTGGTTTCTTCGATCAGTTTGAGAAAGCCAGCGTCTTGGTCCAGTCCATCGCCGTTGCTTCGAATCCATTTTAGGTTTGAGACTGATCGACGCAAAATCCAGGCGGTGCCGACGGTACTGTTCACTTCATCGGGATGTACGACGAGCGCGAATTCGGCGGATGTTGCAAAGGGACGAGTCATTGCGCAAAAACAAGCGAGTTTTGGGCGATGGCATGCCCAGCAGAAGGCTCTCATGATGACGGAATTGTCTCGCAAGAGAGGACGGAGTGCCAGATTTTTAAACGCACCGTACCATCGGCGATGCGTGCTGTTAGCGTCAATGATGTGACGCACGCGATGACTTAGGTAAATCAAAACGGTTTTTTAGGTAAAGGCCATGTCTCCTGACGCCGATCCGCTCAATAGGGATATATATTAAATTTGTGTAGTTCAAGTTAATGACGGCCTTGGGTGCAAATGAGATTCAGCCTGAAAAAACTTCCAAAGGAAGCGATTTCACAGCTCCGACGGGTGCCTATCGGAATCTGCGAACCGTTCACCATGATGATGGTGCCTGTGTACGTGTACCTTCCTAAGAATGGGCGATTTGTAGCCGTCAAAGCCCCGCTTCATTGCTTTACTGCCGAGGAGTTCGAGAAGTTCAAATCTTACGAAAACATCTACTTGCCTGAATTTGTCGATGAGTTGGTTCCGTTTCGAAAGGCCGGAGAAACGGTAAGGAATCTCCTGACTCTCCAGCAGCAGCATTCGATCAAGACGAATGCCGGATTGGAAAGGCTTAAGTTGGTTATGCCTCAGCATGAGCTCGATGACGCGGTCTTGCGCGCGATCGGGCCGCTCTGGGGGGGAGAGGTGAAGCTGGATCCTTGCGCCATCTGTTGTTTCACCAATGAGGTCTGTCATCCATTCCCAGTCCAAAACATCGTGGAAGCGATGGAAAGAGATATCGATCTTTTCGAGCTGGCGATTCTTCGCTCGAGCGGAGCGGTTTTTCTGGCGCTTCATATCGGCTATTGCGATACGCAGGCGCTAGCACTGCTTCGTTCCCGCGTCTTTGCCGACACTTTGAGCGGCAGCAAAGCCGAGTCGGGCTTCGGTCAGGCAGCCCGGCTTTTTCAGCTGGTCTGGGCGATGTTTCCTGACACGAATTTGCGCGAGATTTCTCTCTCTGAGATTCAAGAGAGGTTTGATGATTCCGGAATCGGAGGCAAGGTGACGCGAAAAATTCTTTCGCGTTTGAAACGAGTGCAGTCGGAGCTTCTGCGATGACTGAAAAGCGTTTCGGGATTGCGGGAATCGTCGATCAGAAAGCCAAGATTTACTACGAGTCCGTTTTTTCCCAATACCAAATGGGTCGTACGCTCGATCTTCTCAGCGCAATCGCTGCCGATTCAGGAGTGAGTCTTCCTGACCTGAGGGTGGTGCTCAACGACAGTCCCGTTGAAGCGTTCCAGTATCAAATGTGGTTTGATACGGCGTTGCCGACGCTTGATCCGGTGCTTGTGGAATTTGGAGCCGATAGCGCTTGCGCGGCAGTCTCGGTTTCGTTCACCTACGAAGAGAAGGAGCAGGGCTTCTTTAGTTCTCTGCGGGATCCGATTTTCCGCGATCAAGACGATGAGGCACTTCCGGCGTTTCTGGCTAGCCTGCGCTTGATTTCCCGGATCGCGGAGCAGGTGCAGCTCACGCTTCACGAGAAGTCCCGCCGAGTTGAGATTCTCGTTATTCTCCTTCTGAACAATGACGGCGATGTCTCGTCAAGAGCGGCGCGGAAGCCTCATGCGGTGCAGTTTTTGCGGATCTTAGGAGATGCTGAAAATGGGGGAGACAATCCGATTTCCGATGTAGCGAAGGATCTTGCTGGAGAATACATCGAACTGGGAGATGTTGAGTACGCTCAACTGCTTG
>CAZCBS010000207.1:0-7836 GCA_964496965.1 uncultured Bacteriovoracaceae bacterium
GAGTCCGCAGCCAGGTTGCCCGAGCCTCCGGCGCACGGTGTGAATAAATGGGCGCAGCTCACCACTCAACATTCCCGTTACGTTCCGGCAGGAGAAAAAAGTAAAGTTCTCCTCAGAGATAAAAATGGCTGCACGTACAAAAACACTCAAACAGGTCGAGTGTGTCAGTCCAAGCATGGCCTCCAACTGGACCATGTTGTGCCGTTTAGCCTTGGAGGACAAAACACTGCCGATAATCTCACTTTACTTTGCGGCGCTCACAACCGTTATCGCGCTGAGCAGATGGGGCTATCGCTTGGGTTGTTTTGAGCTGGCCCCTGGAACAAGAATGTTGAGCAAAGCTTGACCCGAATGAGGATCATTGGTTTCTTTACGAACCAACGCACCAAGTCAATCAGGAGATCAATTCATCTCGACTCGTCTTGCCGCCCGTAGCGGAAGGTTCGAATGGTGCCGATGAGCCCGTTTTTGGTGTCCTCTTCGGATCGACTCGTTGCCTTGGCTTCTTCGTAGAGAAAAACGTCGGTCACCTTAGGATCCTCCATTTTGCTGAGAACGATGGTCCCGCAAAGATGCTTGATATGGGAAGTTCCTTCGGTTTTTTCGTAAAAAATTTCGACCTCTTTGGGGTCTTCTGGAGTGCCCCGGGTTAGGCTAAAGGCCCAGTCCTCTTTCCAGCTGACTTTGACAAAAAGAAACGGGGTCACGGTGTAATCGATCTGTTGCCGAATCAGGAAATCCGGGTTCGTCAGAGGCGTAATGTCCATTTTGGAGACTTTGGCGCTTTTCAGAGTCTCATGGGCCGCGATTTCCTGGATGAGTTCCTGAATGGGCCTGCCGACTTGCCCGCGGGCCGCCCCCCAGAATAGCCCCAGGCTCAAGCTTCCGGACTTGCTTGAGACGCGGGGCATCACAGCATCCGGAAGGAAACTTGGCTTTTTCAGGAGCGGAATCGCTTTTTTCGAGAAATCGAAACAGGTTTTTTCCTTGGAATCATCCGCAGATGCGCTCGATTCCAAAAACACGCCCAGATTGAAACCTGGACCCAAAAGCAGACCTAAAATAAGCGCAGAAATGACTTGAACCCGCATGTATCCTCGTTTTACTTCTCACTCATATGGAGACGGCAAAGCAGAAAACCTTAACGCTCGAATTAGTGACCTCCGAGCTCTCCGTCTGGCTTCTCCCAAGCCAAACCCTCAAACGCAGAGCTTGGCCACTCTTGTTAGGTCTTTCCTACATCGCACTCATCGCGGTGATGGGAGGTCTTCGTTCAGACCACATCCTGATGGGAATGCTCGCGCTGCTGGACTCCTACAATGAAAAGTCGCGGCAGTTTCTGCGGTACTTCTTCCCCTTCATCCTCACCGGCATAGTCTATGATTTCATGCGATATTTTTATTGGCAAGGAATTGAAGGACATATTCGTGTCGCCGAGCCTTACTCCCGAGACCTTGCCTGGTTTGGAGTTCCCGCCTTGGACGGAGGGGCGCCTCGCCGAGTGACACCGAACGAGTTCTTTGCCATCCACCACTGGACGACCCTCGATATTTTCTGCGGCTTTGCCTATCTCGTCTACATCAACGAATACCTTCTAGCCGCGTTTTATCTTTTCTTCAAAAAACGCTGGGAACTGCTCGCGACCTTTGGCTGGGTGTTTTTCATCGTCAATATTCTAGGATTCATGACTTACTTTATCTACCCAGCGGCGCCCCCCTGGTATGTCAGCCAGTACGGCCTAGGTCCTGCGCTGATGAATGTTCATCCGAGCCAAGCCGCCGCCGCTCGCTTTGATCAGTTCTTTGGAACGCATTACTTCGACGGACTCTATGGCCGCGGCGTCGATGTGTATGGCGCCTATCCCTCGCTTCACGTCACCTATCCGCTTTTGGTGAGCTGGATCACGTTTCAATTGAAAGAGCTCAAATGGGCTCGGCCCTTCGCGATCGCTTTCTTTCTTTTGATGTGCTTGAGCGCCGTTTATCTGCAGCACCACTATATTGTGGACGTGCTTTTGGGAATCACCTACGCGCTCACGACCCTCGGGCTCGTTCTCCGTTTTCGTAAAACATCGATTCGGGAATCCGCTCGGGAGATTCTCGTATGAGCGCTAAGCGAGCTTTAGTCACCGGAGCGACGGGATTTGTCGGCTCCAATGTCGCAAGACTTGCCCTGGAGCGCGGACGAGTGGTTCGCGTTTTAGCTCGAAAGGGATCCGATCGCCGTAATATTCCCGAGAGCGACTCAGTCGAAATCTTTGAAGGCGATCTTCGAGACGCGGCTTCGGTTCGCAAGGCGGTCCAGGGCTGTGACGAGATTTTTCACGTCGCCGCCGACTATCGTTTTTGGGCAAAGGATTCGCGCGAGCTTTACGAATCCAACGTCGAAGGAACGAGAAACCTTCTCAACGCCGCCCGGGCCGAGAACGTCGGAAAATTCGTCCATACTTCCACGGTCGGAACGATTGGGCTTTCGCAAGCCCCTGCTCCTTGCAGCGAAACCACTCCAGCCGACCCTGGCCAATGGGGAAGCCACTACAAACTTTCCAAGCTTCAGGCTGAACGGCTTGCGATCGATGCCGCGGCCCAAGGTCTTCCGGTCGTCATCGTCAATCCCAGCACGCCGATCGGCCCCTGGGATCGCAAACCCACACCGACAGGGAAAATCATCGTCGATTTCGTCCAAGGAAAGATCCCTGCCTATGTTCACACCGGACTTAATTTCGTCCATGTTCGCGATGTTGCCGAGGGTCACCTTTTAGCCGCTGAAAAAGGCAAAGTCGGAGAGCGCTACATTCTGGGGAGTCAAAACCTCACGATGATCGAGTTCTTAAGACTTCTTGGGAAACTGACGGGCCGAAAAGCTCCTCGTTTCCGTATTCCCTATCCGATCGCCTATTCGGTCGGGGCGGTTTCAACGGCATACGCAGATTATATTTCGCGCAAAGAGCCTTCGGTCGCTCTGGAAGCCGTAAAAATGTCCAAACGCACTATGTTCTTTGACTCGTCCAAGGCGATTCGGGAGCTAGGACTCCCACAGACTCCGGTTCAAGACGCCGCGCAAGATGGACTCGATTGGTTCTCAAAGAACGGGTATATTTGAAATACGCTACGCTAATTAAGGAATTAATTCATGACGTCAGTTGAAAGCGATACGCAAAATCGAGCGCTCGGGGATCAGCCCCCCCTGACTCCAATCGAGATCCCTTCGCATTTTCCGCCTGCTTCGGATCTTCATTTAGAGGTCTCTCAGGCGATCCTCGCCGCACGCGAGTTCATGTTCTCTATTCAGCGGGAACAAGGCCACTGGTGCGCGGAGCTTGAATCCAATTCGACCATCACATCCGAATACGTCCTCATGTGCCAGATGCTGGGGCTCAAAGACGCTCTCGCCTCCAGAGGCCAAAAGATTATCCAATACTTATTGAAAGAACAGCTTCATAACGGTAGCTGGTCAATCGCTCATGGATGCGACGGCGACATCTCTTCGACGGCGGAAGCCTATCTTGCGCTACGGATCCTGGGACTTGAGCCAGAACATCCGGCCATGATGCGCGCCCAAGGGTTTATTCTCCGAAACGGCGGACTTGAAAAGCTTCGCATCTTTACGCGAATCTTTTTCGCGATGTTCGGGCTTCTACCTTGGAACGCGATCCCCGCGATCCCGCCCGAAACGATTTTACTGCCGCCACAAGCTCCCGTGAACGTTTTTGCGCTCTCGAGCTGGGCGCGTGGGACGATGGTCCCGCTTTTCATCATCGCGCATCATCGCCCGATCTTCGCGCTTCCAAACTCCAAGTCGGATAAGAACATCTGGCTTGATCATCTCTGGCTCAACCCCGCCGACAAGAACATTCCTTATGCTGCTCCGTGGACGCAGATGCTTTTGCGGCATGGCCCGGGCTTTAAGTCTTTCTTCGGCGTCGCTGATCTGTTTTTGAAAATGTACGAAAAAACCCCGATCAGCGCCTTGCGCCGCAAAGCGCTGGATGAGTGCACTCGTTACGTGCTCACTCGCCAAGAAGAGTCGGGCGATTGGGCGGGAATCTTCCCCCCGATGATGAACGGCGTGATTGCGCTCACCCTTCAAGGTTATACGTTGGATTCCGCCCCGGTCCGAAAAGGGATCGAAGCCATTCATCGATTCGCCTGGGAAGACGAAGCGGGTTATCGCATCCAAGCTTGCAACTCTCCGATTTGGGATACCGCGCTTGGAACGATCGGAATGATCGATTCGAAAGCGGAGGCCTCCGATCCTCGCTTCGAAAAAGCGATGGGCTGGGTTTTGAAGCATCAAATCCTGGTTGAGCACGGCGACTGGAAAGTCTATCGCCCCAAGCTTCCATCGGGAGGCTGGGCCTTTGAGTACGAGAATTCTTGGTATCCCGATATCGACGATACGGCCGCGGTGATTCTCGCGATTCTGAAACAAGATCCAAAGCGCGTCGACTCCGATGCCATGCTGCGCGCGGTTCGCTGGGTTTTGGGAATGCAGAACAAAGACGGCGGCTGGGCCGCGTTTGATGTCGATAACGACAAGCTCTTCCTCAACGAGATTCCGTTCTCGGATATGGATTCGCTCTGTGATCCATCCAGCCCCGATGTCACGGGCCGCGTGATCGAGGCGTTGGGACTTGCCTTGGCTCACTCGAGGCTTCTGGAAACCGAGATCGTGCCTGCTTGCGAGCGTGCGCTCAATTATCTGCGCAAAACGCAGGAACTCCAAGGCTCCTGGTACGGTCGCTGGGGCGTGAACTATGTTTACGGCACCAGCAATGTTCTTTGCGGACTCGCGCAGCTGAAAGTCCCCGCAAACGATCCGATGGTCATCCGCGCGATCGAATGGCTCAAGCAAGTCCAAAACGCCGACCACGGCTGGGGCGAAAGTCTTGCCTCTTACACCGATAAGCGCTGGATGGGTCGTGGCGAAAGCACTCCGTCTCAAACTGCTTGGGCATTAATGGGGCTTTTGGCTTATTTGCCGGCGAATGACGATTCTGTCACACGAGGCGTGCAATGGCTTTTGCGGCAGCAGACCCCTGCAAAGACATCGCAAGCTTATGAAGGCGGCGAAGCGGTTCCATGCCCACGTGGCAGCACCTGGAACGAAAAGCAGTTCACGGGAACCGGCTTTCCGAACTACTTCTATCTCCGCTACCATCTGTATCGGCACTACTTCCCAATGATGGCGCTGGGACGCTATCTCCGGGCGCTCGAGAACTGATGGAAGAGCTTTCGCATTTTCTTAAGCTTTTTGCGGGGACTATTATTTATCGTCCCTATGTGTATGCCTTTTTCGTCTGTTTCGCGCTTTTCGCGATCCGGCATCTTCGGCTGCGTGGCATGATCGTCTGGACAGTGATGGCCTGGACCGTCGCGTTTCTGTCCGAGTACAGCTCCACCCGCAACGGCTTTCCGTTCGGGATTTATCGCTATTTTGACGAGGCTCGAACCCGTGAGCTTTGGATCTCCAACGTTCCGTTTTGGGATTCATTGTCTTTTGTCTTTCTCGCTTACTTTAGCTGGATCTTGGCGGGGGCTCTGACCCAGTCTTTAACGAAGCCTTCAACGACGCTTTTGTCGGGCCTGCTCATGATGCTTCTGGATGTCGTGATCGATCCACTGACGCTTCTGGGAGATCGCTGGTTCTTGGGTCGTATTTATGATTATCCCACCGGTGGAACTTACTTTGGCGTGACGCTGGCCAATTTCGCGGGCTGGTTTTTCGTCGGCATGATCATTCCGCTGTTTTATCAGCAGATCGCTCGCCTTCCGTCTCTTTCTTTTTCACGTTGGCGAGTTTTCTCTCCTCTTGAGCTTTGGGCTTGTTTTGGCGTTTATTCGGGCGTTTTTCTTTTTAATTTGGGAATCACGGCTTGGTTGTCAGAATGGAGCCTGCTCGCTGCTAGTTCTGCGGTGGCTGGTACGACCCTGGCGACTTGCCTTTATTTTTTAGTTCCTACTTTGAGAAAGAGTTCTTCTGTATGAGCTCTGTGATTTTGGTTTGTGCGGCAACTTCGGTTGAGGCTCGGGCTTGTCGTAAAGGCGTCGATCAGGCTCGCGCAAGCGCTCGCTACGAGATTCTTCAGACCGGTATGGGGCTGGAGAAAGCTCGCGCTGCTCTTGAAAACCGCTTATTGGATTCGGGTCGGCCGAGAGTGAGTCTAGTGATTTCGACTGGTTTTGCAGGGAGCTGGACTCGGTCGCTTTCGGCGGGGGCTTGGATTTCTGGTGCTAGCATTGAGTCTCATCTGGCGGAACAGAGGTTTGATTTGGGTTTGGGTTTGAATTCCTTTTCTGCTTCTCTCGCTCGCGTGATCTCGATTTCTCAGGCTTGTTCTGAGGGTGAGGCTGGGGTTTTTGTGGACAGCGATCTTCCGATCGCTGTCGACTTGGAATCTTCTTCACTTGCTGAAGTTTGTCGTGACCGCGGCATCCCTTTTCAGATTTTGCGGCTGATCAGCGATTCTCCGGATGCGCCTCTTCCACGGTGTATCGGTTGTTTTGCTTCTGTTTTCACTGCACCTTCGGCTCGTGAAAAGTTTCGCTCACTGCTTCAGGGGCTTTCCCTGGTCATTGCCGAACCACTGAGCCTCGCGCGATTTATCGCGCGAGGGACCAAGCTCCCCTCTCTACTTTCTCAAGGCTGGAAGGAAATCGCATCCCAATGACCCCAAAACAATACGACGTAGTTATTTTAGGTGCCGGTGGCGCGGGCATGATGTGCGCGATCCATGCAGGACGGCGCGGTCGAAGCGTTTTGCTTTTGGATCACTCCAAGAAACTCGGCGGAAAGATCCTGATTTCCGGCGGCGGTCGCTGCAATTTCACGAATATGGGAGCGGGCCCCGCGAACTATGTTTCGCGCAACCCGCACTTTTGCAAATCAGCGCTTTCTCGTTATCGCCCCGATGAATTCATTCAAATGGTCCGAGATCATAGCATCGCTTATCACGAGAAAAAGCTGGGCCAGCTCTTCTGCGATCACTCGGCTCAAGACATCGTCGGTCTTCTGAAATCCGAATGCGACGCTGCGGGCGCTCAGTTTGAGCTCGAATGCAAAATCGAAAAAGTCTCGCGCTTGCCTGAAGACGCGGAACCAGGCCCGCGCTTTCGTGTCGAAACGAGCGCAGGCGTTTTTGAAAGCGAATCTCTTGTCATTGCCACGGGCGGGCTTTCTATTCCAAAAATCGGCGCCACCGGCTTTGGCTATCAGCTGGCTGAGCAGTTCGGATTGAAGCTCGTGGAGCGCGCGGCGGCTCTCGATGGCTTTACCTTTGCCGATGCAGAGATGAAATCCCTTGCGGCGCTTTCAGGCGTTTCCATCGATTGCATCATCGAATGCAACGGCAAGGCTTTCCGTGAGAATATTCTTTTCACGCATTCAGGACTCAGCGGGCCCGCGGCGCTCCAGGCTTCGCTGCACTGGAGTCGGGGAGATACGGTGACGATCGATCTTTTGCCCGGCCAGAACGTTTTTCAATGGTTCTTAAATAAAAAGAAAAGTGGAAGCCGCGCCATCGTCCGCAATCTCTTGTCCGAGCTTCTGCCTTCTCGCTTTGCCGAGAGATTCTGCGAGCTTCATTTTCCATCCGAGCTTCCCTTGCCTCAGGTCTCCGAAAAAGCGCTCGAGGCTTTCTGCGCGCTTTTGCATGCTTGGAAAATCGTTCCGAGTGGGACAGTCGGATATAGCAAAGCCGAGGTCACTCGTGGCGGTGTCGATACCGATGAGCTTTCGTCCAAGACGATGGAAGCTCGAAAAGTGCCTGGGCTTTATTTTATTGGCGAAGTGGTCGATGTGACGGGTTGGCTGGGGGGCTATAATTTCCAATGGGCC
>CAZCBS010000208.1:0-7836 GCA_964496965.1 uncultured Bacteriovoracaceae bacterium
ATGCGTGCCGATAAAGCCTGCTCCGCCTGTGACTAGAACCAACTGAGACATAGGCCTCTAGACAAACAGAATAGCCGGCAGAAGTCATGGGTATTTCGGATTATTTTGGAGCGTTTTTCATGCATGCGCTATAATATTTAAGCGCATTAAATATTGTAGTAATTACAAATATTTATAATACTATTAATGACTTATTATATGTAATTTTTATCAAAATATGGCATAATGCGCTTATATGAGTAGGCGCAAACCTAATGAGATAACCTTACCAGCAGAAATCGGAGACGGCCGCCTGGATTTGCTGCTCGCCTTATTTGCATCATTTCCAACCTTAGAAACTCAGACTCTCCGACTCAATTGGAGAAAAGTCACAGACCTCTCACCGGCCGGATCGGCGATTCTAGCCTGCCTCGCAGACACGGCTCTTGAGCAAGGCAAAAAGCTCGAACATCTTTTTCTTCCCTCTCGACTGAAAGCGCGCCCCATCATTCAGAGTCTGCAAAAAACGAGTCTTCTGACAGCGCTTCCTAAACCTTCGATTTACGACTTCGATCAAACTCATGAGCTACTTGGAAGCGGTGAAAACCATCTCAATATCGCCTTTGTGGAAAAAGTAGCGGGAAAGTTCGGCAAAACGCTTTCTGATGACCAGCTCTTCGGAGTCCGACTCATTCTCCATGAACTGATGCAAAACAGCGTCGATCATTCAACAGCAGAACGATACTATCTCTACGCTGGCATTTGGGAAAAAGAGTTTCATTTCGGCGTTCTCGACATGGGGATCACCATACCGGCGAAACTCGAAAGCAAATATCTCGGGTCATCGGACTCAGAGTACTTAGAGCTCGCGCTCAAGACTGGCATTTCAACACGCAGACTCAGACCCGGCGGACTCGGGCTCAGCCACACCTTTGAGTTCCTCAAGGAACAGCAAGGCCGCCTCACTCTCATCAGTCGCGGCGCGCAGCTCCGACGTTATTTCAAAAGAAGGCATATCGTATCGACTCAAACCAAAGCCCCCCTGCGAGGAACCTGGTGCTTTGCTCGCTTTGAAACTTAGGAGTTCCGACATGAAAAGAATAGAAATGAAAAAAGCTTTTAGGGACGATTACATCTCACGCGCAGCAGGCGAGCGATTGCGCGAAATCATTCTCGAAGCATTCAAAAATCAAGAGACCATCGAGCTCGATTTCACCGGCCTTATCGTAGCCAGCACTTCATTTTTCGACGAAGGCATCGCGAAACTCGCTGAAGCAGGTTGGGATTCAGCACGGCTTGAAAAATCAGTTCACTTTATCCAACTCAATCCGGGAGACCGTAAAGTTCTCGCAAAAATGTGCGAATATCGAGGCCTCACCGCCTCTCGATCTAAAAGCAAACGCTAAATCTTTCGATAAAACTCGAGATACTTCTCGATCGTCTTCCCAATCGAGCACTGCTCGGCATATGCTAGCGAGTTGAGCTGAAGGTTTCTGAGCGCCTCGGGATCATTCAAAAGCCGATCGATTTTCTGTGCGCAATCCTCGGGGTCCTCCGACCGAAACAAGGCAACAGATCCAGACTGCCTGAGGTTCAATTCGCGATTGAGCGGCAGATCCGATGCCAGAATCGCCGAACCCCGCGCGAAGGCTTGGGCGACCGAGCCTGAGCCTGACGTTTCCCGAAAAGGGACGACCACAAGCGATGCCCTCTCAAAATAAGGATCCATGGACTCGGACGGAATAAAACCCGTGATCTTCACTCGGTCGCTCAGACCGTTTTCGCGAATCCGCCTCTCGCAAGAATCAAAATAAGCTTGATCCTCCTCACGCCTCAATCCTCCTGCCAGCACAAGCTTCGCGGGAGTTTTGAGATGCTTCATCGCTTCGATCACGACATCCGTTCCCTTTTCAGGAGTGAGATATCCGAAGACAAGAATTTCCGGAGGCTGCGCGGGCGAATGCTTAAAAATGGGAGAGCGACTCGGAACAAAATGCGGAATCTCCACGACTCGCGGGCATTCCGCCTGGCGAACGGTCTCGACTTGTGACTGAGAATGAACAATCACGCCACTGAGCTTGCCCCAAGTTCCTTCAAGCCAAGTCCGCCGCATGAGTGGAACGGCCGTATGATTGGCAAGCCATCTCAACGGAGCTTGCATTCCTCGCCCACGCCAAGGGTACTGATAGTCGCGGCCTAAAACCGTATGTGCGGTGGCAACGATCTTGGTTCGAGGCAATGCCCTTCGCACTTGCCGCACCCAGCTTGGAAAACGATAACGACCGGGGATTTTCGAGCCAAAAAGCCCAAATTCGTGTTGAACGTGAATCAGATCAGGCTGCCAGCGCTCGAGCTCGCTGATTTCAGGCAGACGAAAAAGAGGATCCATCGGATCGCCTTGCCATGCCTTTTTCAGCTCAGGCCAAAGCGTCTCGGTATAAGAGCGAATCCCGCCTTTTTCTTCGGGCGCGACCCAGAGGATGCGAAAAGCTTTCATGATTGAATCCGCATATCTTGTGTCCAACCCTCGGCAAATCCCTGAAGCCCTTTCATCAAAATGCGCACGTTCAAATTATAAGCCGCTTTAGCGACAGTATAAAAAAGCATTCTCGCAGCGACGATCGGATAGCCCATCACAGGCGAATGTCTCCGATAAAGCCGGATGCCATTTTTGACATAGAAATAAGTATGAATCGATTTATCTCGAATGCGAGCGCCTCCGGCCGGTGCCATCAAATGCTTCACATAAGCTCGCGGATCAAAAACGATGCGATAACCCTTTTCGTAAACACGATAAGTCCCATCGGTTTCGAAGAAATAACCGTTACCGCCAAAGCCCTCATCAAAGCCTCGCGTTTCAAGCAAAACACGACGGTAGAATGACATATTCCCGCCGGGAGCGATCTGGACTTCTCCTCGCCGATTCGCGTTGAAGCGCGCCGTAATTCGCCCTGTCCAGCGATGATATCGACCGAAAACGCGAATTTGCTCGGACGGAAGATCTCCTTGTGGCTGCTCAACCCGACCGGCGATCCCACCTAAGCGATCGCCCTCGGTCGCTTGAGAATAGTTCTCCAGATGAAACTCGACCAGTCTCGCATCCGGGATAATATCGTCATCCAAATACAAAACAATCTCACTCGATGCTCTCTCGAAGCAGCGATTGTAATTGATCGAGACGCCAGGCGATTCTCCTCGAAAATGTTTCACGATCGGTATCGCGGCCAAAAACTGATCGACTTCGGAAATTGAAGGCTGATTCTGATCGATAATCACGATCTCGTCCGGAACGCGTGTTTGCTTCATCAGTGCTGCGACCGTATCGATCAGCTCTTTGCTTCTGCCTAAAGTCGGAATGACCACCGAGATCGTTTTAGACATGCGCGCGCCCTCGCTGGCTCAAAACGCCTTGCACCGTGCGCAGATAAATCTCAGCGACCTTTTCCCACGTAGGAAGAAGTTTTCGATTGGCCTCCGCGCGTGCGGCACGAGCTGTTGAATCCAGTCTGCCGACACCGCGAACCGCGTCGGCAATCGCTTCCGCGTTCCCTGCGTCCGCGGTGACTAAGCCTAGGATACCCTCGGGTAGCATTGGAATCGCACCTACTTTTGTCGCGACAACAGGAGTGCCAAGAGCCAACGCCTCAAGAACAACCAGAGGATTTCCTTCGTATCGCGAGCAAAGGACAAGTCCCGATGCCATGCTCATCACTTCTCGCACTTGAGCATTGCTGAGCTGTCCCGTTTTCAAGACCTTCGGCAGGTTTTCAAAACCGTCGCCAGGGGCTGCGACCCAACGCAAATCCGGCAGAAGCTTCATCGCTCCATGAAGTCTTTCCACGGCCTTCACTCGATCTCCGCCTCGGCCGACATAAATCCAAAACGAACCCACGGATTCCAGCGCACGACGCATATCGGGCGTCAGCGCCTCGGCAGAATCTGACAAATCGAAAGCATCCCATCCGTTCCAACAAACCGCATGCGCTTTTCCCTGCCTCATCGCGTACGAATAAAGCCAAAGCGAAGGATGAACGGCAAGAACCGCATCGGCAGTTCGAACCCCACGAAGCTCTCGAAGGGCCGCGGCATAACCTCCCGGCCAGGTCCACTCACCGGCAGCTGCCATCCGCCCCAAAGTCGTTCCATGAAGAGTATGAACTCGCACCGCGGATTTTAGGCCCCGAGGGCCTGGCGCGCTTCCATGTGTATGCACAACATCCCATTTCGGATTTTGAAGCTCCGCAGGATCCGATGAGAACTCGACTTGAACGCCACTTCGCGCAAGCTCGCGAGCGAGGCTCCGCGCATGGACTTCAACTCCGCCGAGACCGTGTCCGAGGTCGATCGTCGACCATTGTAGCCAGTTCATCGGCGATTGAACCTCTTTAGGAATGCAAACACGAGAACGATGTAAACAACAGAAACGGCGATATTCGCGTGAGCTGCCGCCAGAAATGCATTGCTCGTCGAAGATCGGATCATCGCTCCATAGATCACTAAAGAGAGCAAACCCCAGGGAAGATAAACCCTAAAAAATAATTCTGAAATTTTCGCTCGGAGAGGCAACCACGCCCCTACTACAAAAGTACAGCAATAGAGACTGGTTCCGATGAGAATCGAAACGAGCCAATGAAACATCTCTTTTTGGTCACCCGCGCTCCATCGTCCGTGAGAAAGGAGCCGAAACGCTTCCGGGCTTAATACTAGAATAGCCGCACTTTGAATGAGCACGAATCCCGAGAGCAAGAGAGTGAACTTTCCCAAGTGTTTCCGCTCGGACGCAACGCCACTCACTTCATCTCTTCTTCCCACCCAGAGCGAAAAACTATTGGATAAAGCAAATGGAACCATCAATGAAAAATTAGCGATCTTTAAGACCGCCGCATAAAGTCCAACCTGGTATCCAGGGAGACGAAATACCGTCAAAAAGAACAGATCCATTGTTTGAACCCATCCTACGATAATTCCGATCACATGCTGCCAACCCGAAAACTTGCTCAAGCAATCGGAGATCGTGGTCAACATCGCGGACCAGCTTGTTCCACTCAAAGACTGAGAAGAAGCGCCTTCGTCACGAAGCACTCGCTTCACGATGAACGCAGCGATCAGAGACGTGGAAACGGCCGAAAAAACAGCCACCATGGCGAGAACATCCGTACGCCCAGGAATCAGAAACGCGACCAAACAGGTGCCAACGAGAAAAGTCAGTTTTTGATAGAGACTCAACAAGTTCAGCGTTTTTAATTTCAGATCGAGCCGAAGAAATTCGCGATCTGGCCCCGAAAGCTGCGGGCTCATGACCAGCGCGAAGGCCCAAACCATGGGCCAGAACCGCTCTGACCACGGTGCGGAAGAAAAGAGCGCGACTAAAGCAGAGAGAAGCAATGCCAGCTGCGCTTTTCCCCAAGCGAAACGTCGAAGCGCAGATAAGCGCGTTGCCAGTGCCGATGGTCCTTCAGATCTCCACTTGGCATATTCGCGATAGAGCGCAGTCTCTGGCGCAATAAAAATCAGTAGAATGGGAGCCAAAACAGCTTGTGAAGAAGCCAGCTTCGCAAAGGTTTCCGGCGAAATGGCCCAGAGCAGAACCACGGACGAGAGCGCATCGGCCCCACGAGTCACACCATGCTCTACGGTGTTCCAAAATCCGTGCTTCAGCCATCGACTTCCCAGGGACTTACCCTCGCTACTCAGTGTAATCATCACGACTCTAGATCGGCCTGAGCTTTCTTTTCCACTTCAGCGCCGTTCTCATCAGGGCCCCGGAGCGAGGATCTGTTTGCGTGATGAGGAAATTCGCCAAATGAGGCCCCATTGAAGTGCCAAAGCTCATTCGAAAACACTCCGCTAATCGAATTTTAATTCGATCGACGCTTCCAAAGTTTTTTCGAAATCCTCGGAGGTCGCACTCTCCAAGCCGGTCTAAGGCTTGATATAATGTTTCGGTTTCGCCTTTTTTAGAAAGAAGATTAAGCCCCACTTGGACTAAATCCAAACTTCGCAACGCTTCGTAAGCTTGGATATCTTCCTTCGAAAGCCCTTTTAAAGCCGATGATGTGAGCAAATAGTGATCGATGACTTGAAAGAACTCCGCAGCAGAAAAACGATTACGGTCGTACGCACTACTCCCCTGCCCCAACGAAAGCCGATATTGAATCAAGGGCTCATGGATATAACCGATCTTTGCTCCGCTGGATAAAACTCGCATCCACATCTCAAGATCGCCTGCGTTTTTGAGATCCGCCCTAAAACCGCCCAGTCGCTCAAAAATGCTTTTGCGATAAAGAGCTGACGGAAACACAAGGAAAGAACTTCCGTGATTTAAGATCTGTCGAAAAATCTGCGACGAATCCAGGATCGGCAAGTCGATCTGAGCGGGCGGCTGGATCGGCCACATCACGCGATCATCGCCATCAATCGCAATGCCTGCAGTCAGAACGACATCGACTTCCGGATGTTCCTCTAAAAACCGAACTTGCTTTTCGACGATTTTCGAATCGTAAAGATCATCCGCGTGAAATAATCCAATATAAGGCGCCGTCGCCTCGGCAATGCATACGTTGCAATGAGGGTGAACATTGCCCGTTCCTGGGTTCCTCACTCGGACTTCGAGCGGTATCCCTGCTTCAGCGGCGATCACCTTGGCTTTCTCAACACTTTTATCTTTCGAATGATCGTCAGACAAAATCACCTGTTTTTGAGAATAGGTCTGCGAAAGAATCGTTTTGAGTGTCTTCTCAAGGTAAGGCAGGCCATTGTAATTCAAAATGAAAATTTCAACAGGAAGGGACATAAAGGTATGCTTCAGAGCTAGCGTACCCAGAACCAAATAACAAGCTAACGACTAGACTTTTTAACTTTCCACCCTTTACGTCGCCAGCCATTCATGATGAAAAAGTGGATATGCAATTTGAGGGTCTAAAATACCTGATCGTAGGCAGTGGCTTCTTTGGCTCCGTCATCGCAGAACGGCTGGCATCACAGCTCGGAGAGCGAGTCGTCGTCGTCGAGTCTCGCGACCATATCGGCGGAAACAGCTACTCCTACCGCGAGCCAAGTTCCAACATCGAAGTGCATGCGTATGGGACCCACATCTTCCATACCAGCAACGAAAAAGTCTGGAAGTACATCACGCAGTTCACGGAGTTCACGCCTTACCAACATAAAGTTCTGACTGAGTACCAAGGGCAAGTCTATCCGATGCCTATTAGCTTGGCGACGATCAACTCCTTCTACAAAAGAAATCTCAGGCCGCAAGACGTCGCGGATTTTGTCGCCCGAGAGAGCCAGGGCTTTGCGGGCGATCCATCCAATCTCGAAGAAAAAGCGATTTCCCTGATCGGACGTCCGCTCTATGAAGCGTTTATCCGCGGTTATACGACAAAACAGTGGGATCGAGATCCGAAAGAGCTGCCTGCTGACATCATCACGCGCTTGCCGGTGCGCAAAAACTACAACACCAATTATTTCAACGATCCACACCAAGGCATGCCTAAGGAGGGTTACGGCGAGCTTTTTAAAAAGCTGCTGGACCATTCAAAAATCGAAGTCCTGCTCAACACCGATTATTCTTCCATCGCTTCGAAAATCCCGAGCGATTGCACCATTGTGTACACCGGACCGATCGATCGCTTTTTTGGTTACAGCTTAGGCCGCCTGGACTGGCGCTCGCTTCGCTTCGAAAAAGAGGTTCTCGACGAGGAAGATTTCCAGGGAACCTCCGTCATGAACTATGCGGATCTCGATGTGCCTTACACGCGGATTCACGAGTTCAAGCATCTCCACCCGGAGCGTGAAACGGAATTCAATAGCAAGAAAACCGTCATCTATCGCGAGTACCCGAAAACGCTGAGCGGC
>CAZCBS010000209.1:0-7810 GCA_964496965.1 uncultured Bacteriovoracaceae bacterium
CAGGTGCTTTTTGGATGTCGTCGATGATGACGATTCTCGAGGTATTGCTCTCGGTAAAGTATCGGACTTCTTCTTGTAGGGCTTGTGGGGTGCTGAAGTATTTTTGAAACTCAGCGTTTTTGAGCAAATTAATGTAGAGCGCGTGAGGATATCTTTCTTTTAAAAAAGTCGATTTGCCCGTCTGTCGAGGGCCTAATAGGAAGACGCTCTTTCGGGCGAGGATTGATGTCAGATCGGGATATCGAGAGTACATGGTGTTTTTAGATTATCATGAAAATCAGCAACGCTGTCGCTGATTTTCATGGAATATAGCGACAGCGTTGCTGATTTTCATGGAGAGATGTTTTTCGTTCTTAAGTAACTGATATTATGACTGATTTTAGCATAATCGGGCGGGTTTGATCACATATGCGCAAAATGGCAGCCATTCTGCGCATATGTGATCGAGTGATTTTAGCTGGTTGGATTTCGTTTGATCTTTTTAAGATCAAGTCTACGATATTATTATCGATTTAAAGTTAATTCGGCGGAATGCTGATTATTTCTAAAGCAAACGAGTCAAGTAAAAGACCGGTCTTGCCGATAACGAAAACAGGGATGGAGACACTTACATGGTGAGCCGCTATCGATCTGGTCTGGCAATCAGTCTGATCTTTACTCATCTCGCGACGCTGCTGGTGACAAACCTGGGACCGGCGCTGCCGGAGGCGGTTGCGGATACGACTACAGTCCCTGCTGTGTCGACCGGGTCGACTTATTCGCCCTTCAATTTTACGGGAAGCCCCGTTAGTTTTCAGGTCGCTCAAGCGCAGTCTTTTTCCAATCTCTACGGAAGCTGTTTTTCGTTCGATAAAAATCAGACCGATCCACTGGTGAGCTCGATCGTGCAGCTCACGGTCGGTAAAGATAAGGGTTTAGATTCGGATCTCAATAGCTGCGCTAGCGTGAAAGCGGATAGCTGCTCGACGAGTCTTGCGAGTCCGCGCGTGTCGTGTCCGCTCAATAAAGACGAAGCGGCCATCAATAAGATTTTCAAAACAGCGTTAGGACAAGCTCATTCCACGGATTGTTGCATCCAGGCAAAAATGGGGCAATTGCAAGAGGCTTCGAAGGAGCTGAGCTGTATCAATCAGCAAAACGATCTTCTCGCCAATCAGATCAAATCGATGCAAGCGGATCTGCAAACGAAGTTTCAGCAAGCCCAAAAAGATCTCGCGCAGATCGACGGTGTTTTGACTGATCGCGTGCAGCAGAAAGAATTTATCCAAAGCAAATTGGGCGAAGACAAAGATAGCGGAAACGGCGGTCTTCTGAAGCTTCAGGCTGATATGCAGAAGCTGATCACCGGCGATCTTCCCACTCAGATCAAGGGCTTTCAAGACGGCATCAAAGCGTACAATGATAAACGCGCGAGTTTTCAACAGCTCGTCGATAATCAAAAGATCGCACTGACGAAACAATGTTTTCTGTCAGCTGACTCGCGTTATCAATGTACTGTCAACTCGTCGGGGACCTGTTCTTTCGCTGAGCTGATTGAGGCGAAGTATTACGAGCTTTCTCGTTCGGTGAACGGACAGATTCAGCGCAATAACAAAGCCAACCAAGCTCAGGCTCAATCCAAGAAAGCCGCGCTGGATGCGCTTTTTCAGGAAATCTTCTCGAACATGTCCTCAGATATCAATCTGACCGTGACCAGTGACCAAGAAGCCCAAGCTCGGCAGCTGAAAGCGGGGAATATCAATGGGATCAGTTCGCCAAGCGATCTGGAAACGTTGTATGGCGCTCGGCTCGCAAGTTTCGATATTCCAGGCCTGGATGTTCAACAGCTTTTCGAGAACAAATTTGGACAATGCTACAATCAAGCGAATGCGGCGGTTGAAAAATCCAAGAGCGACCCGAACTCCCAGTATTCGCAGCAGGTGAAGCTGGCTCAGCAGGAAGAGAAAAACATCCGCGATGGCTTTATCAAGTTTTACAAAGGCTCGGCGGATGTCTACGCCCGGTTTTGGAGCACGATGGGGCAGACCGCGCCTTTGAATACGGATGCCTGCTCAGCTTCCAGCGTTCCACTGGCAGGGATGATGAAGTGTGCTGAGGATCTCGAGACAAATCTCGATGGCGCATATTACGGAAACACGCCAAATTCGGCAGTTTCGATTTTGGTGAAAGGAAACAGCACCAATCCTGTCACTCAGTTCAGCTTTAACTGCAATGGCGTCAACGGATGCGTGACCGTGATGCAAAATCTGGTGACCAATCTCAAGTCGGAAACCCAAAAGCTGGATCAGTCGAAAAAGAGCTATATCCAGCAGGCCAATCAGACTCTTGAGCAGTACAAGATGCAAATGCAGCAAGTGTTGAGCGTACAGAATCAGGCCTTGATGGGTCGGTTGAGCACGCTGAAGGGTGTGCTTGCTCGAAACGGCGTGAATGATCCGTTGAGCACCGATCCGGTCAAAAAAGTCCCGATGGTAAAATCCAAGTACACGGACTCGACGGGCAAGGAGCTCGACGGGCTTTATGAAATGCCAAGCGATTTACTGGGAGTCATCGGCGGAGATCTGAGTCCTCCGATGATCGATCCAAGCTCATCGACTTTCGATAACGCACGCCAATCCATCGCTCAGGCGATTTCTCAAAACACACAAAAGGAATCCGAGGCGGCTCGCATCATGGCCGAGATTTCAAACTCGCAGCAATCCTGTTTGAGTCGCTTTAATCAAGCGCTTGCTAAAAAAGGATTGGGCTATCTCGATGACTATGGTCGAAATTGTGTACCGAGTGTATGTCTGGATGAGCCGGATACTCAGCTCGATGCGCTCTCGAAAGCCCTTTTTGACGTGGTACCGGCCGGGAATGATTTGAGGGATGACATCAAGTCAAAGTTGTCCGGGTATGCGGACCAGTGTGACACGATCGATAAAAATCGCACCGAGGCATTTGGAAAATTGAACGTGGCTTGCGCGAGTTTGTCATATTGCAAAGACTCGGAAATTCTTGCTGATATTAAAGCGAGTTGCAATATACAAGACGCGAGACTTAAAAAATCGATCGAACCTTATACTCCATTAGCTGACAGTGAGACGAAGAACTCGGCGTGTGGAAGCGCACGTAATCAAGTGACCTCCGCCTTTAGTGAATATAACAAGGCAATCTCTGCAAAGAAGACGACGGTTAGCTGTGAAGGTTTGACGAATAAGGCGACAAGTACGTTCAAAAAGGTTGGTGATACTCAGTCGGATTCTTCTGAGTCCAAGAGCGAAGATGCGAATTGAGGTTTTTTCTTACATGAACCTGACATTGGCAGGCTCAGTCTCTATTCTAGAAATATGTCCATGCTTCAGTCGCACGAGGACATATTTCTACTTCGGGCAAACAGCCTGCTTTTGTCAGGTTCATGTAAGACTTCGCTTGCATGGCGTAAGGCTTTGCTTGCGAGGCGGCGTTTCTCCACTCATCCCAACTCGTCGTCGAAGCCCGGCCGTAGGGACTGCGTCTGAATTTGAGTTTTGCTGACATACCAGCGCATGACGTTGCTATTGCGGTGCCAAGAGAGTATTTATAGAAAGTGTATGAACCGTGAGATTGCTTTCACCAAAATGCAGGGGATCGGAAACGACTTTATTGTCGTGGATGACTACTTTGCCAGTGGACCAGATTCCGGGTCCGCAAGCACGCCTATGACCGCGAAAATCGCTCGCGCGATGTGCGATCGCCGATTTGGGATCGGCGCGGATCAGATTTTATGGCTGAAGCCGGCGAAGCATTCCGCGGGCGCGGATTTTCGGATGGATATTCTCAATGCCGATGGTTCGGTGGCGGAGATGTGTGGAAATGGAATTCGCGCGGCGGTTCTTTATTTTCATGATCGGTTGCGCGCGCTGAAATCGCTTCCCCAAAAAGATCGCTATGAAGTCGAAACGCTTGCCGGTGTGAAAACGGCAGAGGTTCGCGGTCGCCATGTGATGGTCGATATGGGTGTGCCGAGGCTGATGGGCGGGTTTTCAAAACCCGGAGAGGTTTTGAGCCTGCAGATCGCTCCTTCGAGCGAGAAAAGTTTTTCTTTCTTTGAAGTGAATATGGGCAATCCTCATGCGGTTTTTTTCACGGATGAGCCCATTGAGAAATATGGCGCGCAGATTGAGACGCATTCGCGTTTTCCGCAGCGAACCAATGTTGAGTTCGTGAAAGTGGAAGGGCCACAGACGATTCGCGTGCGAGTTTGGGAAAGAGGGGCCGGGATTACGCTGGCCTGTGGGACAGGGGCGTGCGCTTCGGCCGTGACGTCGATCGCGACGGGAAGAGTTCAAAGTCCGGTGACGGTGAAGCTTCCGGGCGGAGAATTATTGATTCACTGGAAAGGTCTTCAAAATGGCGAGGGGCCTGCCGTACCTGTGTACATGGAAGGCCCTGCCGAAGAAATTTTCAGTGGTCGATATCCGATAGCGGATTGATGTAAAGACGGAAGGTCTTGTCTTTGTGCCGGCGGATCGCAAACACTCCGCTTTCCTTTTCGGAAGCAAGACGTTCATAGAAAGCGGGATCGAGATCGGCGATCTGCTCGACCGTTTTGCCTTCATGCTTACCGAAATCAATGACCACTAATCCTTCATCGATGACGCCCGTCACTGGGCTACCGTTTGCGCTCATTTTAAAACTCTCCTTAATAAGGAGCTTAATGGGTTGTCTGTTGAGTTTCAATACCTCGTCAAATGTTTGACTCAGGTTTGACTCGGTGCAGCCGGTCGATATTTTAGAGGATTCTCAAGCGTTTCCCGAAGCGTTTGAGACATCGCTATGTTATATCCGTTTCATCTATGTGCGGAATCGTCGGTTTGATCGGCACCCCCGATGCGTCTCGGGAGGCCTTCTTAGGTCTCACTACGCTTCAACACCGCGGCCAAGATGCGGCCGGCATTCTCTCGTATGATTCGGACGGCTTTCACCGAGTGAAAAACATCGGTCTCGTCGAATCTGTCTTTACTCGAGAAAATATGGAGACATTGACGGGAAATATGGCTCTGGGCCACGCCCGTTACAGCACGATCGGACGAGGAGATCTCGTCGATGTGCAGCCGTTCGTGATGAACTATCCGTTTGGGATCGGCATCGTTCACAACGGGAACATCATGAATGTCGATGAGCTGAAGCACGATTTGAAAACGCGATCGCGCCGCCATCTTTTGACTCATTCCGACACTGAAATCGTGCTCAATCTTTTTGCCGAAGGCTTGGCGAAAAATCCTGAGACTTCATCGCCCGAGATTACATCGAGTGATGAAATTTTTGAAAGCATTTGCCGCTCGGTTCAAGATGTTTATCGGCGCGTGAACGGAAGCTATAGCATCATCACGATGGTTGCCGATCACGGCATTGTCGCTTTTAGAGATCCGTACGGAATCAGGCCACTGGTCTGGGGCAAGAGATCGGGCGAGCTGGCAAGCGGAGAGGCCCATTGCTTGGCTTCCGAAAGCGTCGCGCTTTCCTTTTTAGGTTATGACGTGGTTCGTAATGTTGAACCGGGCGAAGTGCTCTTCATTGATATGAAGGGCAAGGTTTATTCGCGCGTGCTGGATCAGCGCGGAAAACGCCATTGCATGTTCGAGTGGGTTTATTTTGCGTCGCCCGAAAGCGAGATTGATGGCGTGCCGGTTTACGGCTCACGCATTCAGCTGGGAAAAAGCTTGGCGCGGCTGCTGAAGCGGCAAATTCAGGATCGCAAGATTGAGGCGGATATCATCGTCCCGATTCCCGAGACATCCCGAATCGCGGCCATCGCGCTTGCCGAGGAGCTTGCGATTCCTTATCGCGAGGTTTTGATCAAGAACCGCTACATCAAGCGCACGTTTATTTTGGATTCTCAAGAAAAGCGGCAGAAGGCCGTCAATCTGAAGCTCTCGCCGGTGCGCTCGGAGATCGAAGGAAAACGCGTGATTCTGGTCGATGACTCGATCGTTCGCGGAACGACTTCGAAGAAGATTATTGATTTAGTTCGTAAGGCGGGAGCCGCGAAAGTTTATTTCGTTTCGACTTGCCCGCCGATTCAGCATCCTTGTTACTACGGGATCGATTTTCCGGAGCAGTCGGAGCTGATTGCTTCAGGGCGCTCTCTTGCCGAGATTGAGCAAGAGATGGGCGCTGACGCCGTGATTTATCAAGACGTCGAAGGGCTCAAGCAATCGATCGCGCAGGCTCAGACCGAGGCACAAGGAAAGTCGGAAAAAGTGATCAATCCTTGCACGGCTTGCTTGGACGGCAAGTATCCAACGGATGTGTCTGGCGCAGGGAAGTGTTTTGCAGCCGCGCGAAAAATGGATCGGGGGGATCGCTAGTATGTCTCAGGTGGTGAACTCGCATTTTTATCCTTCCTCTTTTTCGGTTCTTTATCGGGGCTCGGTGAAAGATCTGCGCGGCCCGACGGATTTGGCGAGCAAAGAGGGAAATCTTCCCGGAGTGGTTTTCGATTATTCGGAAGCCTACTCGGTTTTTGATTGGGGAAGGATGCCTGACCTTCTTGCGAAGAAAGGCCATGCGCTGGCGCTGATCGCCGCGGATTGGTTTGAAAAATTGGAACGTCCTGAGACGTGGAAAGAGTTTTCTCGTACGCCGCATGCGACGGCTTTGCGCAAAGGCAATCGCTTTGGCTCGACTTTTAATGAGCTCGGAGAAGAGCTACAAAAAACCGGGCTTCGCACTCATTACATCGGCATGCTTCAAGAGGCGAGCAGCGAGCGCGACATGTCGCCGGGACCTTTGAGGCCGATCGCGCTTTCGGATTTGCAAAAGCCGGCGCGCCACTTGGCAGTCAGACAGGTTTCAGTGGTGAAGCCTGAGATGCAGAACGTCTTGGGACGCGCGATTCCGGATTATCTTCCGACTCGAAGCGCGCCTGCGCCGAGATTGATTCCTCTCGAAGTGGTTTTTCGTTTCAGCTGTCCATCGGGAAGTTCTTTGCTGGAGCGTGTATCGCGCGATCCAGGCTATATGGCGTCGATTGGATTTGGCGATTTCAAAGTCGGTGAAAACGAGAAGTGGGAATTTCCGGTGCTCGAGCTTTTCACGAAGCTTGAGACGACGGATCGTCCGTTGACGCTCACCGAAGCGCTTGCGATCTCCGGACTCACCGGCGCGCAGATGCAGAGACTTCTTTTGAAGACCGCCTGGGTTGCGGGCTGGTTGAAATCGGTTTGCTCGCGCGCGGGCGTCGAGCTTGCGGATGGAAAGCTCGAATGGGCCGTGCTTGATTCGGGCGAAGTCATGCTCGTCGATGCGATCGGTCCGGATGAGCTTCGGCTTCTCAAAGACGGCGTTCAGCTTTCGAAAGAGTTTTTGCGAAACTACTATCGCGGAACGAGCTGGTATCAGGCCGTGAATCGCGCCAAGGACCTTGGACGAAATCACGGAGTGGCCGAGTGGAAGAAGTTGGCATCGGAGCAGCCTCCTGGGCTTTCTCCTCGGCATAAAGAGCTTGCGACGCATCTCTACATGGCACTTGCGAATCAACTGACGGGTCGGCAGTGGTTTCCTCAAGCTATGACCCTGGATCAAGTGGTGACTGGAATTCGGGAGGCCGAATCGGCGACTCCTCCCGCATCGGCGAAAAATCTATGAAGACTGTACTCGTTGTGGGTTCAGGCGGTCGTGAGCATGCCCTGGCTTGGAAGCTTTCGCGTTCTTCCAAGCTTTCGCGGCTCATCATCGTCCCGGGCAACGACGGAATGTCTTCGGAGTGGGAGCGCTGGAATCTTCCTGTGGTGACGCGCGCGGATTTCGCGGCGCTTGCATCGCGCGCTCGCGCTGAAAAAGTCGA
>CAZCBS010000210.1:0-7696 GCA_964496965.1 uncultured Bacteriovoracaceae bacterium
AGTAAAACAAGGGACGGGTTTTTACCTGATCGTGGATGAGCCGAAATCAAATCAGCAGGAGGGCAGATAAAAATGACAGAAGAATCACAACCGTGGAAGCTTTCAGACCGGATCTGGAACCTTGGATCGTTTTTTGGGACGGTCCTTAAGGAAATCTTTGATGGAGTTCGAAAAGATCGAATCCCCGCGCATCGGTATTGCTACCTCGGCATTTTCATCGCGCTTGGACTGGTCGCTCATATCGATGAGCGAATCGCCCGATTCTATCATTGGAAAAATCATCTCCCGATCGTCGCACGAGCGGTTCTGACTTATGGATTTCTAACGTCGGGTTGGTTGATCTGGGGATGCCGTCAAGCGTTTCAGAGAAACGAAGTATTAACCAAACTAGCCGAAGCGTTTGAATCGGCCAAACTCAAATGCAACGGGCGTTATCCCTCACTCGTTGAAGATGTTGCGCTGGACTCTCATCGGCGAAGGATTCGACTGAAGACAAACGGCGTGACACTGTCTGAAGTCGTAACTAATCGCGAGAAGATCGAGGCGGCGCTTAATACGACAATTATCCGAGTAACCCAGGAGCCGGGCGATAAAAGCCGAATGGATATCGTTTATAGCGATAAAGACCTGCCCCGCGAGGCTTTTCTGAGTGACCGAGAAAAAGAGCGCCTGGTCGATGCCCAAATTCCGATTGGTCTGACTCACGCGGGACCGATTGCCGTCAATCTACGAGAGATCGCGCATCTTCTTGTAGCTGGAACTTCGGGCGGAGGAAAATCCAATTTCTTAAAAGTCGTTTCCTCGATTCTTGCTAAGAACAATCCAGAGTCCGAGGTTTACTTCCTCGATTTCAAAGGCGGGATGGAAAGCGCGGATCTCAGGGAGGCCATCGAGAATATGCAGGACAACGTCCGGTATTTCGATGGGACCAGAAAATGCGCGCAAGAGCTAGCGCGCTTAGGAACAGTCCTTGACCTGCGATTGCAGTATCTCGCTGAGAGTGGCGCTCCCACACTGGATGAGTATCAGAAAGCAAGCCTTGCAAGAAACGCGAGCAATCAATTCAAGGTCAAGGATATGGAAAAGCGATGCTTCGTCGTCATTGACGAGTTGGCACAGCTCTCGGCAAAAGAACCCGGCGTGGAAAAAGAGGTTCTTGCCAATGCTAAGGCTGCGTTGAACCGCATCGCTCGTCAGGGGCGCGCGGCCGGCGTGCATCTGATCATCGCGACACAGAAACCTGACGCTGCCAACTTCGATCAAACCGTGAAGGCGAACCTTCCAGCAGTTCTTTGTTTCCCAATGGCAACTCAAGGCGCAAGCGTGTCGGCAGTCGGAACGAAGAGAGCCTACGAACTCAATCCGGATATCAAAGGCCGAGCCGTGTGGAAGTTTGGTCCGAAGTTCGAGGAGGTTCAGACCTATCTTTTTACCTAAGCGATCTGGAAAGGAGGAAGAATGGAAAGAGCAAAGAAGAAAAATTTCTCAGGCCCTGTCCAAATGCTAACGGATCGGGACATCGCTATCCTGGAGTTTCTCTGGCGGTGGAAGCTGGCAACCGCAGCGACTCTCCATGAGGTTGTAGGCCGCCCCAATTCGCCTTACTCAACGTACAAAGCTCTTGAGCGGATGGAACATCATGAGTTCGTCGAAGCGATCTGGAACTTGCGATATAAGTTCAAGGCATGGCAGTTGACGGATAAAGGATTCGAAACCATTCGTGAAGGACTGGGTGAACTCAAAGAAGAGGGTTACCTCTCCGAAAATCATTGGCATGATCGAAACGTCGTGGCATTTCATCTGGGAGAGTGGGCTACTCATCCGTTTCCTGCGGTGACGCTGTTTACGGAGCAGGAGCTTCGAAGGCGCTCGCGGGATTATTATCCTGATTGGATACCCAATTCAGGTGAGCATCGAGCCGATGGATACACGCGGATCGAGGGAGAGAAAAGGCCCTGGGTCCTGGCTTACGAGGTCGAGCTTTGGGCTAAGAGTACCGCGATTTACGAATCGCTCATTCGGTTCTACCGAATGCATCGCGGATTGGATCTCATTTATTGGCTGGTCGGTAGCCCTGATGTGAAGAAACAAATCCTTCGCGCAAAAACCTGCGTTCGAGATCCTGAGGACAACTACCATCTGTTCGTGGATCTTGAGCAGTATCAAACGAAGGGTTGGGATGCTCCAGTAACCAACTCGCGGTCAGAAACCCTATTCACGATCCGAGAAAACACTAGGGATTTGCTTGGGGACAGTTACGGGGAACTCTTGGGGACCGCCCGGGGACAATCGGGAGTTAGCGTCCACTACGACCCCAACAAAATCATAGGAAAGCCGCGCTCTTAGCCAAATCGTCCCGCCGGGACGATTTCTGATAGACGGGCATATTTGCCCCTATGCCGAACGCATCTCTCCGCCTCGGCACAGCCCCGTTTCACTGACTCCTCGCTCGTCATACCCCAATCCCCGACCGACCCAGCCGTCGGCGCCGCCACGCCTCGGTCAGTCGTCCAACCAAAAAAGGAAAATGCATTGAATCTAACAATCAAAATGATCCTCACGATCGCTGTCATCGCGACTTCGTCAGGCTGCACGACAGTGACGTCAAATGTTTCACAGTCCGAATCGAGAGCCAGCCTGTTGATGGAACACAACGGAAGAAACCGTTAACCGAGGAGGCCGTGATGAATCAAAAATGGAAACCGATGCTAACGCTGATCCTCTGCGGAGGAATCTCAAGCTGCACAACACCGTCCAAGAAACCCGAAGCCGATCGTCCTCTGGCGGAGCAACCCAAGCTCTTAAAGCCATCCGTGAAAAAGATTTGGATACCGCCTGAGATTCGAAACGGCGGTACGGAATGGGTCGAAGGCCACTACATCTTTCGAATAGAAAAGGAGACAACGTGGAGCAGATAATCGAGTCACCTCCCGAACCTAAAGCAGCCAAGAGATCTGACCGTGTCACGCTTTCTGAAGAAGAAACTAAAAAGCTCGATGGCTGGCGTCAACAACTCGAAGCCAGCTCGAAGGGCTTTCTCTCCGTCACACGCACGGACCTGGTGAACTTTCTGATTCGTGAACATCGCGAGGAGCTTCAGCCTGCAGAGATTAAGCGCATTCGAGCAAGTCTCTACGATCCCATTCGACATATCCAGTGGATCACCCCTCAAATCAAAGCGGCGCTCGCTCAGGGCGATTCAGTGCGTGTGGCGGAGCTTCAAGAAGAGCTGCGAGGCGTGGAGCTATCGGCCATGAAAGCCGTGATTGCAAAGGCAGAAAGCGCAGGCGTCGAGCTACCTCGTAAGAGAGATCGGCGCTCGAAAGTGGATCAAAACGAAGAGGTAAAGTTTTCAAAAACAGCGACCAGTATAGATGAAATTGAAGAAAAATAGACCTATTCAACATGAGTTGTTCATTGAAAATCAGGGAGAAATGCAGTATGGTTTCATCTGATGGGATGAGTAAAAGCTCTTCCCAACTCGATGCCCCCTCTGGGGGTAATGGGCAAGTTGGAGAGAAGGCAGGCAATGCGTCTTCTTCTTTTCAAAAAAAGTTCTTTGAAATGGCTGAAGAAGGATGGTGGTCGAGCGGTGACGTAGCGAAGTTTCTTTCCGTTACGCCGAACGCTGTCCGCATCATGGTTTGTCGGGGGATTCTTCCGGCAACAAAAATGCGTGGCAGGTTACGGTTTCGGAAAAAAGATTGTGCAGCTCTCTTTGAAAAAAAGGAGTCTAAAAAATGGCAATCAAAGTAAGTGAAGTGAATGGAAAGAAAGTCTACGAAGTGTACGTCAACGGATTCGATCTTCGCGGTCGAAGAGTTCAATTTCGAAGGCGAGGAATCGAATCGATCCGTAAGGCTGAGGACATCCAATTTGAATGCGAGCGAAAGCTTGCCAATCTTCGCGAAGAAGGCGTGCCCTACACTTGGAAAGAGTGGTTTGATATCGCGGTATCGAGAATGAAGCTCGACCTCAGAGCTTCAACGATATTGAGTTATGAATCCTATCTGGGTGAATGGGTCAACGATCGCTGGAAAGATCGTGAACTGAAGTCCATTACACGACAAGATGTTTTTGATGTCGTGATGGATCAAGTCGAATGCGATTTGACTCCTCATTCGAGAAAGACTCTCTTGAAATGCACTAAGAGAGTCTTTCAGATGGCATTGGAGGATGGTCTCATTGATCGGAATCCTGCGGTCGGAGTCAAGGTTCATGTGCCCGAGGTTGAGCAGAAAGTTTTGACCAATGAAGAGGCCAGAATATTTCTGCGAGAAGCGAAGGCAACCAATCATCGATTTTATCCGGTTTGGTTGATGGCGCTGTTCACGGGAATGAGATCAGGTGAGCTGTTCGCGCTTCTTTGGTCGGACGTTGATCTTGATACGAGAATGATCTCAGTCAATAAGCAATGGACGAACAAGGTGGGAATCACAAGCACGAAGACGCGGCGCTCTCGTCAGGTTCCGATTTCTGATGAGCTTTTGACCTTCTTGAAGGAGTGGAAGCTTAAAAGCGGAACCGATCGGGTGCTTCCGTTTCTGAAAGAATGGGAAAACGGGGAGCAAGCCCTTGTAACCCGCCAGTTCTGTAGAAGGGTTGGGATTACCGAAGTAAAATTTCATTGATTTCGGAGACAGTTTATAAAGAACCTTTTGGCGCGGGGTGAATCATTGGCGAGAGTCATGGCGATCGTGGGTCATTCTCAAATTAAGACGACGAACGTCTATTTGAGGTTGGCCGGCGTGGATGTCCGGGGCGGCACGGATAAGTTGGGATATAACGTCCCAACGGGTCAAACCGCATCTATTCTTCAGTTTGACGCAGGGCGAGGAAATGGTCATGCTACCATTTGCTACCAGCAAAATAATAGTTGCAAGGAAATCAATAGGTTATGAACAGCCCGTTTCCCCGACCAATTTTCCCAATATACCCACAAAAAACCTTCTCATCCCCAGCTGCCAAAGGCAGTGGCGGAAGCTTTTCAAAATTTTGAATTTTAACGAGTTTGCGAGTGCCGAAAGACACGACGATACCGGCCTGGGAGTTTTCTCCCAAGGCCGGTTTTTTATTTTCTGACGGCGAAATTGGGCTTTCCTGCTGGCTGCTCCAGTACCCAACTTTTGCCACTTGAGGTGTGATTGCGATGGCGGAAATGGTTCGTTGAATGATCCGTTTCAATACTGCTGGATTGGCTTTTGCTTTGGCCTTTTTGAGAGCGTGTGCGTTCAGCTCAATGACATTGCGATCTTCAGCAGCGGATTTCGAATTCTCAAGAATGTCCTCTAGCTCTTTCAGTCTGGTCTCGATCGACGTTTTCTGGTCCTTCAAAGTTCTCAGGGTATCCTTCAGCATGTCATCGACACCGTCCGACGATAACTCTGCGTGGAGCCGAATCGCAGATCGGATTTCTTTTTCAACTTGGATTAGTTCGGACTCTTTTTTGACTTTTTCTGTCCGGTAATCGGCATGCGATTGGCTGTAAGCCGAAGCATAACGGCTCTCTAACGCATCCAAATAGCCTTCTCGGAAAAGAACCTCGTCCAGATGCTTTAAGATCTCTTGCTCTAAAGGCTCCGCTGCTACGGTCTTTACAGCGCAGGTAACGGGCTCACCCTGAATGGGTCGATGGACGTAGTAGCGATGAGTTTTGTTTTTACCGTGACCGGAAGAGCCCACCATGGGGCGTCCGCATTCCTCGCAGTAAATCACGCCTGTAAGAAGGAAGGTCCTCGTCTGGCCGGCAGCCAGACGCTTTCGCTCCTGTGACAAATTGGCATCGAGGATCTTTTGAACCAATTGAAAGTCAGCTTCGTCCACCATGGCGGGCCATGAGGCTTTCACGATCTGGTAGCGTTCGAAGAACTTCAAAGACTCTTGATCTTTATTTTTGTTCTTAGCGTTCACTTCTCGCATTCCCGCATAGGCATAGTTTCGAAGGACGGCCGATAAAGTCTGAGTTGTCCATCTTCCGGCTAAGTTGTGGCGGTCTTTCTTAATTTCACGGGACTTGGGTTTGATTCCAAGTTCCTCGATTCGCTTCATCGTTTGGCTGAGTGAACATAGTTCTCGGTAGGTTTTAAAAATCTCGCGAACCTGTGGTGCTTCATCTTCATTGATCAGAAGTTTGCTTGGGTTGGTCGGATCTTTATCGAACCCAAGGACGATGCCACCACCGTTACGAAGCCCGCGAACAGCTCGCGCGTGGAAGTTCATCGATACGCGCTCGGAGGTCTGTTTGCGTTCGAACTGAGCGAGGTTGATCATATTGAAAACCATCATCTCGCCCGCAGGTGTACTTGTGTCGAACTGTTCCTTAAGTGAAAGGAACTTGGCGTTGGCTTTCTTCAGGTCCTCAAGAAGGATACAGAAGTCCATAATGTTGCGCGAGAGGCGAGAAAGGTCTGTCACCAGAATCAAATTGATTTTGCCACCGCGAATGTCCTTCATCATCCTTTGAAAGGCCGGGCGTTTGGTATCTTTGGCCGACAAACCTTCATCGATGTATGTTTCGATGATCTTTCCCCAGCTGGCTTCCTGCATATTTTTGATGTCGACAAAACCTTGAAGACGATGCTTTTGGCTTTCCAGCGATCCTTCGATGACCTGGGCCTGCTCTTCCGTGCTGACTCTGATGTAAAGGCCAAGTTTATGCCGCATTGGATTTTCCTCCGTCGTCTTTCTTCGGACGACCACGACGATGAGATTTCAAAATCATGTCGGTTAAAAGAATTTGGACTTCAAGTCTTCGCTGTTGGAAGTGAGATGGATCTTCTGCGACCGGACTCAATTGGACGCGCAGTTCAGCAGAATTGGCTCGTTTGCCAAGGACCGCGTTCTTGCGAGTCATGATTTGCCTCCATAGTTGGAAAAACTTACTAATCTTCATGGCGACTCAATCCTTCAATCACATCCCGAGCTTTTGAAGCCGTGAGCGAATCGAGATAACGGAGCAACTTGATAGCGAGCTTGTTTGGCTTTCGGAATCCGGTCTCGATGTTCATCACACTCTGATAGCCTGCCAAGCCAAAGGCCTTTGCAAAACCATCACGGTCCAGATTCAATTTTTCTCGAATGCGCTTAATCTCGGTTGGTTTCATTTACCTTGTTTTCTCGTTCGTCCAATATATTGGACATATCATCATTGATGTTATTCTTTGTCAAGCGGCTCCTGGACGCCTTCTTGGCCGGAGCATCAAGTCCCAGATGTTGCTGAAGAAGACCGCGAAACTCTTGTGGAACCTTTCCGGTTTCTTTGGCTTTACGCAGAATCGACTCTAAAAGAGAGACCTCGTCAAAATGCTCGGACCGAATTTCACGGATATCGGCTTCGCTAAGCTTGTCCTCGAAGCGCAATAGAATCCAATTGGCTACTTGCGTACGATTTACTCGACCGCCATCAAACCCCTCGTTAACTCGCTCCATAATGCCCGCTAACGCTCGCTCTGCTGCTTTCGATACCGTGATCCTATGAATTTCCTCTGTCTTTTGTTCCCGTATTTCTTCTTCTTTATTCTTATTATTACTAATCTTAACTTCACTCTGTTCCATAAGCACTCATGATCTGTACGTAACGGCTTCTTTGCTTTTGCGTGATCTCGATTTCAATGGCAAGCCTCAATGAATCTCCGGACTTTTCAATGGTCGCAATAGCGTCGGGGTATTTGATGATCTGTCCTTGGCTTTCAATCCG
>CAZCBS010000211.1:0-7692 GCA_964496965.1 uncultured Bacteriovoracaceae bacterium
TCAGGAAGGTGCGCCGTTTGGTTACGATGATCTCTTTATGGAAATTGTGGGTCCCCGACAGTATCCGATTATTTCTAATTTTGACTGCAGTCATACGGTGCCGATGATTTCTATTTCGCAACTTTCGCCAGTGCGTTTGGTCGCTGAAAAGGACCGTCCAGTCATGTTTCAGTTTTTGGATGGGGCGGTTGAGTAAGAGCTGAAGAGCCTCATCCGACCTTGTCCTGAATTGCCAAGACTCGAGGTATGGCCTTGAGAAGATCTTTGTGGAATTGGCCTAGCTCGTCTTCTTCATAATCGTGGACATCGGAGGCAATCAGCTCACGCAGGCTCATCCACGCGTTCGAGTCGTCGATCAAGCCGAGCTTTTCCGCTAAGTTGCAGTAGTCTCTCAGACTTCCGTCAAACCCCGGGTCCTCTTGCTTGATCCTGAACTCAAGGAACTTGGTGAGAAAGAGATCTACCGATCGCGACAGGCGTGCGGCACAGCTTTCCCAGCTCTCTAATTCTTCGTCGGACAGGCCAGGTCCTGGCGATAGCTTCTGAACTTTATTGAAGCTGTATTCAAGATGACGAAGTGATTTTAAAATTTTCCGGCGATAGGAATCAAGGAGGCGATCTGTTTTGAGAGCCACAATTCCTCAACTAAGAATAAATGGCGGAGAGAGAGAGATTCGAACTCTCGAGGGGATTTCTCCCCTGCACCCTTAGCAAGGGTGTGCCTTCGACCACTCGGCCATCTCTCCGCGTGAGGTCTGAGAGGCCACCATAGCAAAGCAAGCCAGCGAGAGCAACGGAGCGTTTTAAGTAAAGCTATGACTCGTTGCGTTATCGCAGGGGTATTCCTTTGAGGAATTCTTCGAATAGCTAATTTGAGGGAGTTGATAAAAGGAATATTTCTTCCTATAAGGCTCCTAGATGTTTGGTACCCTCTCACCCCCCATGCAGAGGCCGGAATTACGTATCCAATCTCACCTCGCTCCTCATCGAAGTTTGCGTTATCCGTCCGACAGTTTTGATGCTCGCGTCTGGATTCTTTCAGGCCTGAGTTTTGCCATTGGCGCATCGATCGATTTGGCCAGTCAGCGAAGCGTATTCGCGGCCATGAACTCGATCATTGCATTGATTTGTTTTCTTCCACCCGTCGGACTGCGTATCTTTCGTTTAAGCGAGCGTGGCGTGCTTATGACGACGTTTGGCTTGTTTTGGCTCGCGCAGTTCGTTTATTTATTCGAGACGGGGGGCATTGCCAGCCCTACTTTTGGCGGCCTCACGTTGTTTTTCCTACTTTTGCTCACGGGAGTGTTCGCTCGCACCCCACTCAAATATTTGCTTTGTGTTGGAGCGCTACATGTTCTGTTTTGGTCGTTGCTCAGTTACATCTATCATCTGGAGCCTCCAAAGAGCCTCAGTTCAGGGCAAGCGACGACTGAGAATCTGCTCATTTTTGCTGCTGCCGTCTGTGCTGCGCACATGATCGTTCAGACAACAAAACGATTTGCTGACGAAAACGAACGACTCAAAAAGAGATTAACAGAGGCGCAAAATCATCTCTTTCATACCGAAAGAATGGCGGAAATAGGAAAACTCGTCGCGACCACCGCACACGAGCTCGCTCAGCCGATTCAGGTCATTGCGACGGCATCGGCGCTTATGAGAAAGACGTCTCAAGAGTCCTCGAAAATTTCCGAAGTTCAGCGACTTTCCGAGCGAGTCAGCGAGGCAACCGATCGGTTGCAAAGAGTTCTTGGCCAGCTCAGAAACTTCTCCCGAAAAGAGCCGTTTGTACTGCGCACTTTCGATCTGATCGACTCCGTTCGCTCCGTTCAAAGCTTGAGCCAGTATGATCTGCGCTGGAACGGTGTCGCGTGTCAGTACGATCTCTCCGATAATCGTCTTTGGACGCGCGGAGATTCGCTGAGAATTGAGCAAGTTATTTTCAATCTCATCAATAACGCTCGCGATGCGTGTTGTGGCGTCAAGAATCCCTTGATTCGCGTCACTGCGTGCAATTATGAAAAATGGGCCCGTATCAGCGTTTGGAACAACGGGCATGGGATTCCGACGCATCTTCAAGCAAAGATGTTTGAGCCCTATTTTACGACCAAAGATCCCGACAAGGGTACAGGCCTGGGCTTGACGATTTGCGAGCAGCTCATCGAGCAGCACGGCGGACGAATTCTATTTTCATCTCAAGACGGCGATACCTGCTTTATCATCGATCTTCCGCGCGCGAGTGAAGCTTACGACAGCACTGTCTAAGCTTAAGGTGACTTTACTTAGGTCCGGCTTTGCGCGATTCTTAGGAAAGACTTTTCTTTCAGCTCGTCAAGACTCAGTCCGGCGACTAGCGCTTCTTCTTCGGTGAAGGCGCTACAGCTGAGTCCCTGTAGAAAAAAATTCAAGAGCCCCTGCCCGCTTGCGGCATCATCAAAGACATTTCCGGATAAAGAGGCTTGAGCGGCTTTTTCGAGAAACGTTTTTAAACGTGCCGTTGCGGGAGCGTGATTTTGTCGAAAGAAAACATAAACGGCTGCATATCGCACCGGTATTTGCGCGGGATGCAAATCCCAGCCTTGATAAAAGCCTTGCGCTAGAGATTGCGATACGTCGTGGAAACTTTTTTTCCAAGCACGGTGCACGGTCGCGCGATTCTCTTCCATCTCGGCAGGGTTGAGAGGCGCGCCGTTTTTTGAGCGATGAGGACCAATGGGCATGACATTGGTCGCGCCGTCCGAGAGCCGAACGGACGTGCCAGAGAACGCAAGCTTCATCATTTGGCGGGCAAAGTCGCATGCGGGATGACTAAGCGTTTGATGAGAGGCTGCGATTCCGCATGCGGCAGTGTAGTCATAAGCGCCGAAATGCGCGGCCTCAAGCCGACCTTGAGCGGCGTCGATCAAGAGCGGAAGTTCGCAGATGCCTTTGCGACTCATGAGAAGCTGAGGCGTTTCAACCATCACCTCAAAACGAAGAACGCCATTCGGAATGCCGAGCTTTTTCTCGATTTTTGCGAGTTCGGCAGCAAACGTAGCGGCCTCACTCGATGTCACGACCTTTGGAAGCGTGATCAAGAAGCCTGATGGAATTTTTCCAGAAAGCTCCTGGCTGAGAGTCGAGACGAAAAGATCGAGCGTTCGCAAGCTTCGAGCTTTGCATTCGTCAGAAAGAGATTTGACTCGGATGCCGAAAAATGGCGGCAACGATCCTGTTTTTGCAGCCTTGGCGAGCTCTTGAGCCGCACGGACCCCGTCTTTGTCTTCTTCAGAATCGGGCCGGCTTCCGTAGCCATCTTCAAAGTCGATTCGATAGTCCTCGATCGCGCCGGTTTTTAGCTTTTGAGCGACGCGATCAAAAATCTGAAGCTTGGGATCAATGTCGAAACAAGCTTCAAACTCGGCCGCGGTCGGAGCGAAATCTTCGATGGATTTCAGTGCAAGCTTCCCGACCTTTGCGAAGGTCTCCGCGGTGAAAAGCTGCGCACCTCCATAGACGACGTGAACTGGCTCGCGCTTGTTGCTCATGACGCTCTCACATCGATCATTTCAAATCGATCGACATCCACCAAGCCCCGGTCCGTAAGCTTCAAGGACGGAATGACGGGAAGGCTGAGGAAGGCTAGCTGCAGAAATGGCTCTGGCAAAACGCACCCAGTGGACCGGCTTGCCTGATGAAGCGTACGAAGGCTTTCGGTGACTTTCGCTGGAGATTGATCTGTCATCAAGCCACCGATTGGAAGAGCCAGGCGAGATTGAACGGTGCCGTCGCGGACGACGCAAAAGCCACCTCCGGTCTCGGCAAGCGCCGCGAATGCTGCGCGCATGTCCCTTGTATTGGTGCCGGCGACGATGAGATTGTGACTGTCGTGGCCGACGCTCGAGGCGATCGCGCCCTGGAAATCTTCGCCAAAGCCAGTGACGTAAGCGTTCGCAGGGGCGGATCCTTTTCCGTATCTTTCGAGAACGCTCAAGCGGGCGACGCCGCGCTCGTCGTGATTCATGACATGACGGCTTGTGATGATTTTACCGTGCTCCACGCCGATGACGTGAACGCGGCCAGAGGGGGCCAAGAAATCCGCTTCTTCTGGCACTTTCGCGCGAACAGTGTTTCTAACGTTTGCCGCTGAAAGTATCGGAGCTGCGATTTCAGATGCGGGGATTCCCAATCGATAGACCTGGGAGATTGCGCATGTTTTTGCGTCATCGAGCAAAACGAGGTCAGCTTCATACCCTGGCGCAATCGCGCCTTTATAACGAAGACCATAGTGGCGCGCGACGCTCCAAGAGGCGGAACGATAAGCGACTTCGGGCGCGACTCCTAAACGGATTGCCTCGCGGATCAGATAATCGATATGACCTTGGCTTGCGATATCAAGCGGGTTTCGATCATCCGTGCAAAACCCGATGCTAGTCGATGTCGCCAGCGTCAATAATGGAATCAAGGTTTTCAAATCCTTGGCAACGCTTCCTTCGCGAATCCAAACAGAGATTCCCTTGGTGAGTTTTTCAGCAGCCTCATCCAGCTGCGAGGACTCGTGGCAGCTTGAGATTCCAGCCGACGCATAAGCGGAGAGCATTTGGCCGCGAACTAACGGACAGTGCCCATCAATCGGGCCATGAGAAAATGCTTCAAGCTTTTCTAAAATTCCCGGATCGTTATGGACGACTCCAGGAACGTTCATCATCTCCGCAAGGCCTAAGGCTTTGGGATTTGAAAGAAGAGAAGCGAGGGACGCGGCATTGATTTCCCCGCCGCCATTGGTTTCAAAGTGAGTCGCGGGAACGCATGAGCTCAGCATGACTCTCAGATCCATGCTAAGCTGTTCAGCGGCAGAGAGGAAGTATTGGATCCCTCCTGCGCCAATGACGTTGGCAAGCTCGTGCGGATCACAAATCGCAGTCGTCGTGCCGTGAGGAAGAACAGCAGCCTGAAAGTTATCGGGCGTTACTAGCGAGCTTTCGATATGCACATGCGCGTCGATGAAGCCTGGAACGACGAACTTGCCTTTTCCGTCGACTTCGCGCAGAGCCTTAAGGCCAGGCTCAAGTCCCACGATCACACCATCTGCAATCGCAATATCGCTTGTTCGCCAAGTACAATGAAACACATCCAGAAAGCGAACATTTCGAATCACAAGATCGCAGGGAGCTCTTCCCATAGCGGCATCGATTCGTTTCTGCAGGCGAGTGCGGGATGTGACGGATTTCATATGAGCCGACCTTAGCATGGATCAGTATCCTCGGTAAGTGATCCGATAAATGACGCCCGCGAAATCATCCGAGACCAGCAGAGAGCCGTCGGGAAGCTCTTGAACGTCGACCGGGCGCCCCCAGGCTTGATCTCCCTGCAGCCAGCCTTCGGCAAATGGCGCATATTGAACGGCTTTATCGCCGCTTAAGCGAACGCGGGTAATGCGATATCCGAACGGCGGCTGTCGGTTCCAAGAACCGTGCTCCGCGATAAAAATTTGTCCTCGATACTCGGTCGGAAACATTTGTCCTCGATAAAAACGCATTCCTAGCGAGGCTGTGTGCGCGGGCAGTTCTTGAACAGGGGCTGTGAATTTCGAGCAGTCGGTGCCTTTGCCTATTTCCGGATCAGGCTTGCCGTCCCCTAAGCATTTCGGAAATCCAAAGTTCATCCCAGCTCGAGGCGCATGATTAAGCTCGTCAGGAGGCGTTAGGTTTCCCAGCATATCGCGGCCGTTGTCAGTGAACCAGAGATCGTGAGTTTTAGGATCCCAATCAAAACCGACGGTGTTTCGAATGCCTTTCGCGAAAATCTCAAAATCGCTTCCGTCGGGCTTGATTCTCGAGATGCTCGCATAGCGCGGATCGCTTTTCTCACAAACGTTGCAAGGAGCGCCAATCGGGACATAAAGAAATCCATCTGGACCGAAAGCGATAAACTTCCAGCCGTGAGCACGTTCCGAAGGAAGCTTTTGATAGACTACGACGGGCTTGATTTGCGTCAAGCTCTTGGGATCAGCTTTGATTTTTTCTTCAATGCCATCATAACGAAGGATGCGGTTGATCTCGGCGACGTAAAGAGCGCCGTCTCTAAACGCTACGCCGTTTGGCATATTGAGCTTTTCGGCGAGCGTGAGGACGCTTTCTGGCTTCTTTCCAGATGTTGCGTTTGGAATCGCGTAAACTTTTCCCTCTTCACGCGTTCCGACGTAAAGAGTTCCAGAAGGGCTGAGGGTCATTGAGCGTGCGTCAGGAACGCGATCGACAAAGACCTCAATTTTGAAACCTGTGGGCAAATGGATTTTTTCAAGATGTAGATTTTGATGAGGTATCGCTCGTGCTTTGGCGATACAAACGAAGCTCGCAACCGCAATTATCAGTTCAACGAAACGTTTCATATGTTAGTACTTACTACATTATACGCGTAGCGGGCTCTGCCCGTATCGTCAGAGGCAAAAAAAATGAGCGCATGGGATAATCAAACGCCAAACTGGTTAAGACATCTGGAGCGGCGCTTTCAATGGATCGCCATTCCGAACATCGCGATTATTTTCGTGACGCTGCAAGCCCTAGGAACCTTCATGGTTTTTTCGGATCCGATTTGGGCAACGCGTCTTGCTTTGATTCCCGGGGCGGTACGTGCCGGAGAGTTTTGGCGGCTCATTACCTTTCTTGCGCTTCCGCTCTCTCTCAGTCCGATCTGGGTCATTTTTGCGCTTTGGTTTTTGTATTTCATTTTGAACACGATTGAGAATGAATGGGGCGCGTTCAAGACAACGCTATACACGCTGGTCTCCATTCTGGTCACGATCGCGTTCTCGTTTGCTTTCGATTATCCGGTGACCAGCGTTCAACACTTTCAGTCATCGCTGTTTCTGGCGGCAGCCGCGCTGTTTCCTGAAACTGAAGTCAGTCTTTTCATGATCGTTCCGGTGAAGATCAAATGGTTGGCGTGGTTTACCGGGGCGCTTGTGTTGCTTGAGTTTATTCGCGGTGACTGGATGGATCGATTGTTTCTGATCTCCATCTATTCGAACTTCCTGATTTTTTTTGGACCCGCGGTTTTGGGCCGTTTGCGTCAACATTGGCGTCGCAAACGCTTTCAGCGCAGCTTCAGGGACTAAATCCTAATGAAATCCTGACATGGCAGGGACATGATTCCCGAGTAAAAGACACTCAAAAGAACAAAAAGGAGTTCACATGAGAGTTTCCCCAAGACTTTGCTTGTTTGTCGCTTTGCTGTCCTCCACCGCTGCCTTTGCAGAAACAGTCAGCATCAATGGCGCGGGGGCCACATTTCCTGCTCCGCTTTACACGAAGTGGTTCTCTGAGTATCGCCAAGCAGACTCATCGGTTGAAATCAATTATCAACCGATCGGAAGCGGCGGCGGAATTCGCCAGCTGACAGATAAGACCGTCGATTTCGGCGCAAGCGATGCTCCGATGACGGATGAGCAATTGGCAAAGGCTTCGCCGGCCGTGATTCACGTTCCAACGGTTTTGGGCGCTGTCGTCATTACCTACAATCTTCCAGAGATGAAGAAGCCGCTTCAGCTTTCGGGCGATGTGGTTGCCGATATTTTCTTGGGCAAGATCAAGAAATGGAATGATGCAAGCATTGCCAAGCTCAACCCTGGCGTTCAGCTTCCTGCTACCGACATCTTGGTTGCGCATCGTTCAGACGGAAGCGGAACGACGGCTGTTTTCTCGGATTACCTTTCCA
>CAZCBS010000212.1:0-7692 GCA_964496965.1 uncultured Bacteriovoracaceae bacterium
GACCTTGATCTTGTCGATCTACTGGAGCGATCATCTTGATGCGCTGCTTCGTTCGGCGCCGGAGTGGATGGCTCCTGTGATCCAGCTGCATTCGGTGGCGTAGCCGTATTTGATGGTGTTGCTGCGTTTGATGATCGCGTGGTTTCATGCAGAGCTGGGTCCAGCTCTTGGAGCAACTCATCGGTCGCAGATGCTGGACAGTAGCCGAGTTTGCGCGTGACATATTCAAATCGATTTGAATGTCGTCAAATAGAAAGTGATTCCCTGGGGCAGATTTTTAGCAAAGAGACAGGCCATTAAGTCCGAACGATCCAGCGTGATCGAGGAATGGATCAGGCTGAATCGTTCGGACGTGTTTCATGGAAAACACGAACTTTTATTGCTTTTGTTTCGCCATGGAAGTGGTGATTTTCTCCAGCGCGGAGAAGCTTTCTGGAGCGAATGCCGAGCGGTATTTGTTCCAAAGCTCATGAGCCATTGAAGCTTGTTCTGCTTGAGGCAGAAGAGCGATCTGGGCCGTGATGTCGTCGAACGTTGCTTGAATCAGGTCGAGATCGTGATTGTAGTTTTCTTGCTCGATCGCAGTCACGCCGGATTTATGGGCTTGCTCATCGGTGATCGGCTTGAGGACGACTTTTTGCTGGCCTTCGCCATCGAGCGCGATGATTCCGAAGAAACCGACGATAAGTGGGACATATCTATACTCGGTTCCTGATGTGAAAAGCGCGCTGAGGGGGGTTCCGACAATGAGCAGACCACCCAAAGTATTGAGTGTAGCAATTGGAACGAGAAACTGCAGCATTGCGGCATCGGACCGAACCGGCTGCAAAGCGGCGCCTGCTAAAAGAGCGAGGCCGAGTGGGGCAGCGATAAGACGAGAAGCGAGAGACTTTTTAGACAGTTGAGAGAACATAAATCAAACTTCCTTTCAGGAGCAGGTTAGAGTCGGCCGCATTTATAATTAATGCAGTGCGGCACTTGTATTCCTGCGCCTGTTCTCCCAAAAGTAACTTGAGGTAATTTGCGATAACTCAGTGTTATAATAATATTATTTAATAATAACAAACCCGCTCTCGACAACGAGCGCTCCCGCGGGAAGAAGCTTTCTGACTTTACTGAGGGTCGCTCTGACGTGTGTTCCGTGTCGTTCGGGGTGATATTTGACTTTCCAGATCCGCTCGAAAAAGTCTTCGGAAGAGATCGGACCTTGGGCTAGTAGCTGGAGAATTCTTCGGGCGACGGGGTTTTTCGCGATGCGGGAGATCTTTCTCGGGAAATGGATGAGAATCAGATCCTTCGACGGAAAATATTCCCAGCCCGAAAAATGAAGAACAGGGGAGGCGCTCAACTCGCCACTCGACTTTTCGGCGAGTTGTTTCAACTCGTTTTCGCATTTGTTCAACGTGATCTTATCGCCCAGCCAGAGCGAGATCTCGCGCGCTTCTAGCGCCTTCGAATACCACTGTGCCCGTTCTTCGAAAACGCGATGAGACTGGATTTCGGCGCGGATCACGATTAAAAGCCGATCCAGCCAGAGCTCGTCGCTGGAGAGCGTTTCGAGATGGGTCTTCAGGGAATCAATGATCTTCTGAGCTTCCGAGCGGTCGCCGATTTCGGCATAGGCCTGCGCCAGGAAAGCGCGAGCTGAAAATGCGGAGCTTGCGTGATCAAAAGTGTCGGCAAGCAGTACCGCGCGTTTCAGTTCCAAGATCGCTTCGGAGAAATTCGCTTGCAGAATTCGGCAATGGCCTCTCATCTGAAAACAAGTCATTCGACTGAGATCCGAAAGCTCGGGTGATTGAAGCGCCTGCTCGGAGACCGCTATTGCATCGTCGATTCGCCCTTTAAAAATATGAAAGCGACAGAGCTCCACTGCGAGCTCGGCTTTTTCGACTTCAGACTCCGGTCTGATCTGAGTGAGAAGAATCTCGGATTGCGAGAGATCTCCAGAGAACAAACTGTTTCTCAAGCATTCCAAGGACAAGGCGAACTCATCTCGAGGAGCTTGCGGGAAGACAGTCAGAAAATCCGAGCATCCCCGAAACGAACGGAGAAAGTGGCTCATGACGAGTTTGGATTCCGCCGCGGAATTCAATTCGAGTGGATGCGATTTGCCGCTGGACAGGATTTCATCCGCCTTGATCATCTGATGAATCGTTTTCGTCTTCATGGGCTCACTCTAAGTTGAGGGAGAACGCGCAAGGAAGGCGTGACTTTCAGGTTTGGCTTTGTCCCTTCGCTGCCGGGGCGGATGACGATGAACGGTGAGTTTTGATTTTCTATTTTCCGAAGGAGCTCAGATATAAAGACATCCCGATATCCCAGCGTGCCGGGAGAGTTGAAAGCTTTGCAGGATTCGATATCGGATTGCGGAAGCGTTAACCACGAAACAAGAGGAGACGTATCTTTTTGTTGAGCTTGCTCGATCAGACTGCTGCAGCGAGGGTCGAGCTCGAGCTCGTTATTGACGCCGATGTTCTTATAATAGGCGTCGTGTAGCGCTTTGTAAGCTTCTTGGTCCTTTCGATCGTTTTGAAAAAGGAATGGAAGCTTCCCAAAGTAAGTTCTTTCGATCGCTTTCCCAAAACGTTGATGAAACTGAGTATCCCAGCCTGTCCCCGTGAACGGCGTTGAATCAGAGTCTTTGAGAAGCAAAAGCTCGGAGAGGTAAAGCGCGGACTCTTTTCCCCCAGTGGGCTTGTGCCAGCCTGGTTCGCTGTTGATGTCGATTTCGGGCAGATAAGAAAGCGCTTTGTACCTAGAATAGCCTCGATGGACAGTCGTGACGGCGAGGCAAAACGGACAAACGATGGTAGTCAAAACCGAGGCTCCGATATAGCTGGTTTCGGAGCTTCTAAAAAGCGATTCCCACTCTTGAGGCTGCGAGAGCCGCAGGGTGCGATAGTTGGCTTGGGATTCATAATAGAAGTCGATGAAATCCAAGAGTTCATCGCTCGGGATTTTCAATGTCGACAGCGTTTTGATATCGAGAGGAAAGCGATAAGTGAACTGAGCGGCGTGCACCAGCTCGTGATAAAGCGAATCGACCATCTGCTGATCGTCGAGGGACTTTCTCAAGACGATGTGATGGGTCAAAGGGACGTAAAACGCTCGAATCTCTTTGCAGGGTTGTGTGTCGCGACAAAGGTATTTATCGATCCCTAGCGCGGCTTCCGTTTCCGGAGTCATGAGGCGAATTCGTCCCGTCTCTTGCATTTTCAATAGAAGCGATTGAAGTCGAGCTTTTTCCAAGTTGGCCGGAGATTGATAGTCGCTCAGCTTGCGGTTTGCGGGGATTAAGGAGAGAAATGATTCGTCGATCTTTTTGGAAAGCTGGAGCCAAATCCGAGATAAAGTCTGCGAGTCGGTTTTCTCCGGGGCAGCCGTCTCTAAAAGGCGCGTGGCTTCATTCGCGAAGCTCTTCAGTTCGACTTGTGCGGCAGGTTTTTCCTCGGCCGGATTTTCTTCAGCATGGCTTTCTTGAAATGCCAGGCTTGCCAGAGAAAGCAGCATCAAGACTGCGGCCGAGAACGGATATTTCAGGTTTCGCTTGAGCTGCATAGTCGAGCGGTTGAGTTGCAATCGAAATACCAATTGTTTCGATAATCTTCGTAGGTGAGGATTCCCGTGTAATGGTTTGAATACACGGCGTTTAGCTGCAATCAGTGAGGGAAGCCTCAAGAGCGAGGCTGTCTAAGAAGTAGACGCCTGAAAAGCGCTTTCTTAAAGCCCAGCTTCTAAAAGTTGCCGCGATGATTTTCTGACTAGGCCGTGTTTATTTCTGTACCTACTTTTTAAAAAGTAACTTGGCGTAACCTATTTTAATTTATTGTAATCTTAGAACTATTTTAGGTCACATTGACATGTGTTCAAATTACGTCGTAAAATGAACACATGCTCACGAATAGGATTTTGCTTAGCAAAATCAAGGACTTGAAGAAGTCGATTTTAGGGTGTTTGTGACCGGACGTGAGCGCTACTTCCAGTAACCCTTCTCAGCCATCTCGTCGAAAACCTCAAACAAGATCCCAACCGCGTTATCGATCGTCTTCTCATCGATCGTCATCGCGGTTTGGATGCGGAAGCTCGGGTCGTAAGACATGGTCAGAAGCCCGCGCTTCAGGCATTCCATAAATACGCGCTGTGTAATCGTCTTGGCCAGTGGCTCCTTGGTCTTCTTGTCCTTCACCATCTCGATGGCAAGGAAGAGTCCCGCGCCGCGGACTTCGCCGATGAACGGATAACGATCGACCATCGGTTTGAGCTTGTTGAGGAAGTACTCGCCCATACGAGCGGAGTTCTCGACCAAGCCTTCTTCGTCGATGATTCGAAGCGCGGCCGCGGCAGCTGCCGAGACCAGTGGGTTTCCGCCGTAGCTGGAGGAAGATCCTGATGGATTTGCCCACGGCTTGGCTTGCGCCACGTCGTCACGAGCGATCAGACCGGAAACAGGTACGCCGCCGCCGAATTGCTTTCCGATGGTGACGATATCCGGTTTGACTCCGGAATGCTCGGCGCCCCAGTACTTGCCGGTGCGGCCAAAGCCGGTGATCATTTCATCCACGATCAGAAGCGCGCCGATTTCATCAGCGATCGATCGCAAAGCAGGCAAGAAGTCTTTGTGTGGAATGATATTGCCCGCGGAACCTTGCATCGGTTCCACGATCAAAGCGGCGATCGCGCCGGCTGAGTTCTTTTTGATTTGCGTGCGGGCAAGATCCGCGCAAGCGACGCCGCAGGAATCTGGCTTGAGCTTCAGCGGGCAGCGATAGCAGCTGGCGTAAGGCGCGATATGCGAGCCTGGAACCATCGGGCCAAGCTTTTCTTTGAAATCCGAGCCCATGAGCGGAAGAACGCCCATCGTCTTGCCGTGGAATCCGCCCCAGAAACTGACGAACTCGTATTTTCCGGTGTAGCACTTTGCCAGGCGCAAAGCGGACTCGACCGCTTCGGCGCCGCCGGAGTAAAGTTGAACGCGATGAACGTCGGCCGCCGGACGGTGAGCGGCGATTCGCTCGATCAGTTCCACGCGAGGCTCGGAGGTAAAGCTACCGACGGAAACTTTATCGACCTGCTCATGCATGGCTTTGACGTATTTCGGATGGCTGTGACCGAGACCGTTCACGCCGATTCCGCCGATGATGTCGAGGAAAGAGTTGCCGTCGACGTCGGTGATCGCGCTCCCTTGCGCTTTGTCCATCACGATTCCTGCCATCAAGGCAAAGCGCTGAAGTCCGGGAGCGACGTGCTTTTCTTCGCGGGCGCGAATCGCATTGCTCTTTGGGCCGGGAACTTCCGTCGCGAGAGATGGTTTTTGGTTCGTAGGAGCTGAGATTTTTCTTTCCATTTTTTATCCCTTAACTAACGAAAAACATAGTGGCGATGCATGGGAAAATTAAAGGCCCAGCCCACCAAAAACGAAATCACGACGACGGATACCGAGTAGTGCACGTGCAAGGTTTCGGTCATCACGTAAACGCCACCGCTGTTGAGAATCAAGCTTGCGCCCGAAACCCAGGCATAGCGTTTTGCCTGATGCGACCAATGATGGTCGGTTGCTAAAAAACTCCAATGGCGATTCATCAAAAAGTTGGTGATCGCTCCTGCCAGAGCGCCTAACGCCGTTGCCGCAACGTACCAAACATGACAGATCTCGGCCAGAAAGAAGAGCAGTATGAAATCGATCAAAGTTGCGGCCGCTGAAGCTACTTGGGATCGGCTAAACGACCCTAAAAGCGAACGGCGAGGCGAAATAGAACTCATGTCCCCTACATACCGGAATTATGGGGATGACTCACGACAATATTTCGGTCTAATACTGTTCTATGCCTTCATCTTCTTTTGTCACGACATCTGGGTTTCTGCCCCATTGGCGCAAGGATTGGCCGGTTTGGTGGAGCGAACAGAGTGCCTTCTCCAAGTGGGCTCCGATTGTTTTTTTTCTCTGTTATTGGGGAGTTCTCTATTCCCTGAACAGTTTGCACGCCGATCACATTGCTAGCGGCGTTGCTTTCAACATTCTCAGCTATGGCGGGCGTGACCTGCGAAAGATCCGAGCGTTTCTGTTTCCATTGATCGCGACGGGAATTCTTTACGATAGCCAAAGATTCTACTCGGATTACATTCGTGGCCCGATTCACGTCCAAGAGCCGTATTCATTCGATAAGACGGTTTTTGGAATCAAAACCGCTCAGGGCGTACTGACTCCCAACGAGTATTGTCAGCTTCATACGCACTGGTTTTTGGATCTGATCACGGGGTTTGCCTATCTCGTTTTCATCGCTGTTTTTGTTTTCACCTCGGCGGCTTTCCGCTTTTGGTACAGCCGAAAGGGGACTTTAAAGACTTCCGCTCGTGAGATTTTGACGAGAGCTCCCGCGATGATGTGGGGGTTCTTCTGGGTCAATATGATCGGCTATTCGACCTACTATTGGTACGCTGCCGCGCCTCCTTGGTATGTTGCCAAGTACGGATTGGGTCCGGCCAGAATGGATGTGGGGCCCAGCCAGGCGGGATGCGTGCGCTTTGACCAGCTTTTGGGAACTCATTTCTTCAGCGATTTTTATGGAAGATCGGCTGACGTTTTCGGCGCGATTCCGTCGCTCCATGTAGCCTATCCGCTGATTGCCGTTTACTACGCGTTTCGCTTTGGAGCGCTGCAGATTCCCGCGACTTTGTTTTATCTCTTGATGTGTTTTTCGGCGGTTTATCTGAACCACCATTACATCTTGGATATTCTTTGGGGATCGACCTACGCGATCATCGTCGCTGTTACCCTGGACCGCTTTTATTTGAAGCGATTTCAGCAGCAGTCACGGCTGGAGCCGGTGCCCGTCTAGACGAAAGCGCTACGAGAAGGCCCGCGAAAATCAGCAGGCTCGAAAAAAGAGTCCGCGCCGTTGGAGCTTGGTCGAGCCACGCCCAGGCCAGCGCCGCTGTCACCACGGGTTGAACGTAAGTGAAAAGCGCGACGGAACTTGGCGGTGCCTGCGCCAGGGTCCATACCGTCAGAAAGTAAGTCAGAAGCGTTCCGCCTAGGACCGTAAAAATCATGCATCCCACGAGGGTCGGAGTGAATACGGGCCACTGAAACTTCAAATAGTCCGGAATCGCCAAAAGCGTGAGTCCGACGCTTCCATAAATGAACATCCATGCCGTCGTCCAAAGGCGGTCATGCGATTGGGAGAATTTCTTTCCGTACGAAAAGAAAAGAGCCGTGCTGAGGCAGCTCACGACGACCAAAGCGTCTCCCACCAAAGTTTGATCGCTGAGGCTGAGCTGCTCGATCTTTCGTAAAATCAGAACGCCGATCAAGGCGAGCGTAAATCCGATGCCTCTTCTGGGCGTGAAAGGCTCTTGGCCTCGAAGCGTGACGATGACGAGCGTGAAGATCGGGATCAGCGTGCAGATCACCGCCCCATTGGTCGGAGTCGTATAATGAATACCGAGCAGGAGCGCGCCTTGATTGATCACGGCGCCAAGAAGCGCAAAAGGGATGAGGGGAATAAAGAACCGAAGCCCGCCTTTAGGATGCTCCCGTTTTGTCAGGAGACAAATGCCGACCATGACCGCGGCTGCGATGATGATTCGCATGCTCGCCCAAAGAAGGGGAGGAAGCGTCCCCACGACGATCTTCGCGGTGACGAAGTTGATTCCAAACAGCACTTGAATGGTGGTCAGTGCTGGAAAAAA
>CAZCBS010000213.1:0-7687 GCA_964496965.1 uncultured Bacteriovoracaceae bacterium
GTAGGAATAACGAAAGCGGACGAGGTAGGCGCTCTTGCTGATTCACCTCTGTTTCAGTCCGACAGCGTACTCGAGGTGACGCTTAAGGCGGACTTGCGAGAGCTGATCCAAGATCGGAGCAAGAATTATCATTCCGCGTACATCGAGGTACAAGATCCCTCGGTTCGTGGAAGCGAGGTCAAGATGAAAGTCTCGACTCGTGGGATGACTAGTCTAAAAACCTGCAAATTTCCGCACCTGCGTTTCAAGTTCGATTCAGCTGCGACGGAAAACACGATTTTGAGAAATCTTAAGAAAGTCAAAATCGTAGGACATTGCAATAACCCGGATCTGGGTGACTCGCGCGCGAACGAACAAAAAATGGTTCTTCTCCAATACGCGCTTTATCGCATGTATAACGTTTTGACCGATTACAGCGTCAAGGTCCGACTCGCGCGGATACACTATGAGGATACGGAAGGAAAAATGGAGAGCATCACGAAATACGCTTTTTTTATCGAGCCGGAAGAAAGCGTCGCCGCACGGTTTGGCGCGAAGGCAGAGGAGCGTAGGGAGCTGAATCGCAAGGGCTACTCCACGAAATATCTGAACGCGAACTACGCGGGCTTGGACGAAGTGTTTCAGTTCATGGTCGGAAACGGGGACTGGCGTCTTTTGCGAGATGATGCCGTGAATATTCTGAATTCAAATATCATTTCCGGAAATAACATCGGGCTCTTGGCGATGCCATACGATTTGGACCGTTCCGGCATGTGCAATGGATCGTTTGCGTATCATAGCATCTATTCGGATGGCTCGACTTTTCCGATCGTTGGTGATGATACTTCTACGATTCGAGACATCTACTCTCAAAATTACTACAATCGGAAAATGTACAAGTTCGCATTCGCGAAGCTCAGGGACAAGCGCGACGAATTGTACGCGGTGTACAATGATCTCAAGCATCTGATCGATTCGCATTATCGCAATCGCACGGTTGGGCATCTTGATCGGTTCTTTCGCGCCATCGGAACGCAAGAAGAGCCGATGCTTCCCAATCTTGACGAGATGGTTCCGGAAAGCGAAATTCAATAGCAGGCAATTCGTGTGGAATCCGTTTTCACTATCACTCCGAACCCGGCCTTAGATACTTGTGGCGTGACGGAGCGCCTGGTTCCAGATGAAAAAAACTACGTCCATGATGTTGTCCATTTCCCAGGGGGCAACGGAATCAATGTCGCCCGTGTATTATCTCGATTGAAAATCCCGTGCATTGCATCGGGATTTCTCGGAGGAGCCATCGGTGAGGAGTTTCGCATGGCTCTCGACCGAGAGCGCGTTCGAGGCGATTTCGTAACGGTCAGGGGCATGACGCGAATGAGCGTGACGGTGACGCAATCCAAGACTCATTGCCAGACCCGCTTGAGTTTTCCTGGTCCGAAGATTTCACGATTCGAGGCGGCAGCTCTTGACGAGCGAGCGCAAAGACTCAGCGCGCGTACAATCCTCATGTGCGGGGGAAGCTTGCCTGAAGGTTACTCGGCGCTGAACGTCTCCTCTTTGATCAAGCGAGCGAGGAAGAGGGGATTATCGGTAGTCATTGATTGTCCCGGATGGATTTTAAAAGAGCTCCTTGAAAGCGGGCCATCTTTGATCAAGCCAAATTTAGTCGAGTTTCAGGAGCTTGTCGGGATGAGGCTTCGTTCCATCGACGAGATCTGTTCACAGGCGATGAGCCTTACGCGAAAAATCAGGATGGTTTGCGTTTCTTCGGTAAATGGAGGCGCGTTACTGGTGACGCGAAAAGGAACTTGGTACGGAAAGGGCAAGAGAATCATGGCGTGTTCGACTGTTGGTGCGGGCGACTCCATGGTTGCTGGCATCCTGTCCCGGTTCATTCATGAAAGCGTTGGCGATCAAGAGTGGGACGCGCTTGCGCCTGAGTCGCTTCGTTGGGGAATCGCGGCGGGCATGGCGACCGCATCCAGTCAAACCGGGTATTTGGGCCAGGCATCCGACATTCGTCATTTCGTAAGCCAAGTGCGGATCAAGCGAATCCAATAAGCCGGTTTTATCAATCAGCTAGAAAAATGGAGGCTTGCTTGAAAGTCGCGATATTCGACACTCATTGCTTTGAACGAGAATATTTTGAGCGGGCAAATAGGTCAGCTGGGCATGAGCTGACATTTTTTGAGGTGAAACTCACCGAAGAAACCGTGAGCCTCGCTTTTGGGTTCGATGCGGTCTGCGTGTTCGTAAACGATCGATTGAACGAAGAGGTGATTCGCGCATTGCATGCGGGAAAGATTCGCTTGATCGCGCTTCGGTCGACAGGTTTCAATAACGTCGATCTTGAAGCGGCACGACGATTCGGGATACGAGTCGTGCGAGTTCCGGAATATTCACCTCATGCGGTGGCAGAGCATGCGACGGCGCTGATTCTCAGCTTGGATCGAAAAATTCACAAAGCGCACCAACGCGTTCGAGAGGGGAATTTCTCTTTGGAGGGGCTGGTGGGATTCGATTTATTCGGGAAGACCGTCGGAGTCATCGGTACTGGCCGAATCGGGACGAACATGGCGAGAATCATGAGCGGATTTGGTTGTCGTGTCTTGGCAACGGATTTGATTCCAAACGAGGAAGTGGCGAGGCTTCCTAACAGCCAGTATGTCGACTTGGACCGAATCTATCGAGAGTCGGACATTATCACGCTTCATGTTCCCTTGACTCCGGAGACGCGCCATCTTTTGAACGAGAAAGCTTTCTCGAAAATGAAAACCGGAGTCATCGTGATCAATACGGGAAGGGGAGCGTTGATCGATACGAAGGCATTGATTGATGCGCTTAAACACGGAAAAATCGGATTTGCGGGCCTTGATGTGTATGAGGAAGAAGAGAATATTTTTTTCAAGGATCTGTCAGAACAAGTGATTCAGGACGATTGCATCGCGCGACTTCTGACGTTTCCCAATGTTTTGATTACCTCGCACCAGGGGTTTCTGACCAAAGAAGCGCTTGAGAATATCGCGAAAACCACGCTCAGAAACATCACGGAGTTTGAGCAAGGAAAGACGCTGACGAATGAGATTTTTCCGGAGGATGTTGTAAAAAAATCCGCTTAGCCGATCTGTTTTCCAAGCTTTGCGATCAGATCGATCGAGAAACGGCGTTGCTCGAACTCGCGGGCGAAGAAATCCGTGATGAAGGCCTTTTTGTCGATGCGAGCTTGGCCAAGACGAACGCAAGTCGTTTGGTCGATCAGCTCCGCGATCTGGATCAGCTCGGCGATTTTAGGAACTTTCGGACCTTGAAGCTTTCTTGGGAAGCCGTTTCCGTCGATTCGCTCATGCGTGCAGGCGATGATGTTGCGAACATCCTGAGAGATCGGGAGCTTTCTTTCGAGCACGACCTCAAGGCTGATCGAAGGATGCTTTTCATATTCATCTCTCTCAAGCGTGGTCAACGCGGAGATCTCGTTGTTTCGAAGCTTGCGCGTGATTTTTGGATCCAGATAGATAATGCCGAGATCCGACAAAAGAGCTGAGAGCATCACGTCTTCTAGCGGGCCGATATCCGTATGAAGAGAGAAAAGCGCCGCATAGGCCGCGATCGCTGGAATTCTTGAAATGGAACCGAAAGATCCGATCGACGAATTGTTGATGATGTTCCACGCGTCGTCAAAGCCGCCCAACGAAGCGACCATGGAAAGAGCGACTTCGTTTGTTTGCTTGAGGAAATCCTGGCCTTGCTTAAACGAAGCGTACTCGCCTCGATTCGTGAGATGGTAGACCAGCTCGATAAAGCTTGAGGTCAGGGACAGAAACTGAGCGCGGCAACGTCGTGCAAGCCCCGCGGCGCTTTGATCGGTGTGAAGGCTTGTATATTTGCTGAAAGCCGCGGCGTCTTTTTGGCGAATATACATCTCGCCGACTGAGCTACATTTGCTGATCTTGGCTTCATCGAGGACGTCGCCCGCATGTTTGCTGACCAAGAATTTTCCGCGGAGAGGCAATAGATGATAGAGGTCAAAAGTGATTTCCGCGCCCGGAGTCAGCTCTGAAGCCTTGATCGGAATATAAGCGGAGCTCAGGGTTTGGCTGCAAACAAATTGGATTTTGCTGGAGCGAATGGCCTCGTCTTCGAGCACGACAACGTCGGCGCCGGATTTTTTTAAAAATGAGGCAGCGTCAGGGTCCAGTGTTTTAGCGACGACGCAGATAATGAAACATTCGTTGAAAAGCTGCCGAACGACTTGCACCTGGCCGGAGATGTCTGACTTATTCGCGACCTTGATCGCGGACAGGACCACGATTCGAGGTTCTTTTGCGGGGCGCTCGCCCTCAAATAAACTATCGATGTCTTTCCATTCTTGGAACGCATATCCGAAACCCGAAGTGATTGCTTCGCATACCTTGCGGAGCTCGTCATTCGGAGCAATCAAAAAAATGTCAGGTTGCGTGCTCATGTTATTATTGAATACCTTTTATTTAAATTTGACAAGTCGTGTTGAGTATAAGTACCTAAAAATGTTATGGAAATGTGGAGCCCGTGAAGAAACCTTAAAGGAAAAGTCACAAGTTCTTTGTTGCTATTCCCAGTTGCTATTTAGGGCCGATTCATTGAAATGGATGATATGCAAAGCAGAATAGTTGAAGCGACGGAGGCCGATGTAACGGCGATTCTTGGATTTATCCGTGATTTGGCTCGTTACGAAAAACTCGAGCATGAAGTGGTAGCGGATGAGGCCGCTTTGCGCGAATCACTTTTCGGAGAGAAGAAATACGCCGAAGTTCTCTTTGTCGAAGAGCAAGGGGTGAAGGTTGCCTTTGCTTTGTTTTTCCATAATTATTCTACCTTCCTTGCAAAGCCTGGGATTTATCTCGAGGATCTCTACGTAAAGCCCGAGCATCGGGGCAAAGGCTACGGAAAAAGGCTGCTCGCTTACCTTGCCAAACTCGCCATTCAAAGAAACTGCGGGCGAGTCGAGTGGTGGGTTCTCGACTGGAACACGCCGGCGTTGGATTTCTATCGATCTATCGGTGCGGAGCCGATGTCAGAGTGGACTGTGCAACGAATGACAGGAGATGCTCTGGTTAACCTTGCCGCGCAATCCACGGAGCCTCCCGCTTTCGGAAGGCTCCGGTCATGATTGGATCAATATCGTAAATATTACTTCTGGCTGATCGAATCCGTTTCGAATGTACTGAGATAGTTGTCGTTGTACCAGCGGCTTCCCTTGCGCGCCAAGGTATAGACGACCTTTGACTTAGTCCTGAATTCGAGCGGAATGTTGATGCTCGTCTCCGATTGCGTGATAGGAACGACGACATCGGTTCCCGGCTTGAAAGCGCTCAAGCATGCCGAGAAAAGCTTCATTCTGCAAGTATGGACATTGTATTTAAGGACGAGCTGATCTCTGCCTTCGCCCAAGTATTGCGAGTTGACAGTGAGACTGAAAACTCCTTGTCCGCCTTGTTTCTGAAGTGTTCCGGAGCGAACGGTCGCGCGAGGAAGATCCACTAACACACGTTGAATGCCCGTGGCTTGGATGTGAGCTGTGTCGTTGCGATTGTCCACGTCGACATTGTAACGGTTGTAAGGCCCGATTTCGGCGCTGACGTCGTTTAAGTCCCGTCCTACGGACACCGTCGCGGTGTCAGTCTCGAAGGACTGCAAAGAAGGATTGCTGACGTCGATGGAAACAGTTCGTCTCATCGAATCGATAACGCGCGTGTAGATCTGGTCCTTATACTTTGTGCAAGCATAAGGAATGAGTCCCGGCGTATAGACCGTGCAAGAGTACTGATAGGTCGAGCAGGAAGAGCCTTCATAGCCAAGGTTGGCAGCGTTCTCGGCTTTGTACTTCACGAGGACTTGATAGGAGATGTCCTTGCCGATGACGCCGCGATTTGCGGCGCTATTGATTTCGTTTGAGAAGTCTTCCCAAGAGCGAGGCTTGCGATGGAAGTAATCGGCTGCGATCAGCTTTTCGGCGGTGGACTCGCCGACGCCTTTGATTGCATCGGCTAACGCATTCGCTTTTCTAGATTTCGGAGCGCTATAAAATGCATCCCAGGCTTCGCTCTTTCCAGAGCCTGAAGACGAGCAGCGATAGCCTTCGCAGGTGCCGTTCTCTTCTGTGAAACCATCGCGATAGCAAGTGTCTTGGTATGGGATCGTCTCAGTCCACTCTTTGATCTGTTGGATGTCGGCACCGAAACTCGTATGAAGGCCTCCTTGTCCGACAAAGAGCTGTTTTTCCGACTTAGTCCAATAAACTCTCGGCTCAGATGCAGGCGTGCGATCGCCATCTTTGAGTTGAATAGTGCGCGCAAAAGATGCGTCTCTTGCGGTATTAACCGATGAGCAGGATGTGACTGAGATCAAGATCGCGGCGGTCGCGGCGGTCGCGGCGGATACTGTTCCGAACAATAAGAGTCGATTCGATTTCACTGAAATGTCCTCCAAATTAGAATGGGCCTCACGCTAGGATATAAAAACGAAGAGCGAGAAGCTATATCGTTTTTCGTCAATTTTATGGGTTTAAAAATTGCGGTGAAGATATGCGAGCCTTCATCAAGCAGGTGTGGATATGAGCCGTTCTAGGAAATTTTTGCCGTGGTTAAGCTTGCTGACGCTTTTGTCCATCAGTCATGCGTTTGCGCAAGGTATCAATATTTCCATTCAGGCGAACTCGAGCAATTTGGGTTCGACGGGCTATGGAACCAATCCGCTCGTCGTTCCTCCGAACACTCAGGTTACTTGGAAAAACGACGACTCGATGCCTCACACGGTGACGGCCGACGATCAGACTTTTGATTCTGGCACCCTGCAGCCTGGAGCAACATTCCAGCATACGTTTACGACACCTGGAACTTTTTCGTATCACTGCACGATTCCAGGTCATAATATGCAGGGCGCCGTTCAAGTTCAGGCAGCAGGGGCTTCGCCCGGTCCCAGTCCGAGTGCGTCAGCGACATCTTAAATAATTCTCATTTTTTAATAATTCTAATAATTCTCATTTTTTAATAATTCTCATTTTTTTTCGATAATTGACGTTGCGAAGGCGCCGCGTAGGAGCTTATTTACGTCGCGTTCGAAATGGATCGAACTCATTACACTCGTTGCACCTATAACAGTGAATAGGAGTTTAAGATGAAAAAGATGTTGCTCGCACTCACGGCTTTTGTCGCTTCAATCAATGCCTTCGCAGTGGCTCCAACTGATGCAAATAGCTCTTGGTCAAATGTCTTCGCGGATCACGAGCTCTCGGTTGTTGCGCCTTATGCAAATCAGCTTGGCGCAAACGGAATATTCGGAGCTTGCGCAACGGCTAGCGAAATCAAGTCGCTCAAGCCGCAGAAAGTCTGCGTTCAGATGGTTCAAGTTCCCGGTACCGGATCGTCCGATACCGACTATCCACCACAGTTTGAATGCGCACGTTATGAGCAGAAGATTCTCTCGATTCCTCGCAAGGGATTGGAAGACAAGTGCGTTGAGTACGGCTATGAAAACTTTGGCGGCGATGGTGAATACTGGGTCTGCAAGAAGTCCGGTAAAGTGGCTTATGACATCGGCCTGACTCAATCTGTCGACGTGATTTACGGCTCGGGCGAAAGATTTCCGTCTGTTGCTTTTACCAAGGAGTTTATGATTCCAGCTTGCGCTCAGTAAGTTTGCGATTCTTGGATCTCAAGATTTGAGACGT
>CAZCBS010000214.1:0-7676 GCA_964496965.1 uncultured Bacteriovoracaceae bacterium
ATATGGAAATGACCCTTCGGAATTGACACGGAGTCTCGCTTGAATCTCAGTCATCCCAATCGACAGAAAAAAATCTCCGAATCGAAATCGCAAGCATCCTGCTTTTCGCGGCGAGCGTTTTCGCACTCGTGGCTTTCTTTACTTACAATCCCGCGGATCCATCGGCGTTCAGCAACGCAGCAGGCCCAGCCACCAACGCTTGCGGAAAAGTAGGGGCGTATCTCGCCGCCGCGTTTCTTCAGTGGTTCGGACTCGGGGCATTCATCGTTCCTGCCGCTCTGTTTTTCATGGCGATGACGGTTTTCAAAAGAGAAGGGTCAGTGAGACTTTGGGGCACGGTCGGAGGAATGACCGTCGCAGTGATCTCGCTTGCGGTTTTTCTCAGTCTTCAATGGTAGTTCTGGCCTTATTCAGGCTCGTTGATTTTGACGGGAGGCGCGTTCGGCGCTTGGGTTGCTGATCTTTTGATGAAGCAGTTCAACTCATTTGGCTCGTCGATGGTTTCTCTCTTGGTTTTCTTTCTGGCCGTCGCGCTTTCGACTCCGGTCAGTGTCGCGCGAATGGGAGCTTTTGTTCTGAGTGTCGCGGGAAGCTGGGGCTGGCGCATTGGAAAGCTCGTCGGAACCTATCTTCTTTTCCTAGGAGGCCTCCTTGCGATGCGCTTTGCGCACGCGGCAGGCGATCTGCTGCAAAAGGTGATGGAAGCCGCGATCCGCCGCGCACGCGAGCGCGCGACAGTTGCGCGCAAAGCGGCATCCGATCGAGCTGCGGAAATCGAAGTTTTGCCGGAGTCTAAGCCGCAGATCGGTCTCGAGACGGCTGCCGAAGAAGAGGGTGATGAAGAGTCTGAAGATGAAGATGAGGAGGAGCCAGCAGAGATCCTTCTCGATGGGGCTCCAAAGGCTGGAAAGAAAGTGAAGTCCGCGCTGGAGCCGACGTTTGAAGTTCCGAACGCGCTTCCAGAGCTTGAGACTCCGGTGCAACTCCAGATCAAAGGAGTTCTCAATACTGAGCCTAAGATTTTGCCGCCAGAAAGCCCGGCCGCAGCGCCTGCTGCCGAAGCGGCGAGCAAAAGTGAAAGCGCGCTCAGCAAAGCCACCGAACGCTTAGCTCGCGCGGCAAGCCGGATCAAAAAAGGAAACTGGAAACTTCCGACGATCGAGTTTTTGCGCAAACCTCCTAAGGTCGAAGCCAATGTGGATCGCGAAAGGCTTCTTCAAAACTCACAGATTCTCAAACAGAAGTTCCTCGATTTCGGAATCGATGGCGAGGTCACTGCGGTTCGCCCAGGCCCGGTGATTACACTGTACGAATTTAAGCCGGGCCCAGGCGTGAAAGTGTCCAGGATCGCGGCGCTTGCCGATGACCTTTCGATGGCGCTTTCGGCTCAAAGCGTTCGTATTCTTGCGCCGCTTCCCGGCAAGTCCGTCGTGGGGATCGAGATTCCTTCCGATCATCGCGAAACGGTCTATATGCGCGAGTTTTTGCAGCATCCTGATTTCTACGGGAACAAGCATTCGATTCCTGTCGTGATGGGGAAAGACATCGGAGGTCAGACTTATCTTTCCGATCTTGCCCGCATGCCGCACCTTCTTTGTGCCGGTCAAACGGGCGCAGGTAAGTCGGTTTTCATGAACGGCCTGATTTGCTCGCTGCTTTATCGCTTTACCCCGGACGAGCTCAGAATGATTCTCGTGGACCCGAAGTTCATCGAGTTCCGCGCTTACCAGGATATCCCGCATCTCCTGCTTCCGGTCGTGGATGATCCGCATCAAGCCGCGATCGCACTGAAATGGGCGGTTCGCGAAATGGAGCGCCGTTATCGCATCTTGGCTAAGATCGGCGCGAGAAATCTCGCTTCCTTCAATCAGAAGGTCGATGAGATGGGCGCTGATGTGATTCGGGATCTGCTTCTCTCCGAAGAGAACCAGGAAGGCGAGGAGTCCTCAAACGCGACCGCTAATAAGACCGGGTCGGATTGGATCGAGGCTTTCGAGCCGGACGAAACAGGTGCGCCGCGCGTCGGGAAACTTCCGTACATTGTCGTCATCATCGACGAGCTTGCGGATCTGATGATGATCGCGAAAAAAGAGGTCGAAGTCTCGATCGCTCGTATCGCGCAAAAGGCGCGTGCCGCCGGAATTCACCTGGTCATCGCGACTCAGCGTCCTTCAACCGATGTCATCACCGGTTTGATCAAGGCGAACTTGCCTTCACGCGTTTCGTTCCAGCTCGCCAGCTACGTCGATTCGAAAACGATTCTGGACCGTGCCGGCGCCGAGAGGCTTCTCGGTCAAGGCGATATGCTTTTCATTCCTCCAGGCGTTTCCCAATCGCTCCGCTTGCACGGTGCGTTCGTGGATGACGAAGAGATCAACAAGGTCACTTCGTTCCTCAAGTCGCAAGGCAAGCCCGCTTATCGTGACGAAATTCTTCTTGCTGGGGATGACGAGGAAGGGGCTTCTGAAGAGCGCGAGGAAGATGAAGATGAGATGTTCCAAGAAGCCGTGGATCTCGTTAAGCGCTCCGGCCATGCTTCGGCAAGCTTTCTGCAACGTCATCTGAAGGTCGGATATAATCGCGCAGCTCGCATGATTGAAACGATGGAGTCTCGTGGTATTGTCGGTCCGCCGGATGGCGCGAGACCACGTGAGGTTTTGATCAGATGAGCGATCGGATGCAAATTGGACGCAAGAGCTGGATTTTTGTTTTAGCAATCGCAGGCGCTTGTATTGCCTGGAGCGCTTTTGTTATGCAATCCTTAGCGCATGCAGAGGAGAGTCCACAAGACTCGGAATCTCAGACGGTGGAAAAGAGCACGACCAAAAAAGTAGCTCAGAAGAAAGCGAAAGGCGGCAAGGGTACTCGTGAAAAAGACGCCGACGGCTCCGAAGCGCCTGACCGGTTCAAAGCGGACACCGTCATCAAAAGTCAATACAAGCTCAACGGACAGCCCCTGGAAGTGGATACGGATTAAAAATCCGTTCCCGCTCCCGGTTTATGTGAAAGAGGCGCTGCAAAAGCTCGATGAGGCAGGGCACGTTGCCTACGTGGTGGGTGGAAGCGTCCGCGATTTTATTTTGGGACGCGAGACCAAGGATCACGATATCGCCACCAGCGCGAGTCCCGACGAGCTTTGTGAGCTTTTTCCTCGCGCGATCACGGTAGGAAAAGCTTTCGGTGTCATCAAAGTCCCGATCGACGGAATTTCCGAGCCACTTGAAATCGCTACTTTTCGGGAAGATCTCGAGTACAAGGATCATCGTCATCCCGAAGGCGTCAAGTTTTCTGGCCCGCTCGAAGATGCGCGACGTCGCGATTTTACGATCAATGCGCTTTTTTATGATCCCAAAACTTCACGTATCTTAGATCCGACCGATGGTTACGAAGATTTGAAGGCAGGATGTGTCCGAGCCATTGGCGATCCAAAGGAGCGATTCAAAGAAGATGCGCTGAGGCTTCTTCGCGCCGTTCGATTCACGACGACTTTGGGTTTTTCATTGGATGCGGAAACAAGAAAGGCCGTGAGTGAGAAAGTTAAGCTCATCTCGCATGTCAGCCATGAGCGCGTGCGCGATGAGATCTCGTTGATGCTCAAAGGCCCCAAGCCGGCTAATGCACTTGAGCTTCTGTCGAGCCTGGGGCTTCTCGCGATCGTCCTTCCGGAAGTCGAGGCTTTGAAAAAGGTGAGTCAGGCGCCGACCTATCTCAATATCTTAGGCACTCAGCACGAGACTCAGACCGCGGATAGTGTTTGGGCAACGACACTGAAGACGGTTCGCGAACTTGCTGAAAAAAATCCGAAACGCTCGAATGCACTTTCATGGGGGGCTGTTTTGTACGATGTCGGCAAGCCTACCGCGAGCGCAAGAAGCGCTGGAAAAAATTTCAATGGCCACGAAATCGACGGAGCCAAGATCGCCTGCGCCATCGGCGAGCGGTTGCGTATGTCGCGCACCGAAATCGAACAGATCGCCGGTTTCGTAGAAGATCTTCACAAGTTTCGAGAAGTTTTCCGAATGCGCGAAGTGACTCTGGAGCGCTTTGTCCGCCGGACGGGCTTCGCAGAGCTTCTGGAGCTTCATCGCGCGCAATCCATTGCTTCAGACGGCAATCTCGCTTTCTACGAATTTTGCCGCGCTCGGCATGAGGCGGCGCTGCGCTCGGATGCTGAGCTCAATCCTAAGCTGATTGACGGAAAAGACTTGATTCAGCTTGGATTTAAACCTGGGCCGGAATTCTCCGCCATTTTGCGCACGGTGGAGGATATGGCCTTGGAGAAAAAGCTGACTTCGAAAGAGCAAGCGCTCGAGTACGTGATTAGCCGGTTTGTGAAATAGGTACGCGTAGGCCCCGCCTACGCGAAGGGAAGCTAAGACGGAGCGCTAAAGATCGCACCATCACGCTCGACAATAAAAAGCCGCAGACCTTGATCGAGAAGTTTTTTGAGTGGCAAGCCTGCTGCTTCAAAGAGATTTTTGACGAAGTACCGACAAACCCCATTGAAGTCTCGACCAAAACTCACAATTCGAGTGTAGAGAACATGATCCCAAAAAGCCCGAAGGGCACTTTCGGGCAATTTGTCATTTGCATTTCGTGGAAGAGCGCGACCTTTTTGCGCGCCTGTAACGATTTGAGCGATTCCGCCAGAGAGCTGCTTTGAAAAACACTTCCAGGCTTCACGCGTCGGCACTTGGATGAGAAGATGAATGTGATTTCCGACATTAGCATATCGATAGAGTCGTACACCCCAGCGCTTAGCTGTTTTTTGAACAAATTTCTCAATCGGATTGCAATGCTGAGGATGAAGCATTGAGTATCTGCCGTAGGCTTTGGATGATTTTAAGACCACATGGAGAGCTTGCTTTGGATCGATAGGCCTGAAGGTTTTTCGCTTTCCTGTGGATAAGGTCCCACCGTGTTCTTTGGTTTTCTTTTTGCCAGTGCCTTTGATCAAGATGGCTTCGAATCCGGGCAGGTTGGATTGGTTTTTCTTATTCATTTTGGTTTGCTCGTAAAAGCTTTAATATCACAGGGTCAATGGGTTATCTAGCGTCTTTTTGGTCACATCTTTCGATGTGACTACTTGTTAAAAAACTTTCATTTGATTTCGCCCTGCAAAAGTGGGATTTATCGAAACATCAAGGCGGCAAACTGATATGAACAAAGACAGCCACCCATTCGCGGCTAAACCTGAATTAAAAGCTCTTAAAGCTCAGCGCTTTATCAAGCGCTTACTTACCAGCCTATTCCTAGGAACCGCCCTTTTTACAGGAGGTCACTTTATGGCCAATAATCCATTCAATGTTTCAGCGGTCGAATATCAAAAGCCCTCGGACGCGGAGTTAAAGAAGCGTCTGACGCCTGAGCAATATCAATGCACTCAAGAAAACGGAACCGAGCGCCCTTTTGCGAACGCCTATTGGGACAATAAGGCCGACGGCATTTATGTCGACGTCGTAAGCGGCCAGGCTCTTTTCTCTTCGGTCGACAAATTCGACTCAGGCTCGGGCTGGCCGAGCTTTACACAGCCTCTTGAAAAAGATGTGGTTAAAGAGAAGTCTGACAAAACGCATGGGATGACGCGAACCGAAGTTCGTTCCCAGTCTGCGGACTCTCATTTGGGACACGTGTTTGATGATGGCCCAGGTCCTACGCACTTGAGATTTTGCATCAATTCGGCAGCACTTAAGTTCGTACCGGTCGAAAAAATGAAAGAAGAAGGCTACGGACGCTATCTCTTTCAATTCGCACAAAAGAAGCATTGGGAAATCGCAACACTTGCCGGTGGATGCTTCTGGGGAATGGAAGGCTTGATTCAGCAAATCCCTGGCGTGATCGAAACGCAAGTCGGTTACACCGGCGGTGCTCTGAAGAACGCGCATTACAGTGATGTCAAAAAAGGCGACACAGGACACGCGGAGTCGGTTCAGATTCTATTTGATCCAAAGAAAGAGTCTTACGAAGACATCTTGCTGAGGTTCTTTAAGATGCACGATCCGACGACAAAGGATCAGCAAGGCAACGACACCGGCTCTCAGTATCGCTCCGCTATTTTCTATAATTCTCCCGAGCAAAAGAAAATCGCCGAGAAGGTCAAGGAGCGCGTCGATAAATCAGGCAAGTGGGGCAAGCCCGTTGTCACTCAGATCGTTCCGGCTGGCGAGTTCTGGCGCGCAGAAGAGGATCATCAGAAATATCTGAACAAGCATCCTCATGGATATACTTGTCACTTTATTCGGAAGATTGAGTTTTAAATAGAAACGATAAAAGGCCCGAGGTGAATCCACCACGGGCCTCCGTCGTTTAGAATCCGATCTCAAGTTACTTTGAAGGCGCTCGAATGCGCAAATGGCTTGAAGGAAGATTAAGCAGTAGTTTGATCGTCTTGTCTTGGGACTGAATATGTAATTCCCATTCCGTCGGCGCGTCACGCATGCACTCTTTTAGCTGTATGTCGTTTGTCAGTTGAATCTCGAGACAGCCGTCCATTTGTCGTCTGTCGTCGACAAGTTTTGCAGTGGTAGTTGTCCGAGTGCCTGGGGTTTCTAAATAAACGGACTCTGTACCATCAAAGGTCACTCGATATTCTTCGATCCGGTAACCATCCGCATCGAATTTTTTCGGACTGACGAGCGAAAACTGAGTCAAGACCTGCCCATTTTATTCTAGGGTTACGAATGCGGCTTGGGCTGACGAGATGGCAAAAAGACTCATCAAATATAAAATTGCGATTTTCATATTGTTCACCTTGCTTACTTGAGGTTTTGAATTCGTCGATAAGTAATCGAACTTCCGTTTTTAAAGACGTATTTGTAACTGTCTTTATCAAGGACGACTAATTCTGGGCGGTCTTGACTATGGCAAGTTTGGCCATCTGGCTCGCATTGCCAATCGTTAGGAGTGGCTTCAAGGCATTCTCGGTGCAAACCGGCATGGTCGGTATAATGCCGCCTTAATGTCCGAGCTTTCAGATCCGTGATGAGAAAGCTCTCGTCGCAGTACATGCTCCAAAAGGGTTCAGGTTGATAGACATGGCCGACTAACGATTCAAATGCGAAAGTTTTTCCAAAATCTCGAATCGCTTTGAATAGTTTGTCATTCGTCGCACGAGTATCAAGGATGGTTCGAATGAGGGATCTGACTTGTTCGGAGGTTTGCGCTCCACTGATCTTTTCTGCGACAAAATAGAGCGCTTCGTGAACCACGAGGATGCCCCTTTGCCCTTCGGTAAGTTGGTCCAGAATGTGAGGGTCCGCGAAGACAGCGGCGCCCTGGCGAGCTGCGGCCTGTAATTTTACGCATCCTTTTGGCAGATTATATGTCTCATTCGAATCACCTACGTCTTTGAGATCTGCTTGGGCGGTCGAAATCCAGCTTTCGAGCGGGCCAATGGCGGTCAGCGCGTCTTCAAAATCCTTTTCCAACGCTGTTTGAGTGAGTTTCTTTCTAAAATAGACGATGACCTCATTGACGGACATTTGATTGATATCGAGAGGTGACTGGAGGTTTCCTATGGTTGGCAATGTCGCGTGATAATAGTCTAAAATGACAGTTGGTTTGCCTGGACAGGATACAGCGTTTCCACCATGAGCGCCGCTCTCTCCAGCGAAAGACGTTGTGCTTCCGAACAGCGCAATAGCGGTTACAAAAATAGACAAATTCGATTTCATGGG
>CAZCBS010000215.1:0-7661 GCA_964496965.1 uncultured Bacteriovoracaceae bacterium
TCAAAGGTGAGAATATGCTCGATCATCTTTGGATTGAGCCTGAGTACGTCCGAAAAGGCGTTGGAGAGGCTCTCTTTTTAAAATCAGCTCAAACTGCAAAAGCGATGGGATGGACAAGAATTTTGATCGCTTCGGATCCATACGCGGAGGCATTTTATATAAGACAGGGTGCCAAACGTATTGGCGAGCGAGAGTCCAAAATTAAACAGGGATTTTTTCTTCCTCTCCTAGAGTTTGATCAAGGTGTAACTCTCATCGGTGATCCCAAAGTAAAAGAAATCCCGGTCATTGACTGCGGTGATTCATTTATTGACCTCCAAGTCGAATTCCCAAGCTTAGCGTTCGATTTGAATCGAGTTCATGTTCAAAAGGAGTCCGATTCAATTTCCTTTGCACGCAAAAAAATTGGCGAAATGCTGACGAACGCTGAGAGCTTTCTTCCTTCGGGAATTCGATTGCTTCTTAAGGAATGTTATCGACCGATGACCGTGCAACGAGGATTCTGGGAGGGCTATAGCCGGCGTCTGCGAGAAAAGTATCCCGATTGGTCCGAAAACCAAGTTTACGACGAATGCTCGAAACTGAATGCACCACTTGAAGTAGCTCCGCACGTTACCGGAGGCGCTGTTGATTTAACCCTCATGACCAGAGATGGTAGGTGGTTAGACATGGGGACTGAATTTAATGCCTCTCCTTTGGCGACAGTGGAAGCTACTTACACTGCCGCCACTAACATTTCCGACGCCGCTATAAAGAATCGCCACATTCTGGTTTCAGCGATGAGTCGAGCGGGATTCGTGAATTATCCTACGGAATGGTGGCATTGGTCGTATGGGGACAAATACTGGGCCTATGTAACTCGGAGTCCTCATGCTATTTTCGATTTTTGTAAAATCCCCTAGTTCGGTGGAGTTTCACGCCCCAGTTAGAAAATGGGCACGGACGTCGCAAAAAAAACTGATTCATGAATACTAAATTGGATAAAAAAATGGTCTATTTTTTCGGAATTTTGATTTGGATATTTGCTCTTGGATCTAGCTATTATTTGGTCAGAAACAATTTTGCATCTGAAACTATCGAAATCGTTTTCCCAGCAATTGGTGCAATCCTATTTTCTGCTTTTCTTGGATATAAAGCGATAGCTCTAGACCTCCCAAAAATTTCATCACAACAAACTCCCGTCGCGCTCTTGGTCGATTGGAATTCGGGAGCGATGACATCAATGGTACGACGACGGCTTGAAGATCGCATAGAGAAGATGGACCGATTTTCAGGGCTTCACGATCTTAACGATTTCTTACTCTTCGATAAATTTGGACAGCTTAATCTTTCGGGTAGGTTAACCGCGCAGTCTACGAATGAACTCGCTCCTGTGACCGAAACTGAACTTGATATTTTGGAATACTCACTATTTTCTTGGCTTAGCAAACTTGAGCAGTTTTACGCATTTCAACCATCACCATTAATTTATGGGATCAGTGGGCATGGAGGTGGCGGATACGTAACGGGAATCAGCCTCGAGCAAATTCCTCAGATCCCTATCGAGTCAGAAAGCGGTCCAGAAAATATTTTGCAAACCACAATTCCAATATCACTGAAGCTGCCTGTCGGATCGCGTGCAGTTCGCAATGCGACAAACGCCATGCGGACCCTGAAAATTATAACTCCGCATTCAACTATGCTCTTTAGGCTGACTATTCGTCATGGAGGCGTTTTTCAGCCCGAAATTGATGTTGTTTCGAGAAAAATCACACAAGTGATGGGAATTACCAACGCTGATCATCGATGGATTAACGTCTTTCTTATGGAAATTAGTGCCGAACAGAATTCATTCTCGAGATTTTCAGACCAGTCAAAACTTGAAAACAAGTGGATTGACCATATCAAACAATCTTACGACGAGGATTTCTCCTGGTCTCGGTTGCGAGATGCATACGGGCAGTGATTATTATGTAAATAAAGCCGAAGCCGAAAATCTAACAGGTAATGAACATGGCAACTAGGCTATCTGACGAACAAAGAATCCAAATCGATCATGAGTATCCGCTAGTAATTGGTGAAGTCAGAACGTTGCTTCAAGATTTATTGGATCTTGAGCCCAGTTTTAAAAAACCTGAGGCAGCAAAGTTCTGGAAATATGGCGTCTTGCGCAGGCTAAATCGAATGGGAACGTGCCTAGAACGATTTCATGACGGTTTCAAAAGTGAGCTAAATAAAACGCCTCCCTCAGAAGAATTAAGGTTTGAGCAAACCCTGCTTTTGAATATGTGCATAATGGACTTTGCGGGAGGCTTGGACAACTTAGCTCGAGCAATTCTGTTAGAAAAGGGAGTAGTTCTTCCAACCCACCATATTGCGCTTCATCGCAAAGAAAGCATGAAACATCTCCCAGCGGAGTTATTGGTCGCAAAACAAAAGTATCAAGATTGGCTCAACCATCTTCAAAGCTTTAGGGATCCATTAGCTCATCGCATTTCGCCATATGTGTTACCGTACTTACAGTTCACAAATGGTAATCGCAGTTTCGATACTTACTATACCGCGGATTTTGACGACTCGGCGCTGGTTCTTTTGCATCCAAAGATTCTGTGCGACGTAAGAACGTTTAATGAGCTAATCAAGGCTGGGATTGCTGGTCTTAAATCTTATTGGTCATAGTAACAGAGTCCGCATTCTCGTGCGGGTAGCCTAATACGACGTTACAGGCTTGAAGAAACTTCTGGGCAAACCGATATTCGATGCTCCCGACGGCCCAGGTTAGAGGCATATGAACATAGAAAAAGGGCATTGGGTTCCCGTTCAAAACCAGAGTGAATGGAATAAAAAATCCGACACCGACGGGCTTATTGGTCTGCTCTTTTAGACGTTTTGCCTCTTTCATCAAAGGCAATCGATCGCACCAAGACGTAACATTATTTAGGAGGAGATCAGTCATTTTATCGGAACTTTGCGATTTCGCCGTCTGTTTAAAAATATCTAAGAATGGATAAATGTTTACGATATTTGCAAAAATAAAATAAGCATCTATTTCGTCTGCGTCGCCAACTGCTTTGGCTTGCTTAAATCCTTTTCTGACATTCTGGACAACCTGTTCGTCAGAATAAATTACCTTGGCAGCGACAGCTATTTTCTCCCCTTCGTAGTTGCAGATCAGATCTGGCTCAGTGAAATCAACTTGAGCACAAAAGGTTTTAGCGATGCTGCCAATTACAATTTCCCAAACCTTATTACGCTCGGTACTACTTTGGCCCGGACTGGCTATGTTCGGGTTGGCGCTTATGAGATACTTCCACTGTTCTTGAGACAACCGCAGTCCTGAATCGTATCCCCAGTGCAATGCTTTCGTAAGAAGGTCGGCTCCGTATCCTTCTGAGAAAAGCTTGTATAGTTCTTCAACGGGACGAACACCTGTACTCCCTTTGGATAGAATAAGTTGTCGTAGTTGCTGAAGGGACTTCAGAGCAATCGCAATCCCACTTTGAGGGTGAATAGTTAGTTTTTCATCTTTAAGCTTAGTTTCGAGCCACGGTCCTGAGGAACCAGCCCTATCGTCGGGATGAATTATGTGGTCTTTTTTGTCGCTTAACTTTTCGTTCATGCCATGCATCTTCAAATCAGAAACGAAATTAGACAAGTGGTGCAGAAACCATTTCTAGACAACTTTCCGGTATTTCGAAAAGATTTGACTCAGTTCGACATGGGTTCATTATGCATGAAAATCGGCATCCCATTGGGATTGAACCCAGCCCGATCCGAGTCCTTTCAATAATTTCCGTGAACTCAACAAAAGCGGGTTCAAGTCCCAACAGTCCGTCGAACCCCAAAGTTTCTTGATACACAAAACACTAACGCCCCAAACTCACTAAAGAATTTGAGGCGTCAGGATGATTTATAATAATCAAAATTTAAATGGGGTGACCGAGGGGACTTGAACCCCCGACCCTCGGAATCACAATCCGATGCTCTAACCAACTGAGCTACGGCCACCACGTACATGTATCGAACTCGAACGGTTTTACGCGGTTCAGGGCGTGCTGTCAACCGTCCAAGTCGGACGTTTTTCTTGACTTGCGGCGCCTGGCGGCAGATTTTTATAGGACCGGAGTACAATCGTCTATGTTGTTGCACAAAAAAGGCTTTTTGGGATTTCTTGGGCTTACGCTTTTGGCTGTTCCCGCCCAAGCGGGCGTCTTTAATATTCCTCGATTCGTCGAACCGGGGAACTTTGCCCTGGGATTGGAGCCTGAACTGACCCTATCGCCGAGTGCGGGGATGGCCATTAATGCGAAATATACCCAAGGCCTCAATGAGCTGATGAACTTTCAGGGCATTTTGGGGACTGGGGGCGGGCCCCGAAACTTTCGCATCGGTGGCAACCTGACCTGGGATTTTGTGCCGGATATCGAAGGTCAGCCCGGAATCGGCTTGGCCACCCAGGCTTTGTACTACCGGATTCCGAACACCGGTCGCTTGGAGCTGACAGGGATTCCTTATATTCACAAAAACTTTCCCCAAGAAGGGGGCGAGGGAATCGATCCCTTCTTTGCGTTTCCCATCGGCTTTGCCTTTAGCGAAGGGACTTATCAGGTCATTTCAACGGCTGCGATCGGGGCGCTTTGGAAAAGATCGGAGCACTTCAGCTTTTCAACCGAAATGGGAATCAACATCAATCACGCCGCGACCTATTTTTCGGGTGGCGTGATCTTCTACCACTGAGAAAATCATGATCACTTCTGAAGAACTGAGAAACGTCCGCGGAGTTTGCCTGGATATCGACGATACGCTTTCGACCCACGGAAAACTCACGGCCGAAGCTTACACGGCTCTTTGGAAACTCAAGGATGCCGGGTTTTACGTCGTGCCGATCACGGGGCGCCCCGCGGGATGGTGCGATCATTTCGCGCGCTTTTGGCCCGTGGACGCGATCGTGGGGGAGAACGGCGCGTTTACTTTCTTCATGAAAGACGGAGTCAGAAAGCGAATCGACACACCCGCGCAAGATACACCGGAGGCCCTCAAGAAGAGACTTCAGCTTCTCGCTGAAAAAATTCGCGCCCGATTTCCGCACGCTCGCTGGGCATCGGATCAGGACTATCGCGAATATGATCTTGCGATCGATATCTGTGAAGACGTGCCGACTTGGCCGCAGGCGGATGTCGAGGAGCTTTTGAAACTTTGCCACGACGACGGAGCGCACGCGAAGCTTTCGAGCATTCACGTCAATACTTGGTTTGGCGATTACGATAAGAGAAAAGGATTTGAGCACTGGCTGCTCAAATCAGGCGTCGCCCCGAAAGGCGCGCCGGGTTGGGATGAGTGGCTCTTTATCGGCGATTCGCCCAACGATGAGCCGATGTTCGCGGCATTTCAGTACACAGTGGGCGTGGCGAATCTCCGCAAATACCTGAGCCGCCTCAAACATCCTCCGCGCTGGATTACTTCGCGTGAGAGTGGTGGGGGATTTTCGGAAATGGCGGAAAAACTGATTTCAGCTCACGGCCCTCTTGGCCCTCTGGGTAAGACACTCAGTGGATAACATCACGCACTCGCTCTTTTGCGCGACGATGGGCGAGGGACTTCGCAAGCTGCCCCGGTTTCGCGATCGATCGCCCCAGTTTTTATCCGCGATTTTTTGGGCCGCGATCATCGGAAATAATTTTCCTGACGCCGATTTCATCATCAATGGGATTTGGGGCGGCGGAAAACTCGGCTACCTTCTTCATCACCGCGGCTACACCCATACTTTGATCGCGACTCCGCTTTTGGCGATGCTCACGGCCATGATGGCCGCGGCGATTGGGGGAGTGAGGGGGCCCAAGGGTTTGCCGCGCTCGGAGTGGTTGGCGCTCTTTTGGATTTCACTCGCAGCGCTTCTGCTTCACATCGGCGCGGACTTCATGAATGACTATGGCGTTCATCCTTTTGCGCCGTTTTGGTCGCATTGGGTTTATGGGGGCGTGATTTTCATCGTGGAGCCGCTGATTTGGGCGGCGCTTGTGCCGCTTCTGATTTTCGGTTTGAAATCAAAAATCGCGCGCGGATTGGGAATCGCGATCAGCACGGTGATGCTCGGGATTCTTTGGCTAACGAAAATCGCGACCTGGCCCGTCTCGCTTGCGTGCACGCTTTTTCTTGTGCTCTGTCTTTGGGTGCAAAAAATGAGACCGGGAGTTGCGCAACCGATCGTCGCGACCGCGTTGGTCATTTCTGTCTTCACTTGGACAGGGCATTTGGCCGAATCCAAGATTCGCGATCAAATTGCGCGCGAGCAGCCCGAGGAGCAGCTTGCACAGATTGTGACGACTCCTTCGCCTGGAAATCCGTTTTGTTGGAAGGTGATTCCGGTCTCGGAGCTTCAGATGAGTGGAATGCCCGGGCAGGTTTCTGGACAAGTGATGACTCCGTTTTTTGAGCGAATCGGCGTCGTCAGTCTTTGGCCTTCGCTTTTTTCGCCCAACACCTGCGCTTTTCGCGGGAACGTCGAGCGTACCGCGCCTCTGATGAAGTCGAGCTTGGTTTCGGACGAAAGTACTTACTGGGTCGGAGAGTTTCGAGGAACGACGGAGAATCTTTTTACGTTCGCGGCGCAATACTGCCGATTTGAGCAGTTTCTTCGTTGGTCCAGGGTGCCGTTCTATTTTAAAAAACCGGGGAATATTCTTCTGGGAGGAGATCTTCGCTATGATCAGGAGCCGGGCTTAGGCTTTGCGGAGCTGGAGTTTCTTCCTGATGAACCGTGCCTCGCGCGATCCCCCAATTGGGATAGTCCCGCAGGGCTTCTTCAATCCGGTCCTCAAAGAACGCAGTGAGATCCTCGGGAAGTCCCGAGGCGAACTCGACCATTTCGCCCGTGAGGGGATGCTCAAAACGGATTCCCGCGGCATGAAGCGCATGCCTAGGCAGAATGATTTTTGATTGCGCCTCGGCGGATAAATGCTGTCTTTCGTAAAAGCGAAGCGCCTCGTCTTCCGGGACGCCGTAGAGTTTATCGCCGACGATCGGATGTCCTGCCGCTTCAAGATGAACGCGAATCTGATGCTGTCTTCCGGTCTTTGGAAAGCATTCCACCAGTGAGAACTCGCCGTAGCGATTGGTCGTGGTTTTTAGTCGCTTGAAACGCGTGAACGCCGATTGAGCTCCTTCGCCTTCAGGCGCGACCATCATTTTCAACTCGATCGCGGAAGTCGTGGAGCGTTTCATGGCGAGATCGACGGCGAACTCATCCTTTGGCTTTCCATAAACAAGCGCTAGATAACGCTTTTCGGTCTTTCGCTCGGCAACTTGCTGAGTGAGGTGAGTGCAGACTTCTTTGTCTTTGGAGAGGACCAGGATTCCGCTCGTCTCTTTGTCGATTCGGTGAACCAGATAGTACTCGCGCTCGGCTTTCACTTCAGGAAGATGGGAGCTTGGATGACCATGCGTCTTGAGATGGACGAGCAAGGTGTTGAAAAAGTAGCGTCCTGCGGGATGTACCGGAAGATGGGCGGGCTTTTCGATCACGAAAAGCACTTCGTCTTCGAATAAGATTTTATAGTTGAAGTTGACGGGAGGTTCTTCTTTTCTTTCGGTAAGAACCAGGACTTCGTCGCCTGTGATGAGCTGGAGAGAAGGTTTGAGCTTGCCTAAGACCAGATGCGGGCTTTGAGCACGGCGGATGCTGA
>CAZCBS010000216.1:0-7593 GCA_964496965.1 uncultured Bacteriovoracaceae bacterium
AAAGGGCGGGCGGGAATCGAGCGCTCTTGCCAAAACCAGCCAGTTAAATCGCAACCCGCTGCACTATCGATTGATGAACACGTTTTCGTTAGCAGCCACTCCTGAGCATCCTCGATGTGCACATTGCTCTTTTGAGAATCAATGGTCAAGACAAGGGGGGGTCAGGGTTTTTTGAGGATTTGGTTATGATTCTCTGCTTTTTATTTTGCACACGGTCGATGCGAGCTTCTTGAGTCTGCGCCCGCTGCGCATCATAGAGACGCTTGAGTTCCTCGTGCGACTTAAGGCGGCGAGCTTCTTGAGTCTGCTCTTGATCCGAATTCATTCCGTTGATCGCGGCTTTACCTAAAAAATATACGATTGCTGGAATGAGTCCAAAAACAATCAGCAGAGTTGCGATGGTCCAAAAGGAGCTGTTTGGGTCTGCATCCGAAAGCATGATGCTGCATGGAGCAAAGATTACGCCAAGGCAAGTGTTGAAATTACCCTATAATTTCAATGTCTCAAATCAACGGGCACGGAGTCAGAGTGCGCCCTTAGGGTCCAAGTGGCACCAATAAAAAAAGCGGTGTCCCTTTCGGAACACCGCTTCTCTTAAGTCGATGACTGAGTCAGCTTCTTAGATTGCGATCTGGAAAGCCAACGTTGCAACCGATCCGCCCGTTCCAGGTTGTGGAGCGTACTTGCCAGTTGCTGGGCTGAAGCTGCTTGCGCCGTTCGAAGCATTCGATCCAGAGGTATTTTTACCCAAGATCGAATAAGCGAACTGAATCTTCGAATTGTGCTTCATCATGTAGTAGTTCAGACCGAGGGTCGTAGCAGCAGCCGTGAAGGTGTCGCCAGCCGTCGTTCCAACAGCACCTGCTGCGGTCACGCTTTGTTGCTGAATTTCGTAACGAACCACTGGTTGGAAATCGCCGTATTGGTAACCAGCGTCAACCACGTAGCCGTTGCGAGGAAGGTTGTCGCCGGTCGTACCGCGAACCCAGCCACGAACATATTCAGCGCGAACAATGAGGTCTTCGATTGGTGTCACGCGAACGTTACCACCGAAAGCTCCACCTTGGCCCCAGTTATAGCTTGGGAGATAGGTGAAAGCGCCTGCAGAAACCATGTCCATCGGCTTGATGTCAAAACGGAAAGTCAGATCCTTGTTATTCGGATGAGCGTCCGCATTGCCGTTGTTTTGATCGGTATCAAGGGTGTTCTGACCGTTGTTGGCAATGTTGTTGCCTTTGGTGTTTCCGCCGTCGGAGATCATTCCAGCGAGCTTCCACATAGGGGTCTTGTAAGCGATCATGGCGCCAGGTTGGCGGCTTTCGCCCCAAGTACGAGCAACCATCGAGCGCTCTGGGAACAAGAGCTGTCCGCTTGGATCCAAGCTTTCAGCAACTGTTGGGATCTTGAACTGACCGACATCGAGGGTCAATTCTGGCATGAACAAGCTCTGGCTGATGACCACATCGTTCAGGATGTTCAGAGGCGTATTGGCCGGCGTCGTTGCTGTCGAGCCGCTAACGGTGCTGGTGGAAGTTCCAACAGCGCGAGCGAGGTCCATGGATACCAACCAACGGGTTGAATCGCTCAATGCTCCATTGAATCCGACTTCAGCACGACGAAGAAGCATGTCGAACTTAGCACCATTGGCGTTGCCAGTGGTGGAGCTGGTTTGATGGCCCAAGCTGGTGTCATTGACGAACCAGAATTGGAGAAGCGAGTTCATTTTCGCTTTTCCGTTGGCGATTGAAATTCCTTCTTCGGCTTGTGCGGACATTGCCACGCCAAGCGCGAGTACTACTGCTGTTCCTTTAAGAAAGTTCCTGAGCATAAAAGCTATACTCTCCTCATGATGTGTGGAAGCAGCTAAAGTCGCTTCACACTGTTTCTCTCAAACTACACACTTCAATGTAATGACATTAGGACGCTTGCTTGACGAAATGACAAGCTTTTTTTGACGTACTAAATTAGTCGGCTTAGTAGCGTTTGACTTTAGATTCACACCAAGGAGATGTTGCACTCGTGACTTTCGAATCGTGGTTTCAAGTTTTACATGCGGAAATTCCCACTCAATCAGCGCTTGCCGTTCTCAAGCTCGCAGAAGAAGGGGCGACGGTTCCGTTCATCGCGCGCTACCGAAAAGAACAGACTGGCAACCTGGATGAAGTAAAAATCCAGGCCGTTCTTGACGGAAAAGAGAAGTGGGACCTCATCCTTCATCGCCAAAAATTCATCGTCGAGCAGATCGATCAGCAGAAGAAGCTGACGCCTGAGCTGAAAGAGAAAATTCTCACCACCTATCAGCTCGACGTACTCGATGACATTTATCTTCCTTATAAGCAGAAGAGAAAAACCAAAGCGGCGGCTGCAAAAGAAGCCGGACTCGAACCACTTGCGGACTGGATTTGGGGTTGCGCTCACGGCACCGAAACGCCGCAGCCTGGACAGACTCTCGATATTTGGGCGTTTACTTTCCGTAATGAAGCGGCAGGAATCAACGATGCCGCAACCGCAATCGAAGGCGCTCAACATATTTTGATCGAGCGTCTGGCCGAGACATCCGAGCTCAGGCAGCAAGTTCGCACCGCGATCATGGAAAAAGGCGTGATTCGCACCGGTAAAGGCGAGAAAGCGAAAGCCAACAGCAAGTTCGAGCTTTATTTCACGCACGAAGAGCCCGTTCATTCTCTCCTGCAGCCTCAGAACTCGCATCGTTATCTGGCGATCCGCCGCGGTTGGATGGAAGAGGAGCTGACCCTTGCCGTGGGCGGGCCTTCTTCTGACACAGACTTTGACCAACGAATGCTGAAGCTTTTTGAAAATTCCGCGATCAGCGTCGCGGGCTCACCCGGTCACGAGATTTTGGTCAAAGCGTCGCGCTTGGCTCTGAAAGCGCACGTCATCCCAAGCATTGAAAACGAAGCGCATAAGTCTTTGAAAGATATTGCCGATGAGGCCGCGATTCGCGTTTTTGCAGAAAATGTCAGAAAACTCCTTCTCGCTTCTCCACTGGGCGCAAAAGCCGTTTTGGGCGTTGACCCGGGCATTCGCACGGGCTGCAAGCTTGCGGTCATCGATGCCTCCGGAAAGTACATCGCCAGCACGGTGATGCATCTTCAGTCCGCATCCGACAAGACCAAGGCGAAAACGCTTCTCACCGAGCTTTTCAAAAACACCAAGCTCGATGCGATCGCAGTCGGCAACGGAACCGCTGGACGAGAAACTGAAACTTTTGTTCGCGGCATCGTAAAAGAGGCCGGCGAGCAGATTCCCGTCGTCATGGTCAGCGAAGCGGGCGCAAGCGTTTACAGCGCGAGCGAAGTGGCGCGCGAGGAGTTTCCGGATCTCGATGTCACTGTTCGCGGAGCCATCTCGATCGCCCGGAGACTTCAAGACCCATTGGCTGAGCTTGTAAAGGTCGATCCAAAAAGCATCGGCGTTGGCCAGTATCAGCACGATGTCTCGCAACCCGCCTTGAAGCGAAGCCTGGACATTGTGGTTGATTCTTGCGTGAACTCAGTCGGAATCAATCTCAACACGGCGTCTTACCATCTTCTTGCTCACGTTTCCGGCATTGGGCCTTCTCTTGCCAAGGCCGTGGTGGAACATCGCGAGCAAAAGGGCTTGTTCCGCTCGCGCCAGCAGCTATTGGATGTTCCGCGCTTCAGCAAAAAATCATTCGAACAAGCAGCGGGATTTCTCAGGATCTCTGAAGGCGAGAATCCGCTCGATAACACAGGCGTTCACCCAGAGCGCTACAGTGTTCTTGAGGGACTGGCTCAGCGCCTTGGAAAAGGCGTTCGCGAGCTGATGGGAACCGGCGTGACTCTTGTTAAGAAAGATTCGACGCTCAAAGAACAAATCGGCGCTTACACTTTCGATGACATCGTTCGCGAGCTTGAAAAACCAGGCCGCGATCCTCGCGATCAGTTTGTTCCATTCGCTTATCGCGACGACATTTTCGAAGTGAAGGACCTCAAGCAGGGAATGATTTGTCCCGGCATCGTGACGAACGTCACGAACTTCGGGGCCTTTGTCGATATCGGCGTCCATCAAGACGGACTGGTTCATATCTCACAGCTCAGCGATCGCTTTATCAAGGATCCTCGTGAAGCCGTGAGCCCTGGCGATCAGGTCAAAGTTCGAGTTCTTGACGTGAATCTCGAGAAAAAGCAGATCTCGCTTTCAATCAAGGCTGCCTCCGAGACTCCGCGTCCTGAGCGCCGTCCTGAGCGAAACGAAGGCCACGGTGGCCATGGGCAAAAGCGCGGCGGCGGCGGACAGCCTTCTCGTCCGAAAGCTCCTCCAAAGCCTGTGTTCGTGAACAATCCTTTCGCAGTGCTGGCTTCGCTGAAAAAAGACCTTAAGCCAAAGTGATATAAGAAGCGTGCGGCCATCGGCTGCGCAGGTCGCCGTTTTGCATCTCTCAGATCGAATATGGATCGATCCATTGAGAACTGGGATGTTGTGATTATTGGCGCTGGCGCGGCGGGGCTTGCGGCCGCTGAAGAGGTCGCTAAGGCGGGCTGCAAGACTCTTGTACTCGAGGCCAGAGGAAGGATGGGTGGCCGCATTTACACCCATCACGATCCCGAGTTTTCGATTCCTATAGAGCTTGGGGCTGAATTTGTGCATGGCTCGCCCGAAAATCTACTCAAAATCGCCCGAAGCGCCTCGATGGCATATTATGATTTATCGGACGAGCATGCCTACGCAGTTTCAAAAACCAGCTCGCCCGAGGTAGTTTCGATGTCTCATTTTTGGGACGACCTCGGGCTTGTCATGAAAAAGGCGAGAGAGCTCAATGGCTCCGACCACTCTTTTTCTGAGTTTTTGTTGTTTGCCGAGCGAGATCCGGAGATAAAGCGCTTTCTTCCGTTCGTTCGCGGCTACGTCGAAGGATTTCACGGCGCCGATCCACGTGTTCTGAGCCTAAAGGCTCTCTCTTCAGCCGAATGCGATCTCGATGCGACAAAGAGTCGGCGTCTCGCTCGTTTCATCGTGGGTTATGACGGGATCACAAAATGGCTAGAAGCCGGAGCTCGACGAAACGGAGCCGAAATTCGACTCAATACAGTGGTCCATGAAATGAAATGGGGCCCTCATGAAGTCGCGATCCAAGTCCGCTCACGAGCCGGTATCCGATTGCAAAGAGTTCATGCGAGGAAAGTCATCGTTACAATCCCACTGAGCTTGCTACATGCTTCCATTCACGAATCAACGATCGAGGGCGCAATCCGATTTGATCCCCCTTTGCGCGAGAAAAAACATGCGGTCGACCATCTCCGAATGGGGCCGGTCACGAAAGTCTTGCTTCGATTTCGCACTCGCTTCTGGGAGCACAGCCATTCCGAACTTGCGTTCATTCATCACGCACCGGACCCTGATGTCGCGTTTCCAACATGGTGGACCCAAAAGCCCGTTCGAGTCCCGCTGCTCACTGCCTGGGCAGGAGGTCCTCAAGCGCTTGAGCTCGGCGATCACTCTGAAGAAGCGATCGTGGAAGAAGCGATTCAATCGCTCTCTCTGATCACCGGTTTCGGGCGATCGATCATCGAACGCGAGCTCGATTCATGGCATTTTCACGACTGGCTCAGCGATCCTTATGCACGCGGCGCTTATAGCTACGTGGCAGTCAATGGCGAAAATGCGCAGCGTGCGCTGGCAAAACCGCTTCTTGAAACCTTATTTTTCGCTGGCGAGGCCACTCACTTCAGCGGACAGAGCGGAACCGTGGACGGCGCGATCGAAACAGGAACCTCAGCCGCGCGTCAAGTCGTTCAGTCTCTCAGCTCATCCGAAGAAGCTCGTCCTTCGCTCTCGGCTTGAGGGGTCGCGAGCGAGGTCACAGCATAAGCAATGATGCCGAACATGATGAAAACATCGGCCACGTTGAAAACCCCGGTTCTCAGGCTTCCGATCCCCATATTCATGAAGTCGATAACTTGGCCATTATGGCGAAAAAACCGATCGATCAGATTGCTGATCCCGCCACCGAGAACCAACGATAAACAAACCGTATTAAAAATGCTCATTGCGCGGTTGGTGAGAACCGAAAAAAGCAGAACGAGTAGAAAGATCGAAACAGCGATATTGAGAACCCAAAAACGAACCTCGGGGGAAAGCGTACCGCCCAAGCTGAGAAATGCCCCTGGGTTTTCGACATAGTCGAATCTGAAAAGATTACCCCAGTACGAGATCGGGGGATGACCTAAAAGCATTTGAGTGGCCATTTTCTTAGTGCCTTGATCCAAGACAACGGAGATCAACAAGATGAGTGAAACTAGGCCAATTCGCTTTTTGGAGCTCATAGAAGCTCACTATCTAACATCAAAACTGGGTAAGAAATCCAACTGTTACGCGAGGGTGTGTAAATTCTAAATACAGCTTAACAGTTCGCTTGATTTCTTGACTATTTAGATATACTATTAAGTATCTATAAAGGGGCTATTCGATCTATGAGCATCTATTGGCGATATAAGCAAAATCCAGACGGTTTTAGAAAACTTGTTGAGCTTCTCGAAACGACCCCGCCGTCTCGGCGTCAACGCATGATTGATGCGGGTCTTGCCGAAGATTCTCGTTATACAAATCAGGCGCTTCAATACGTCATGGAATTTCGAGACATTATCGGACTGCCGGACTCGGAACTTGCTGAAGTTCTTGCGCGCTCTCCGGCCCGCATCGTTGCCTATGCTATTTGTGGATTAGAGGAAGCGCAAAGATCACGCTTCTTGAAATGCGTCCCCGTGAAACTCATGGGGGAGGTGAAGGACTTTCTCGATGTCAAAGCTCTCCCAACCGACGTCTCCGGCGCAAGAATCAAATTGATTTCCATCGCGCGAGAGCTTGAGCGGATCGGGCTTGTGAAGACAAAAGCGATTCCAAACGCAGCCTAGCGAATCCAACTCATGCGAATGGCGAAAAGCGTTGCGCTTGCAACGATGACCCAAAGCATGAGCGCTTGAGCGAGGGCTTTGACGCCGACAGCTTTCAACGTTGCCGCGCTTAAATTGCATCCAATCAAAAACAGAGTGAGGACCAAGCATCGCTTCGCAACGAGCTCGACGATATGTCCTGCCGGACGAAGCATCGGAATCCAAGTCACGACCGCTGCTGAAGCAAGAAAACCCAGGATAAACCACGGACGCTTGGGTTGCGCGTGAGGCTCGTTTCCGTCAGATTTGAAAACTCGACTTGCCGCAATCGTGAGAGGAACGATCCAAAGCGCGCGCGCAAGTTTGACGGTGGTACCTGTCTCAAGCGCTTGGGATCCGTATTGGATCGCGGCGCCAACGACCGAGCTTGTATCATGAATGGCCAGCGCGCTCCAAAGGCCGAATTGCCGCTGATCAAGGCCCAGGGAATGTCCGATGGGCGGAAAAATCAAAAGCGCCGTTGCGTTCAAAAAGAAGACGGTGGCCAGGGCCACGGATATTTCTGCCGATTTCGCGTGAATGGTCGAGGCGATGGCCGCGATGGCGCTGCCGCCGCAGATCGCCGTACCCGAGGTGACAAGAAGCTAGGTGTCGCGGTCAGTGCGAAAGAGGCGGCCCAACGCGGTGCCGGGCCGCACCTTGAATGAAAAGCGGGTGT
>CAZCBS010000217.1:0-7583 GCA_964496965.1 uncultured Bacteriovoracaceae bacterium
CTGGGCGCCTCAGGGGTTGCGCCCTGACTGCTACGGCTCACCTTCATCATGGTGAAATTTTTGCGATAGCTTTCAGGCAGAAGAGGGAGGAGGTCCTCAATTCTGGTAACTTTATTCTTTTTTATCAAATTTTTAACGATTTCAAAATTCAGAAACTCGCCGCTTGGGCCTTTTACGGCTTCCACACTCACGCTAAAAGCGACGTGTTGAAAAATGAAGAAGGCAGAAACAGCCGAGGCGAGAAAACGCATTGCTTCGATCCCTCTTAATTAAACAATAGAACATATAAAAGCCAGATCAATGGGCAGGACTTGCCGAGAGGAGAGCGAAAATATCGCTGAATTAAGTTAATCCTTAGGTCTTATCGCATCCGACAAATCGAACTGATCCGAGTTCACCAATCATTTAGAATAATCGCTTTTTTACTGATATAATAGAATCCCACCATGCCTCGCCCTATCACTCTAGGCCTTCGCCAAAATCTCACACAATTTTCTCTACTCGTCGCAGTCAACGCATTCGTCGGCGCCATGGTGGTATTAGAGAGAAGCATCCTTCCGGCAATCGCCGAGCAGGAGTTTCATCTCATCGCGAAAACTTGTCGAGATCAGTGGCTTCCTAGTTATTAACAAAACTAATAAAGTCGACTAATTTCAAATAATTATTCCTTATCGATGAACCGTATTACACAAGCGTCACGTCCGAGAGCATTCGCTTTGAATACGAAAACTGATTTTATAAAAAGGAATAAGTTATGAAAAAAATCGCTTTCACTTTGATGAGCTTAGTACTTGTCTCCATCGCTTCGTCAGCTTTCGCTGCTGACGAAATGTATCTTTCCGTCGACTGCCGTGATGCACGTCAAGAGCTTCGGGACGCAGGATATCTAGTGAAAGTCACCACCGGAGGCGTCGCGGGCATACCTTTGGCTTCAGTCGCCCGCCAGTCGATCGCAGGTCCGATGTCGCTCGGCAGCTACGCCGTAAAAATCAATGATCGCGGCATGGAGCGAATCTACAGCGGTCCTAATTTGACTTTGACGATCCAATTGGAGTCCCTCGTTCGCACTGCGGTTCACCCTGCTCAATTGCGATTCAACGGCCTCGTGGCTCCATTGATCTGCAAAATCTATCGCTAATGCAAAACTGCCCCGGCTCTCCGCCGGGGCAGTTTTTTAATCTCACGCGGCTTGTTAATTACGCAGCTTGCTGAAATTTCGGAAACTTCACGATTCCAAGCTGCTCAAACATCCCCATCGCGTCCCAGGTGATCCACTCTTCGGCGATTTTTCCGTTACTGACGCGAGTTACGGACGTTCCGGTGATCGAGACCTTCTTATGCGTTGCCGGAAATCCCATAAATTCGCCTTCATTGGTCCCCTCGACGGACCAACAAGTCGTAACAAGATCACCTTCTCCAAACTGCTCTTCGATCTTGAGTTGAAAACCAGGTAGGGCCTTCAAGTACATCGATTCGACCCGCGTCCATTCGCTCGGACCTTTGACAGGCCCACGCAAAAACGGATCATGCAAAACATACCCGCTATCGAGCATTTGCGATGCTTTCGCGATATCGTGTTGCACGCTACCAATGGTGTAAAAATCCTGAACTAATTTTTTCGCATCATTCATGTTTAATCTCCATTGATTTCAATTGATTTCGAATGATGCGCAAACAAGATGCAGACCACAGACCAACACCCTGCTAGAAATTAGATCAAGCGCCCATTAACCGAGAAGGAGGGACATCATCGATATCGAGAGCTCTCTTAGCTTCGCTTTTGGCCTGATCTGTTTCTTCTTTCAGATTTCTTTCCCTCAATCTTCGGACAAGAAAGAAAATGCCAAATCCGAGTCCAACTGCGCCGAGAGCGTGAGGGAAATAATCCCGCACCTTTTCGAAAACAGCGCCTCGCTTCGTTCCCTCGACTTCGCCGATCTCTTCAAACTCTTCCGCGGAAACCTGATGCTGTTCGCTCGGGTTAGGCATTTCCCCGCCCGCTGTATGCTTGATAGGCGCTTCTTCAAGCGACCCTTTCCGAGTTCTGATTGCCATAAAATCCTCCTGGTTCGCCCTTTTGCATAAACTGCAATCATGACGCCAGGTTTTGGCTTTTAGTCGATCAGCTCAATCCGAAGCACATGCTCTCGAATCGCCTGAATCACAGCTTGGCTATGCTCTGGTCCACGAGTCTCCAGTGTCAGCGCGACATCCGTTTGGTCGATCGTCGTCGAAGGCTCGCTGCGATCGTGAATCGCTTGCAGGATATTAGCTCCCTGCTTCGCAATAAGATCCGTCAGCCGTGCAAGCGAGCCGGGACGATCGGACAAAAGAACATTGATCCTGAGTCTTCGTCCCGCGCGAATCAATCCGCGATCGATGATTCGAGAAATCAGATTCACATCGATATTGCCGCCACTGATGACAAGAACGACTTTCTTGCCTTTGATTTTCTTCTTCACCTGCTCAAGTACGGCCAGAGGGAGCGCGCCTGCTCCTTCGACAACGATTTTTGCTTTCTCAAGCAAAGCAAGAACCGCGGCAGCGATCGTCTCGTCATCGGCCTCAAGCGCTTCATGAATGCGCGGCTTCAAAATGCCGAACATTTTTTCGCTCGATTTTCCGACCGCGATCCCGTCCGCGAACGTCTCCGCGCGACCTGGTTTTCCGACTCGTCCTTGGTGAAGCGATTTGACCATGGATGAAGCGCCTGAGGCTTGCCCCCCGATGATCCAAGCCTGAGGATGAAGCTCGTGCATCGTTAAAGCGATTCCCGCAAGAAGCCCTCCTCCTCCAATCGATCCGACGACGACATCGACGTCCGGCAGCTGCTCCAGCAGCTCCAGTCCGATCGTTCCTTGACCCGCGATGATCGCGGGGTCCTCAAACGCATGAACGTATACGCGACCCGTTTTCTTGGCGATTTTTCGCGCGTACTCGTAAGCCTCATCGTAGTTATCGCCTTCGAGCTCGACTTCCGCGCCAAGCGCGCGGGTGTTTTGGATCTTCACCAAGGGCGCGCCTTTCGGCATCACGATCATCGCCTTCACGCCGAGTTTTCTCGCGGCCCAAGCAACGCCTTGCGCATGATTTCCAGCGCTTGCCGCGATCACGCCGCGTTTTTTTTCCTCGGGCGTCAGTTTCGAGATTTTATAAAGCGCGCCGCGGATTTTGAAAGACCCGATCGGCTGCATGTTCTCGAGCTTGAGGTAGAGCTCGCATCCCAGAGATTCTGAAAGCCAAGAATTCAAAAGCAGCGGCGTTGGCTCAAGATAGCGATGGATGACTTGCTTGGCGTCTTGAATGTCGGCAAGCGTGATCGAGAAAGAAGATTTTTTCGCGGACTTTTTAGGGGATGCCATCCTTTCAAGTTACTCGCGAGAGAGTCCGGAATCAAGCTGCGCGACGAGCCGGTTTCTCAGGTACTTGAGCGGCCACAACCTTCATCGGCCGATAGACCCAAACAGGGCACGGGGCGTTTCGAATGACGTGTCGAGTAATGCTTCCCAAGAGAGTCGATGCGATAGGACCTGATTTTGATTCCATGGCAATGAGGTCGGCATTTCGGCTATTCGCGAGATAGACGATCGAATCCCCGATATCGCTTCCTTGCACGTCGACGATCACTTCGGTCGATACGCCTTGATGCTCAGCCCAGCGAGCCCAAGCCTCAGCCCGCCGTCGATGACGATCGGTCTCGACCGAGAAATACGCTTGCACCGGAACCCAGGATCCGCCTGCCAAGTAAGCTCCGCTTTGGAGGATCGGCTCCACTGGATGGGGAATAGTATGAAAGAGAACGATTCGCGCGCCCAAGCCTCGCGCCTGTTCGACGGCTTTTCGAAACACGGCTTTCGCTTTTGTTCCAAATTGCGTGGGTACCAATATCGTTTGAATGCGCTCGGAGATTTTGATTTTAGGTCTCAGGATCACCACCGGCACATGCGCATATTGGATCACGTTCTCGACAAAGCTTCCCATCAGAAATCGGCCAAGTCCTTTTCTTCCATGGCCTGAAGCAACGATCATCTCTGCACCGATCATCAGGGCATGCATCGCGAGCGAGCGAGCGGCTTGCGAAGTCGATGTAAAGTTCTCCGCGATGACTTCGGGTTTTACCATTCCCGCGACAGCGATTCCCTTTAAGGCATGCTGAAGCGCTTTTTGAGCCGCTTCTCGATACTGCTCAAGCCACGGTCCACTGAACTCGATCGTCAGGTTGATTTCGCCCGGACTCAGCACATAAACCGGGACCACTTCGACATGTCCCCAGTTCTGTTGGCGAGCGAGAGAGTTCAAAAGCTCAGGGGCTAGCGACCTAAGATGCTCTGGATCATCAAAGGCATCGACCGCCCATACAACTCGGCGAGGAGCAGGAGTCTTCTCGTCTTTTATCCTCTTATGCATCCTCTTATGCGAAGCATTGGGTATGCCATCGAGGTGCCCAACCTAGAGCCGGTCGTTCATTTAGTGCTTGTGACCGGGATGACAAGAATGACACCCATGGTAAGAAGCACTCTCTCGCTGATCCCCCTGACCCGAAACGCTAAAGCAGGAGATCAATTTCTTAGTGTCTTTTCCATGGCATTTCGGGCACTTACCCTGGTCCTGATCGGTCGAAGACGTAATCTGCTCAAACTGAAACTGACAGTGTTCGCAAAAGAATTCGTAAAGTGCCATACACGTCTATTTTACAGAATCAGCTCCGAAGCGCCAGTCGGCAAAAATTCTCCTGTGATATTGCCTACGCTGGCTCTTGTGTGCTTTAACTGCATCATCACTCTTGTGGAAAGACCCCATAGCTCAACTGGATAGAGCACCAGCCTTCTAAGCTGGGGGTTGCAGGTTCGATTCCTGCTGGGGTCGCCATTCCCAATAATCAGTACCCAGAATACTGTTAACTGTATTCCGGGTACGGTACTGTATGGCTCTCCTCACTCAACCTCCAAAAATGCGAAAAAATGTAATTTCTATCATTGCAGCAGTCGCTGCCCTTTCCAGCTTATCTATGTATCGCAATCCGGTCATGGATCTCCTCGACGAGCATGACTACGAACAGATGAAAAGCGATTTCGATCGTGGTCCTGCGCTCAGTGCACCTATAAACGGAAGCCCCTACTGGGCCTCTTATAATCAATGGCTTTGCTTTCCCACCCAGGATTTGGAAATTTCATATGTCGAAGTCGAATCGAGTGGAGGAACGAAAAAGCTGCCCACTCTTCATGTGACAGAAGGCTCACATTTTTTCGAGTTCAGCATGGAATCAGATCTAACTCCTGACTATGACAAAGTTACGAACCACTGGAAGTCTTTACTTCAAGACGAAGAGGCATTTTGCGTGTACGCAGCGCCACTTCAGGAGCTTGATGTCACCAACTACGACACTCCAGCCGAAACGGCGTCCCTTTGGATCATCGATCGATTGAAAACGGCAAAAGGTTACTGGAGCTTCGAAACGAGCGAAAGATCAGACGATGATTCGGATTACATCTAAAGCCGATATGACAACTCGCCGTAAACACTTCGTCCCGCTTGCGGTAGATCAAAAGGAATGGTCGGCAAAGCCGCAGTTGGGCCGGGGCCCGCGCTTGGCTCTCGGATGTCAAAATTAAACAAGTTGTGAATCGAAAACGCGGCGGTCAGATGTTTCAAAATATCTGACCTGCGAATCGTCATATCGACGCTCGTATAGCCCTTGAGCGAACCTCGCGGATCACCCGGTGTGCGATCGCGAACACCTACCCAGGTGAACTGACCACTTGCAAGCCAGCTCGTCGCAGGAATGACGTCGGAGCGAAAATAAACTTTGTGATTAGGATAGCCCCCCGAAGGCGAATCGGTGTTGTCATTGATCGAATGAAGATACGAGTAGCTCCCCGTCAAGAAAAGCGCTTCAAATGGTTTGTAATGGCTGTCAAACTCCAAGCCATTTCCGGTTTGATCGAGAGCGTTCTGCGCGGTCGCAGACGCAATTGTGCCAGGATTTTTGATAAACGTGATGACATCGGACGCGTTGTAATGAAAGAGATTCAGCCCCGCGTAGAGCGCTTGAGTGAACTGATAAGCGGTCGAGATTTCATAAACATTGATAGTTTCAGGTTTGAGATTGGGGTTTCCAAGAGTCGTGGGATTATTGACCGTGTAAAGTTCGGCAAAGGTCGGAGCGCGAAACGCGCGCCCGTAAAGAGCCTTAGTAGTGAGTTTATCCGTTGTTTTCCAAACAAGCGCCGCTCGAGGATTGAAGGTCCCGCCAAAGTCGGAGTATTTATCGTAACGCGCCCCAGCCGTGAGCTCCCAGTCGTTTGCAAATCGCCATTCGTCTTGAGCCAGGCCATAGATGTCATAGCGCGAAACTTCGGGAATAAAGATATCGGGCGTATCAGTGACATCGACGAGATTCCCTCTAGGCGCGAAAGTCGTCGTGGAGTTTCTTGAATTTTTGACCTGATAAAGATCGCTATACGTGTAGCCCACGCCGAATCGAATTTGATGATTTTCAAAGCCTTTGTAAAGCGCGATGTTCTCAAAGCGAAATACGCGCTCCCAGTACTCGGGGTTTCCAATCACTGGAGTGGTAAAAGTGCCGTTTCCAAGATTAGTGCCGGCTGGAAACAGCCAAACGTTTCGAGTCACTTCTTGCGAGTCATTGAGGTAAGAAACGACCGAAGTAAAGTCGAAGTCTTTGGCGATTTTCGGGTCGTGATAAGTGAGATCGACTAAATAGCGATTGTAACTAAAGCGACCGTCAGGATCCAGAGAGTCAGCGATTCCATACCCAGTTCCTACATTAGTCTTGCCGTAGTACGTTCCACGGAGTCGCCATTTTCCAGTTTCCGCATCGAGCAAAGCCGAATAAGCTTTTTGAGAAAGATTGAGCGGACCTGGGGCCAGCGATAAGTTCGTTCCATTGCGATGATCAATATTAGTCTGCGCGTCTGAAGTAATTTCCCGCGACTGGCCCGCGGTGTTGAAGTAGTCGAACATCAGCGACGCTTTCAGATCCCCGTAAGTGGCGCCATGTAAAAACCAGGCTTCTTGAGTATCGAAACTTCCAATGCGACCAGCGGCGACATTCCCGTTAATGGCTTGAGCGTCTTTGGTAATGATATTGATCACGCCCGCGAATGCGTCGGCGCCGTAAAGAGCCGAGCCCGGACCTCGGATGATTTCGATCCTTTCAATCATCGGTACTGGAATAGGTCCAAGCGAATAATTTCGATCTCCACGCAATGGACTTGTGATCGGTACTCCATTTTGCAATACAAGTGTTTCAGAATTGAAAGTGGTCGAGATCCCTCGAATCAAATAGCGGCTAGCGTTGCCTCCGCCGGATGTTGGAACAGACGTATGGATGCCGGGCACTGTCTCAAGGATTTCTCTCAAGTTGGTGGCACCGATAGTTTGGATATCTTTGGCCGTAATGACCGTCGCCACCGCAGGAGCTTCGTTAATTGTTTTCTTGGTACCAGTAGCGATCGTGGTGACGCGAACTTGAGGGTGTTCTTCTAATGAGAGTTGAGTGGGAGGTTTTGAAGAAGGCCGTTCAGCCGCGGATCTATGCATCCCACCAGCAGGCCGCCGCG